>JAIEPJ010000073.1 GCA_019749835.1 Phreatobacter sp. | reverse complement strand
GTGCCCAGATGCGGACCATGCTGTTCGGTGGAGGCGACCGGCAGCAGCACCGTCGCCCCGGCGGCGGCCATGGCGTTGAGCTCGGGCGCTGTCAGTTTCGCCCATTCGACGATCGCGGCCATGCTGTCTCCCTTAGGTTATTGCGACGCCGCGGGCCCGGTTAAGGGGCCCGCGGCGCGCTGGTCAGTAGCGGTAGCCGAGTGCAAGGCTTGCGCGATGGTCGTTCAATGTCACGTTCGACCTGATCGCGTCCGCCGGGACGCTGGCGAAGAACGTCGCGTTCACCGCACCATAGGCGGAATAGCGATATTCCGCCCGCGCGAACCAGGGACCGGCGAGGGCCGCTTCGGCACCTGCGCCGAGTGTCCAGCCGAGGCGCGTCGACGTCGCACTTTGGTCGAGGCTGACGCCACCGACACAGCTTGCGCCATTGTTGCAGCCGACGCGCACCTGGCTTGCCGCCATGGCGAGGCCGCCCGTGGCGTAGAGCGCAAGACCAGGCTGCACCTCATAGCCGAAGCGGGCGCGCAGGCTGGCGTCCCAGAGCCTGGTCATGCGCACGCCGTCGGTTGCCGAGACAATGGCGGTCTGGTCGAGTGCACCGGGTACGCCGACGCGGAACCGGTTGGCATTGGCCAGCCCGAGATCGGCTTCCGCGCCAAGGATCCAGGCGCCGAACTGGCGGCCGTAGCCCGCGAAGAAGCCGACGCGCGGGGCGCCCGAGCCAAGGCGGGCTCCAGCCGTTTCGGGAAAAAGCCGTCCCGGCGTTCCGCCGATGGAATTGGTCGTCCAGCCGGCATTCTGCCACGTCGCTCCTATGTCGACACCGGCATGGAAGCCAGCCAGGGACCCCGACGCCGCGACCGGCGCACCGTCGGCCATTCGGACGGCTTCGCCCGGACGGATGCGCAGGCCAAGCGAGACCATGTGCGAGGTGTTGCTGCCGCCAGCGCTCTTGCCCGGGAAGGTCCTCAGCGTGCCGCCGAGGGTCTGCGCATCGGACGGCCCTTGGGCGATCCGCCAGGCCTGGTAGCGATAGTCGGCGGTGAGCGTCATGCCGGGGCGGATCTGGTAGCCGAGCCCGATCTCGGCCGCCATCATCTGGCTGGGACCGAGGCGGTCGGTGAACAGAATCGAGCGCAGGTGATGAAGATCGCGGCCGGTGCCGAGCGCCCAGACCGAGCCAATCAGGCGGCCGCGCAGCGACCAGCGGCCGTGCTCGGCCTCCATGGCAATGCCCAGATAGGGTGCGCGCCAGGTCTGATCGTAGGAAATGCCGCTGCCTGGCGGGAAGGGGGCGTAGTTGGATGTGCCGCCCGAGCCCTGCCAGCGGTAGAAGTCGAACTTGTAGCCTGCGACTGCGCTGAGCTGGACAGGGCCGAGCGTTAGGAAGCGGGCAGCGGCGAAGCTGTCGAACTGCAGCGCATTGCGCAGGACCGTGTCGGGATGGTTCGACTCGCAATAGGTGCCCGTGGGCGAGGGCGGGCAGCTCGGAATGTTCCAGTCGTAATCGTCCATGTGCGACATGCCCGTGAAATTGGTCGAGCCGCGCATTTCGAGCTTCAGCCAGTCTGCCGGGCGATAGGCAACGGCCGCGTTGAACATCATGACGTTGCGCATGTTCCAGCGCAGCATGCTGACGGACGAACCGTCCGGGTTCAGCACATATTCGCGGCCATGGCCGTTGAGCAGGCCAGTGGAGAGATTGACGGTCAGTCCGTCGACCGCACCGCGCCACTCCCGGTTGGCTTGTTGTGCTGCTGCGGGCAGGGCGAGCGCGAGGCCTGTGGCCAAGGTCGCCAGCGACAATGCGCCGGTCTGCGAATTCAATTTCTTACGTAAAGTCAATGTCATGCTCGTGGTCCTTGCCACATTCATCGCCAAAGTCGGGTTCATTTCACAGGCTGTCCGGCATCACAACGCGACAGTGCTGGGAAATCTGTGGACAGTCCGACGTGCCGCCATGCGGCGCGACCAACCGATACAAGGGAGGCCGTCCTAGGATGCCAAGGTCACGAAACAGTGACAAATCGTCGATGAATTGTTGACATGATTTCCGGGCCACGCGATGGTCGTCACCCAAGCCGATTTCAGCCATTTCGCGGGAGTTTTGTGCGATTGCCCTTGTGCGTTGTGGCCTGGTGGCGAAGCGCATGACACAGTCCCCTAAGCCCCGGTCCGAACGAGTGTCGCGCATGAAGACGTCCGAAACGATTCGCCTCGCCACCGACATCGGCGGCACCTTCACCGACATCGTGCTGGAACATGGCGAACGCCGCCTCACGACCAAGGTGCTGACCACGCCCCATGCGCCCGAAGAGGCGGTGGTGGAAGGCACGCGGCTGGTGCTGGACCAGGCCGGTATTGGCTTTGCCGATCTCGACGTCTTCGTGCACGGCACGACGCTGGCGACCAATGCCGTCATCGAGCGCAAGGGTGCCAAGACCGCGCTGATCGCCACGGACGGTTTTCGCGATGTGATCGAGATCGCCGACGAGGGCCGCTACGACCAGTACGACATCTTCATCGACAAGCCGCGCCAGCTGGTGCCGCGTGAACTGCGCTTCACCGTCCCCGAGCGCATCGACGTGACCGGCAAGGTCTGGATCGACCTCGATGAGGCGGCCGTGAAGAAGGTCGCCAAGGCCCTCAGGGCCGCCAAGGTCGAGGCCGTCGCCGTGGCCTTCATCCATTCCTACGCCAATGCCGTCCATGAAGAGCGGGTGCGCGAGATTCTCTCGCGCGAAGTGCCGGACATCGCGGTGACGCTGTCCTCGGAAGTCTGCCCGGAGATGCGCGAATACGAGCGCAGTTCGACCGCCGTCGCCAATGCCTATGTGCAGCCACTCATGGCCGGCTATCTCGGCCGGCTGAAGGCGCGTTTCGCCGACGAGGGCTATGGCAAGCCGATCCACCTGATGACGTCGGGCGGTTCGCTGGCGACACTGGAGACCGCGGCGCGCTTTCCCATCCGGCTCGTCGAGTCCGGCCCGGCGGGCGGCGCCATCCTCGCCGCCTACATCGCGGCCGAGCGCGGCGAGGACAAGGTCCTGTCCTTCGATATGGGCGGGACCACTGCCAAGATCTGCCTCATCCACGACGCAACGCCCTACAAGGCGCGGACCTTCGAGGTCGATCGTCAGTCGCGGTTCATGAAGGGCTCGGGGCTGCCCGTCCGCATCCCGGTGATCGAGATGGTCGAGATCGGGGCAGGCGGCGGCTCCATCGCCCGTGTCGATACGCTGAAGCGCATCACCGTCGGACCGGATTCGGCCGCTTCCGTGCCGGGACCCGCCTGCTATGGCCGCGGCGGCGACCTGCCGACCGTCACCGATGCCGACGTCGCGCTCGGCAAGATCGAGCCGGCCCGTTTCGCCGGCGGCGCCATTGCGCTCTATCCGGACAAGGCTGACGCGGCGCTTGATACCCGTGTCGGCAAGCCCCTGTCGTTGTCGACCGCCATGGCCGCCCACGGCGTCGCCGAGATCGTCGATGAGAACATGGCCAATGCCGCGCGGGTCCATGCGGTGGAACGCGGCGTCGTGGTCTCGGACCACACCATGGTTGCCTTCGGCGGCGCCGCGCCGCTGCATGCAGCCCGGCTCGCCGAGAAGCTCGGCATCGCGCGCGTCGTGGTGCCGGCCGATGCCGGTGTCGGTTCGGCGGTCGGGTTCCTGCGCGCACCTGCGGCCTATGAACTCGTCCATTCGAAGTTCATGCGGCTCGACAAGTTCGATCTCGCGGAAGCCAACCGACTGCTCGCGGCAATGAGCGGGGAGGCGACGACCCTGGCCCGTGCCGCCGCCGGCAAGCGCAAGCTGACCGAAACCCGCACCGCCTTCATGCGCTATGCAGGGCAGGGGCATGAGATTGCCGTCGCTCTTCCCAACCGCGCCCTGGCCGAGAAGGACATGGCCAAGATGCGTGACCTGTTCGAGACGGGCTATCGCCAGCTTTTCGCCCGCCACATTCCCGGCGCAGCGATCGAGATCCTGTCCTGGTCGCTGCTGGTCACCACGGACACGGCCCGCCCGGCGCTGCTCGGGACGCCGAAGGCGACGGGAGGCCCCAAACCCATTGGCTCAAGACCGGTCTTCGACGCCAAGGCAGGCAAGACGGTGAAAGTGCCGATGTATGATCGAACTGCCATGGCGCCGGGCGCCCGGATTACGGGGCCCGCCATCGTCGTCGAAGCCGGTACCTCGACCTATGTGACGACGGCCTTCGACGCTGAGATCGATGGCGGTCTCGGCCTTGTCCTCACCGCCCGCAAGGCGACCAAGTCGGCCGCCAAGCCGGCTGCGAAACCTGCCGCGAAGAAGGGAAAGTAACGGTCATGAGCAAGCTTTCCGACATCGAACTGCAGGTCATGTGGAACCGCCTCATCGCGGTGGTCGAGGAGCAGGCGCAGGTGCTGCTGCGCACCGCCTTTTCCCCCATCGTGCGCGAGGCGGGCGATCTCTCAGCCGGCGTCTTCGATCGCGAGGGCAACATGCTGGCCCAGGCGGTGACCGGCACCCCCGGCCACGTCAATTCCATGGCCGAGAGCGTCAAGCACTTCATCCGGGTCTTTCCGGTCGAGACGATGAAGCCGGGCGACATCTACATCACCAACGATCCGTGGATGGGCACCGGCCATCTCAACGATTTCGTGCTGACGACACCCGCCTTCCATCGCGGCAAGCTTGTCGGGCTGTTCTCCTGCACCAGCCATCTGATGGATATCGGCGGCATCGGATTCGGGCCCGACGGAACCGACGTGTTCATGGAGGGGCTCTACATCCCTCTCCTGAAGCTCGCCGACCAGGGCCAACTCAATGAGACGCTGATGGCGATGATCCGCGCCAACACGCGCCTCCCGATCGACACCGAGGGCGACGTCTATTCACTCGCCGCCTGCAACGACGTCGGTTGCGAGCGTCTCTCCGAGATGATGGAGGAGTTCGGCCTGAAGGACCTCGACGTCCTGTCACAGCACATCCTGAGCCGCTCCAAGGCTGCGGTTCTGGAGGCCATCGCGGCGCTGCCGCAAGGCAAGTGGTGCAATACCATGACGGTGGATGGCTATGACGAGCCGGTGACGCTGGCCTGCACCGTTGCGGTGACGAAGACGGGCATCCACGTCGACTACGCCGGCACCGGGGAGGCCTCGAAGCGTGGCATCAACGTCCCGCTCGCCTATACCACGGCCTATACGGTCTTCGGGCTCGCCTGCATCGTCGGCAAGGACATTCCCAACAATGCGGGATCGCTGGCGCCGCTCACCGTGTCGGCGCCGGAGAACTGCATCGTCAACGCCCTGAAGCCGAAGCCGGTGGCCTCGCGCCACATCATCGGCCAGATGCTGCCGGACGTGGTCTTCGGAGCCTTGCGCCAGGCGGTGCCCGACCGGGTGCCTGCCGAGGGCACGTCCTGCCTGTGGAACCTCAATGTGCGCGGCCAGACCGACGAGGCGGGGCTCGGCAATTACGGGTTCATGATGGCGGTGACGTCGAATGGCGGCACCGGCGCGCGGCCGATGAAGGACGGTCTGTCGGCAACGGCCTATCCCTCCGGTGTCAAGGGGACGCCGGTGGAGATCGCCGAATCCATCACGCCGCTCATCTTCTGGCGCAAGGAGTTCCGTGAGGATTCCGGTGGAGCGGGGACCCGGCGAGGCGGCCTCGGCCAGGTCATCGAGGTCGGCAGCCGCATCGGTAAGCCGTTCGACCTGCTGGCCGCCTACGACCGGATCGATCACCCCCCACGCGGACGTGACGGCGGCAAGGACGGCGCGGCCGGGGCGGTGTCGCTCAAGTCGGGCAAGGTGCTGAAGGGCAAGGGCTTCCAGCTCATCCCGCCGGACGACCGTCTGGTCGTGATGACGCCGGGTGGCGGCGGCATCGGCGATCCGGCCAAGCGCGATCGAGCGGCTCTGGCGAAGGATGTCAGTGAGGGTCTTGTCAGTCAGAAGGGCGCCAAGGCCTATGGCGGCTGACGCACGAGGCCGTCGGCCTTAGAGGCTGGCGGCCGCTCGCGCGGCCTGGTCATAGAGGCCAGAGAGGGCGCGCATCTCGGTGGCGATGCGGCTAAGAACGGCTGCATCGGTGCCGAACGCCTTGACGCTCTGGATCAGCAGCGCCTCGCGCACCTCATGGTAGCGCATGACAGCGTCAGATCCCTTCTTGGTCACCGAGACCGCCTTCTCCTTGCCGATCTTCTCGCCCTTCACGAGGCCCGCCTTTTCGAGCTTCTTCACCGCATAGGTGACGAGATGCATGTCCTCGACATTGAGGACGAGGGCGATATCGGCGAGCCGCTTGGGGCGACCGCGATGATAGACTGTGTGGAGGATCATGTTCTCGAGCGCCGAGAGACCCGGCGCGCCGCCGGCCGCCGCGCAGCGGACTGTCCACCGATGAAAAGCGTGGCTGACCATCATCATGCCAAACTCGAACTCGGACAGCGCCGGCAACTCCCCCGAAGCCAGATGGGCGGAGGATACGATCGGACCCAGGGTGGACGGAGGCGTCATCGACTGACCTCGAAGCTGTGCATCAGCACGGCCTGACAGAGTGGCAAGACTGAGCGTCAAAATCAAACAGAGAAAACGACGACAAAACGTCAACATGATGTTGACACATAGCCCTCGTTGCGGGATCGTCGTGCCAATGATCGTCGACCAGCGACGGCATGGCAGGCGTTTCCGTTGCGCGTGACCGGTGCTCGCGCAATGCAGATTTCGGCCTTGTCAACGTGGCTGAACAGCGGTCCAATTCCGAACAAGGGCGCCAAGCCCGGCCGCCGACAACGGCGGAACATCCAGAGACAGGAACGAGGAGTCCCGCCAATGTTCGATCGTCGTCAATTCGTGGCCGGCCTTGCCGGTACCAGCATGCTCGCGGCCCCGACCGTGGCCCGCGCCCAGGCCGCCAACTGGGACCTCTCGACGGTCTGGCCGGACGGTAACTTCCACACCGTCAACGCCAAGAAGTTTGCCGACGAGGTCAAGGCTGCGACCGGCGGCGCAGTGAACATCACAGTGAAGAGCGGCGGCCAGCTCGGGTTCAGGGGACCGGAGCATCTGCGCGCCGTGCGCGACGGCCTGGTGCCGATCGCCGACGTGCTCAACATCCAGCAGATCGGCGACGAGCCGATCCTCGGGGCCGAGGGCATTCCGTTCCTGGTCGGCTCGGTGGACGAGCTGCGCATCTATCACAAGCACATCCGCCCGGTCTTCGAGCGCGTTGTGCAGAACAACAACCAGAAAAATCTCTACATGGTGCCCTGGCCGACCCAGTATCTGCACCTGAAAGTGAAGGCCGACACGCTGGCCGGCCTCGCAGGCCAGAAGGTCCGTTGCCCGGATCGCGGCGCCCAGGACATGGTCAATGCGCTCGGCATGACCGGCGTCGTCATCCCGTGGGGCGAGACCATTCCGGCTCTTGCCTCCGGCGCGGTCCAGGGCGTTTCGACCTCGTCCGTGTCCGGTGTCGACGGCAAGTTCTGGGAGTTCCTGAAATATGTCTATCCGACGAACCATGTCTGGTCATGCCAGATGGTGAACGTCAACATGGACGCCTGGAACCGGCTGCCGGCCAACCACCGCGCGTCGATCGAGGCGGTGGCCAAGAAGCTTGAGCCGGAATTCTGGGCGGTCTCCGTGAAGGCCGACACCGACAGCCTCGCCCGCCTGAAGCAGGGCGGCATGGAGGTGGTCGACATCCCGGCGCCGATGATGGCCGACATGCGCCGCCGCACCGCCACCATGGTGCAGGATTACATTCGGCGCGTTCCCGCGGCGAAGGGCCCGATCGAGGCCTATCTCGCCGAAGTCAAGCGCTCCTGAGACGGATCGTCCGATGGCCCCCCACCTTGATCTCAATGCCGGGGCGCCATCGGGCATCCGGTGGTTCCTTTCCGGCATCGACCGGCTCGGCCGTCTCGACGGCTGGATCGGTGCGCTCTGCCTTCTGACACTGACCTGCCTGATGCTGGCGGAGGTGATCGTCCGCGCGGCGTCCAACTTCTTCGGCATCGGACCGGGCGTTGTCCCCAACGCCTGGGAATATTCCTCCTATCTCATGGCGGCTGCCTTCACCTTTGGTGCCGCCATGACGCTCAGGGGGGGCGGTCATATCCGGGTCACTCTCGTCGTGGGCAATGCCGGTCCGCGGCTGAAGAAGTTGCTGGAAATTGTCTCCTCGGCGGTAGCCTTCGCTGCGACCAGCTACCTGACGGTGTCCATGGTCATATTCACCTGGAACTCCTTCGCCCGCGGCCAGGTGTCGATCTCGTCCGGGACGATCGTGTGGCCGCCCATGGCCCTGGTGACTGTGGGCATGGCGCTTCTCGCCTTGCAGTTCCTGGCGCGAACCATTCGCGCGGCGCTGGACCTGCCGCTGGAAGACCCGTCCATGCGAGCGTCGAACCCCGTCGAATAGCGGCCTTCGCGTCGTCCTGATCCTCATCTCGTCGAGCGGAGCCTTCCATGGCCGTCGAAGTCATCTTCATGTTCGCCATCCTGTTCGGCCTGCTCGCCGGCGGGCTGTGGATCGGCCTCACGCTGGGCGTGACGGGCACGATCCTGCTGGCGATCTTCCGTGACATCCCGCTGCACCGGCTTGTGCCCCAATATGCCTGGAACATCCTGACGACGCAGGAGCTTCTGGCGCTGCCGCTCTTCATCCTGATGGGCGAACTGCTGTTCCGCACCAACCTGTCGCGCTCATTGTTCACAGGCCTTGCGCCCTGGGCCGGCCTGCTGCCGGGACGTCTCATCCATGTCAACGTCATCGGCTGCACCATCTTCGCGGCGATTTCCGGCTCTTCCGCGGCGACGACGCAGGTGGTCGGGCGCATCGCCCTGACCGAACTGCTGAAGCGCGGCTACTCGCGCGACATCGCCATCGGCTCGCTGGCCGGCGCCGGCACGCTCGGCTTTCTCATTCCGCCGTCCAACATCCTCATCATCTACGGCGTCCTCGCCGATGTCTCCATCATCAAGCTGTTTACGGCAGGCCTCATTCCCGGTCTGCTTCTTGCGGTTTGCTTCATGGGCTGGATCATGATCCACACGACGATCCGCAAGGATCTGGTGCCGGAGAGCGAGCGTGCGCTGCGCAACCTCTCCTGGGGCGAGCGCTTCGCTTCGCTCAAGGACCTGGCGCCAGCCCTGTTCCTCATCGCCTGTGTGCTGGGCTCCATGTATGGCGGCATTGCCACTCCGTCGGAGGCAGCGGCCGTCGGTGTGCTCGGCGCCGCGACCGTCGCGCTGGTCCAGCGCTCCCTGACTTTGGAGGCCGTCCGACAGATCGCCATCGGTTCCGTGGTGACCTGTTCGATGATCGCGCTGATCCTCCTGGGAGCATCCATCCTCGGCTCGGCCACCGCCTTCCTCGGTATTCCTGCCAAGGTGGCCGCCTTCGTGCAGGGCCTCGGGCTTTCGCCTTTCGAGCTGATGCTCGCGCTGGTGGTGTTCTACCTGGTGCTCGGCTGCTTCCTCGACGGTTTCTCGATGATCGTCATGACGCTGCCGATCGTCCTGCCGATCATCAAGATGGCAGGCTTCGATCCGATCTGGTTCGGCGTGTTCATCGTGCTGGTCGTCGAGATGGCGCAGATCACCCCGCCGGTCGGCTTCAATCTCTTCGTCATCCAGGGCATTACCGGTGACAGCCTGTCCTATCTGGCGAAGGTGACGCTGCCCTATCTGATCATCATGATCATCTTCACGATGACCCTGGTGGTCTTCCCGCAGATCGTCATGTTCCTGCCGAACCTGCTGGCGGGCTGACCGGAATCCAGCCATGGGCGTCCATTCCCCGCGCTTCCTGCCGTGTGGCGATACCGCCGTCACGGTCGAGTTCGGCACCGAGATCGACGACGGGCTCAATGCGCTCTGTCTCGCCTTCGATGCGGCACTGACGGATGCGGCGATCCCCGGCGTCATCGAGACCCTGCCCACCTACCGATCGGTGCTCGTCCAGGTCGATCCGCTGGTCATCGACATGCCGGCCTTCGAGGCCCGGGTGCACCAGATCCTCGCTGGGCTCGCGACGGATGGGCGACCACCCCGGCGCTGGATCATTCCCGTGGTCTATGGCGGCGAATTCGGGATCGATCTCGAGGACGTGGCGAAGAGCCACGGCCTGACCACCGATGAGATCATCCGCCGCCATGCGAGCCGCACGTACCGGGTTGCCATGCTCGGCTTCCTGCCGGGCTTCTGCTACCTGTCGGGGGCCGATCCCTCCATCGCGCTGCCGCGGCGGATCAGCCCGCGCCTCAAGACACCGGCCGGCACGGTCTCGATCGGCGGCGTCCAGGCCCTGTTCGCCTCGGTCGAGGCGCCGTCGGGCTGGCATCTGCTGGGACGCACGCCGGTGCGCAACTTCATGCCGGACCGCGATCCCGTCTTTCTTGTGGGAGCTGGCGACGAGGTGACGTTCCGGCCCATTCCCGCGCGCGCGTGGGACGCGCTCGACGCGGCGGCGGCGGCCGGCGAGCCGGTCGCGGAGCTGGTGGCGGCATGATCCGGCTTCTCGTCAAGGATTGCGGCGCCGGGACCACCATTCAGGATTCCGGGCGGTTCGGATTCCAGCGCTACGGCGTCGGGCCGGCCGGGGCCATGGACCGCATCGCGCTGGTGGTCGCGAACATGCTCGTGGGCAACGCAGCTGGCGAGGCGGCCATCGAGTTCACGGTGCTCGGCGGTGCTTTCGTCGTCGAGGGCGGCCCTGTGCGCGTGGCGCTGGCCGGCGCCTATGCCGACCTGAAAATCGACGGCGAGGCGGTGCCGCCGCTCACCAGCGCCACGGCGCTGGATGGGCAGAGTGTCACCGTCGGTGCCGCCAAGGCGGGGACCTTCATGGTTCTCGCGGTCTCGGGCGGCATCGCGGTGAAGACGGATCTCGGCAGCCGTTCGTTCCACCTGCGCGGTGGGCTCGGCGGCGTCGACCGGGCACCGGTGCGTCCTGGGCAGGTGCTGCCCGTCGGCAGCGCGCCGCATGGGCCGGACCTCACCGCGACCGTGCCGCCGAAGGTTTCCTCCGGTGCCTTCCGCGTCGTGCTTGGGCCGCAGGACGACTATTTCAGCGACGCTGGCATCGCGACCTTTCTCGGCGAGGCCTATAGCGTCTCGGCGGAGGCCGACCGGATGGGCTACCGGCTCAGCGGCCCGGTGATCGAGCACGCCAAGGGCTTCAACATCGTCTCCGACGGCATCGTCACCGGCTCGATCCAGGTGCCAGGATCTGGCGAGCCGATCGTGCTGCTGGCCGATCGACAGACCACCGGCGGCTATCCGAAGATCGCCACCATCATCTCGGCCGACCTGCCGCGCTTCGTCCAACAGCGTCCCGGCAGCGAGATGCGCTTTGCTGCGGTCACGCTGGCCGAGGGCATCGCCGCCGCGCGTGAGCAGGCGGCTATGCTGGCGTCTGTTCGTGCCGGTCTGAAGCCGGTCGGCCTCGGCTTCGACACCGAACATCTCCTGTCGGTCAACCTGGTCGATGGCTGGGTCGACGCCCATGCGCCGCCGGCCGAACCGCCGCTCCATTCCGCCGCCTGAAGGAGGCCGTCATGACAGCCGTCGATCTCAATTCGGACATGGGCGAGGGCTTCGGCCCCTGGAAGATGGGTGACGACGAGGCGATGCTCTCGATCGTTTCGTCCGCCAATGTCGCCTGCGGCTGGCATGCCGGCGATCCGATCATCATGCACCGCACCGCAGAGATCGCGAAGGCGAAGGGCGTGTCGATTGGCGCCCATCCCGGCTTCGGCGACCTCTGGGGGTTCGGACGCAGGGTGATCCGCGGGGACAGCATGGGAGATCTGGAAAAGCAGATCGCCTACCAGGTCGGCGCCATGCAGGCGCTGGCCGTCATGGCCGGGCACAAGGTCACCCATGTGAAGACCCACGGCGCCCTGGGCAACATGAGCAATGACGACGATGACATGGCGATGGCGGTGGGCCGCGCCATCAAGGCGGTGGATCCCAAGCTCGTCTTCGTCGTCATGCCGGGACTGTCGACCGAGAGGGCTGGCGAGAAACTCGGCCTGCCGATGGCGCGCGAGGTTTTCGCCGACCGCACCTATGACGACAGCGGCAACCTGACGAGCCGCAAGGTGGAAGGTGCCGTGATCCACGATGCGGCGCTGGCTGCCGCCCGCGTCCTGCGTATGGTCGAGGATCAGGAGGTGGTCACCGTCACCGGCAAGCGGCTCAAGGTCGCCATCGACACGATCTGCGTCCATGGCGACAATCCCGCGGCCGTGGCCATGGCGCGCACCGTCCGTGACACGCTGGAGGCCGCCGGCATCACAATCAGGCCGTTCAAGGCCGCCTAGAGCGGGCCCTGGATCTGCCGTAACAGGCCGCGCAGCGGCTCGAAGGTGAATATGACGGTCGCCCTGCCACCGGGCACCTCCACCGCGCGGACGACACCGAAAGCACGGCGGATCGGTACATCGCGGCCGTCTATCCGGGCGCTCCACCAGGGGTGCCAGGCATCGCCGAGGACGAGGATTCCGCCGTCGGCCGTCATGGTTTCGACCGTCACGGCCGTATTGCCATAGGCGAGGATGCGCGCCGTACCGCCGGGTTGCCGCGTCGGCGGCACGGGTCCCTCGATCAGGACCGTCAGGCGCGGATCGAGCCCCGAGGGGAAACCGACCGTCGCGAGATCTGGCGGCGTCTCCATGGCTGACGGCGCAACCCAGACGCGGGGCAGGGCGCGGGTGTTCTCATGGATGCGGATGCCGCCGGCCTCGCCGACGAGCGGCAGGGCATCGGCGGGGAGCCGCCGGTCGATGTCGCCGGGCGGCACGCGCGTGACGACGAAGCGCAGCCCGAGAATGTCGGCGAGTTCCGACCGGTAGGACGGGAAGGCGGGCGGAAAGCGCCGCTGGCCCGGCAGGGCGGCGATGTCCTCGGCGCCAACCAGATTGGCGAAAGCGGCGGAGCGCACGGGATTGAAGCCCAAGACGTCCTCGAAGTCATGGGACATGGCGGCGTTTTGCCATTCGTAGCCGAGGCCGATCAGTTCGACGCGGTCGCGTCGCGTGGCGTCGCGAACGGTGAGGGAGCGGATGAGGGCGAGGGCGGGATCGGTGCTGCCCGGCTCCAGCACGGCATAGCTCGCGGGCGGCAGGGCGGTGGATTCACTCGGGCCGTTGGTGAGCCGCAGGTCCGCCACCAGCACCGCCGCGAGGAGAACCGCCAGCCCGGCGGCAGGCAGGCGACGGCCAAGCCCGAGGACCAAAAACGATATGGCGATCGATCCCGCGGCGATGGCGAGGTTGGTCCAGGCGGCGGTGGGCGCGCCCTTCGAGACGATCAGCGCGCTGGCCAGCGTCACCAGGGCGGCTGCGACCAGCGCCTCGACACGCCAGCCGGTCCGCAGCGTTCCCGTCAGCAGGCGGTGGGCACCATAGCCGGCGAGGATGGCGAAGAGCCCGCCGATCACGAAAGCCGCATCGGCCGGGCGCCGGAAGAGATCGACGCCCGGCAGGTGCCAGAACAGGCTGAAAGCGGGCGTGTACCAGCCGAGGGCATAGAGCAGCATGACGACGAGCGCGGCGGTGACGAAGCGGATGTCGCGGTCGAGCAGGGCGCCGCTGCGCAGGAGGGCGAGGACGAGGAGCAGGGGCAGGGCCCCTGCGTAGAGATTGCCCATGTTGCGGGCGAGGAACAGGCCTGTCTCGCCCCAGGTCGGGCTTGGCGGACCCCAGTGCTCTGCGAGCGGACCGGCCGCGCCATAGAGGTTGCCGACGATCCAGGTGAGGAGATGGGCCGGATGGAGCGAGCCCCGTCCGGCGCCGGTCTCGTCGATGACGATGCGGTTGGATTCGGCGCCCCAAAGGGCAGACATCAGGACCGGAACGGCAACCACCAGCGCCCCCGCCACGGCTGCTGCCGTCAGCGGCCCGAGCGTCGCCCCGACCTTTGCCCAGGGCCTTTTTGCTGCGAACCAGTGGGCCAGAACGGTCGCAGCGAGAAGGTAGGCGCAAAGGAGCGCCACCTGGTCGCGGCCCAGCACCATCAGTGCCGCCGCCAGTCCCGCCGCGATTCCGAAAAACAGGGAATGACGGTCGAGGGCGCGGGCGAGACACCACCAGGCGATCGGCCACCAGCAGAGCGAGAAGACCTGCGACAGGTGCTGGATGCGCCAGCTCGCCGCCGCGCCAAAGGCAAAGGCAAGGGCGGCGACGAGGCCGCCGCCCCAATGCCAGCCGCGGTCCCGGAACAGGAGAAGCACGCCGGTACCGCCGGCGAAAAGCATGGCGAAGACAGCCCAGTCCATGGCGGTCAGGCTGGGTTCTGCCGTGAGCGCAGCGAGCGCAAGAAGCGGTGCCGAGAACAGGACCGATTGCGGATCGGCGATCTCCGGTGACCCGGCGAAGATATTCGGTGTCCAGGCCGGTGATGCGGCCGCATGAAGCGACCGCGCTGCGAAGACGAGGTGAGGGTACCAGTGGGCCTTGGCGTCCCAAGGGATCGTCACCTGGCCGAGGAGCCAGGGCGCCGCGAGGATGAACCAGCCGATGGCGAAGAGCCCAAGCGCCAGGGCAAGGCGGAACGGCACGGGGTTCTGAGACTGCATGGGCGGCGCCGGGTTCGACCTGCCGCCGTCTTAGCCCAGCCCGGCTCGCCCCGCCATAGCCGCTACTTGCGGGCAGCGAGGCTCGCGAGAAGCGCGTCGGCATCGATGGCATGGCCGGCGCGGTCACGCTTCGACGTCAGGTACCGCACGTTCTCGTCGGTGGCGCGGCCGATGACGCGACGTTCGGAACGCACCTCGATGCCGGCCTCCGCCATGGCGGCGATCTTGACGGGATTGTTGGTCATCACGTCGATCGAGGTGATGCCGAGCTGCTTCAGCATTTCGGCTGCGAAGTCGAAGCGGCGCTGGTCGAGGTCGAAGCCGAGGACCTCGTCGGCGTCGTAGGTATCCCAGCCGAGCGACTGCAAGCGATAGGCCCGCATCTTGTTGGCGATGCCGTTGCCGCGGCCTTCCTGGTCGAGATAGAGCAGAATGCCGCCGCCGTTCTTCGCCATCCATTCCACGGTATCGCGCAGCTGGTCGCCACAATCGCACTTCAGCGACCCGAAGAGGTCACCGGTCAGGCAGGCCGAGTGCAGACGAACCGGCACGGGCTGAGCCGGGCTGGGCTTGCCGATGACGATGGCGACCTGGTCACGCAGGCCCTCGCCACCGCGGAAGACGACGAATTCCGTGTCGGGTGCACCTTCCAGCGGAACCGGCGCACGGCCGACGATGCGGATCAACCGGGACTCCAGCTTGCGGAAATCGCCGATCGCGGCCGCATCCACCGCAAGAACGTGGAGCGGCGCATCGCTGCCGGCCGCGAGGGGAACCATCACCACCGCGGGCACGATCAGCGCGAGGCGCGCCAGTTCGAGGGCAGCCTCGTCGAGGTCGTCGACGGGCGAGACAGGCGCATCGATGCGCGCCTCAATCGTCAGGGCCAGGGATTCGATCCGGGCCGCGTTGATCTGCGGCAGCGCCACGCGGGCCGGAGCAGACCGCTCAAGGCCGAGCCGCCGCAGACGCGCGGCAGGCAGGAGAAGATGTGCCATCGACGGGCTGAGGGCGGCTGCCGCCCCTGCCGCCGCGTGATCGATCCCGTCGACACCGAAGGCGAGCACGGTTCGCCCTGCGCCATGGATCAGCACCGGGCGCGCTGCCCGCAATTCAGCAATGGCCCGCTCGACCTGGGCCCGGACGATATCGGCCTTCGTGCCGAGAATTCCGGAAGTTTCCATCGTCAGAAAGGCCTTTCATGCCTCTGGCAGGAGCCGGACTGGACGTCCAACCGGCGACTTGTACTGCATGTATGGCTCCGGCACCGGTTTTGGATCAGGCGCGGCGAAAAAAGAGTTACCAGCCACAGTGGCATCAATCGCGGCCTCCGTCATCGCGGCGCTATGACGGAGGCCTCCTGCTACGCTTGCAGGGCCGTTGGACGCGCCTCTTGCATTCCCCGGGGGGCCCCGCCCATGATCGACGCCGGGACGCAATGGAGGGATGGCAGCCATGTCGCAGGCGGAAATCTATTCGACGCCGCATCGGATCATCCACTGGGCAACAGCGGCGCTGATCATCGGGCTTGTACCCGTCGGCATCTACATGACCAGCATTCCCTTTCCGCCCAATCCTGGCGCCAATCCGGCAGTGAAGAACGCTCTCTATGAATGGCACAAGTCGTTCGGGCTGATCGTCCTGCTGCTCGCGGTGGCGCGCGTGGCGCTGAAGGTCACGCAGGGAACCCCGTCGCCGGTGCCGACGCTGACGAAGTTCCAGCGCATTGCCTCGGCGGCCACACACCATCTGCTCTATGTGCTCATCTTTCTCGTGCCACTTACCGGCTGGGTCGCCACATCCATGTGCTACGGGCCGGTCAACCTCTTCTGGACCATCCCGGTGACGCTGCCCTTGTCCGGCCAGCCGGCGACCTGTTCGGTGATCTACCGGTTCCATTTCGGCGGCGCGGTGGTGATGAGCCTCCTGGTCTTCGCCCACATCGGGGCGGCGCTGATGCATCTCGTCATCATCAAGGACGGCGTCTTCCGGCGCATGTGGCCGTAACACTTGCCTGCCGAAACGAGAACTGCCGGCGCCCACGAGGGCGCCGGCAGTCCTGAATTCTGAAATCGATGATGTCCGAACGGTGGGCGCTCCGGCTCTAGTGGAGGCTGGGACTGTTCGCCCTCAGGCGCTCGATCTGGTCCTTCAGCTGCAGCTTGCGCCGCTTCAGCTCCGCAATCTCTTCATCCTGCGAGGATGGGCGGGCGACGATCTGGCTCAACTGCCGATCGAGTGCCTCATGACGCTTTTCGAGTTCCGCGAGGTGCGACTGCAAGCTCATCAAAGTCCTCCTTTGAACAAAGGGTCCAGATGGCCTCGGACAAGGTCCGAAACGCATCGGACTGAGAGCGAGTTTGGACCTGTATGCGGCAAAGTAAAGTCACGGTATGTTACGGCGACGCTCCGCCGCAGGCCTCACGCTTGGGCAAGCGGTGCCTTGCCCAAGGCGCTGCCGCGACCGCATAATGGCGGCCGCGCGGATCGCCGTTCGGATCCGGCACAGCCTCTGGTAAAGCAATGGCATCGAATGACATCGACGAGCGCGAGGCGCTGCTTGAGCTTGAAAGGCTGCGGCAGGAACACCGGGATCTCGACGTCGCCATCGATGCGCTGGTGCGGATGCCGGTGGCCGACCGCCTGCAGATCCAGCGGCTGAAGAAGCGCAAGCTTGTCCTGCGCGACCGGATCGCCTTCCTCGACGACCTTCTGACCCCCGATATCATCGCTTGAAGCGGCTGCCGCCCGGCTAATGCGCGGGTGCGAAGATTGGCTCACGCTGCGTCTTGCTACCGGGACAACCTCTGCATATTCTCCGCCGCTTCTTTCTGAATGCCGTCGATCCTCGACGAGCGGGGGGAGGCGTCGATGCCGGAGACGGCTGCGAGCGGGGATAAGCCCGTCGCCATCATCATGGGCTCCCAGTCGGACTGGGCGACCATGCGCCATGCGGCCGAGATTCTGGCCGGTCTGGGCATCGGCCACGAGTCGCTCATCGTCTCCGCCCACCGCACACCCGACAGGCTCTACGATTTTGCCCGTTCGGCGCGCGACAACGGCTTCAAGATCATCATTGCCGGGGCCGGCGGCGCGGCCCATCTGCCGGGCATGGCGGCGGCGCTGACGCCGCTGCCGGTCTTCGGCGTGCCGGTGGAGAGCAAGGCCCTGTCCGGTGTCGATTCGCTCCATTCCATCGTGCAGATGCCGGGTGGCATTCCCGTCGGCACGCTGGCTATCGGCAAGCCCGGCGCCATCAATGCGGCGCTGCTGGCGGCTGCGGTCCTCGCCCTCAACGATCCGGCCCTTGCCGAGCGGCTCGATGCCTATCGCGCCCGTCAGACGGCGGCCATTGCGGAGCGTCCCCGTGACGACATCTGACCGGTCGGTCGGTCCCGACCAGATCATCGGCATTCTCGGCGGCGGGCAGCTCGGTCGCATGCTGGCGCTGGCGGGCGCGCGACTGGGCTTGCGCTGCCAGGTCTTTGCCCCCGAGCCGGAGAGCCCCGCCTTCGACGTGGTGCGGCGGATCACCGAGGCCGACTATTCCGACGAGAGCGCGCTGGCGCGCTTCGCGGAGGATGTCGACATCGTCACCTATGAATTCGAGAACGTGCCGGCCCGGGCCGCTGATTTCCTGGCGAGCCGGCTGCCGGTGCGACCCGGCCCCATGGCGCTGACGGTGTCGCAGGACCGGATCACCGAGAAGACCTTCGCGCGCGACTGTGGGCTCGCCGTTCCCGACTTTGTCGCTGTCGATTCGGTGGAGGATCTCGTCCGTGCGCTTGAGACGATCGGCCGGCCCGCCGTCCTGAAGACCCGCCGCTTCGGCTATGACGGCAAGGGGCAGGTCGTCATCCGCGCCGGCGACAACCCGGCCCGCGCGCTCGCGACCATCGGCAACCAGCCTGCCATCCTCGAGGCCTTCGTGCCTTTCGAGCGCGAAATCTCCGTCCTCGTCGTCCGCGGTGCGGGCGGCGAAATCCGCCATTACGATCCGGTCGAGAACGTTCACCGCAGCGGCATTCTCCGTACGTCGACGGTGCCGGCCGCCATCGACGTTTCGCTGGCGGCGCGGGCGGCCCTGATGGGCACGGTGCTCGCGGAGAAGCTCGACTATGTCGGGGTGCTGGCGGTGGAGCTCTTCGTCACGCGCGATGGACAGCTGTTGCTGAACGAGATGGCGCCGCGCGTCCACAATTCAGGGCATTGGACCGAGGCCGCCTGCCATTGCTCCCAGTTCGAGAACCACATGCGGGCGGTTGCCGGCCTGCCGCTCGGCTCGACGCGGCGGCACTCGGACGCGGTGATGCAGAATCTCATCGGTGCCAGTGTCAAGGACTGGCGGCGCCATGCCGCCGAGGAGGGCACGGTGCTGCATCTCTATGGCAAGCGCGACCAGCGTGAGGGCCGGAAGATGGGCCACCTGACCCGCCTGTCACCGCTCAGCCAAGGCTGAGCAGCACGGCGACGCCCAAGACAATGAGCGCGATCGCCAGCCCCTCGCGCGGGCTGGTCGCCTGCTTGATGATGGCTCCCGAGACGATGCCGGCGAAGAGCACCTCGACCAGGGCGAGGGTGCGGACCTTGGCGACCGTTTCCAGCGCAAAGGCCAGAAACCAGAACTGCGAGGCAAAGGCGCCTAGGAAGCCCGCCGCGAGCGAGGGCCGCCAGGCGCGGAAGATCGCCATGAGTCCGGCCCTGTCGGCGAGGGCGAGATAAGCCGTTAGGACCGCCGTCTGAATCGCCAGGCCCCAGGCGAGGGTCGTCGTGGCAGCGAGGACGAAGCTCTCCGTGTCAAGCGTGCGGATGGCGCCGCGAAAGCCGACCGATGCGAGACCGAAAAGCGCTGCTGAAACGACGCCGAGGACGGCTGGCCGCAGCGACTGCTCGGTTCCGGGCTTCCAGGACATGAGGATGATGCCGGAGGTGGCGATGAGGATCGCGCTCCAGGCCCAGCCCGTGAGGTGGTCGCCGAGCAGAACCACGCCGAACAGCGCGACGATGACGGGTTCGGTTTTTGTATAGGCCGTGGTGACGACGAAGGAGCGCTCCCGCATGGCGGCGAGCATCAGCGCCGTCGCACCGATCTGCGCCATGGCACCGACCGTGGTCCAGACCAGGAAGGCGACGGACAGTCCCGGCGCGCGGGCGGGCACGGCGAGATGGACGCAAGCCAGAAACACCAAGGCGAAGGGAAAGCCGTAGAGAAAACGCACATGGGTGGCGCCGATCGTGCCCAGACGCTCAGTGAGGCTGCGCTGCAGGGCGTTGCGCGCGGTCTGGGCGGCGGCCGCGATGACGGTGAAAACGGCCCAGAGCCAGGGCATGACGAGCATCATTGCACTCCCGATCCACCGCTATCGGGCCTGCGGCGGTGGCCGGTCAATCGCGGGCGATGCAGGGCAGCGGTGCCAGCCTCAGCGCAGGCCCGCCTGCCGGATCGCCGTGACGCAGGGGGGCGAGAGCTGCGCCTGGTTGCTGCGCAGGCAGGCCGAAACCCGCGCCGAATCGGTGCCGGCGCTCGGACACTTGCTGTCGAGGTCAGCCTTGCAGGCCCGGTAGATGCCCATGCGCTGGGAAAAGGACAGGTTCTCGCTCTGGCCGAGCGCAGGAAGCGGCAGGAAGGCGGCAGCGACGACGAGGGCGATGACAGGTTTGCGGGTCATGGCGGCTCCGGCGATTCTGATGGAAAAGCGTCGCCCCAGCCGAGGCGCCGCGTCAAGCGATGGGCGTCGCGGTCGCGGCTGGCGACGACGCGTCGAGACAGGCCGCCTTCCGTACAGAGGGTGAACGTCGTTCCTGTCTTGTCGGCATGGGGAGGCCGCAGGATGCGCGCGGGCGCGGCCTCGATCTGAAGATGCGGCCGCGCGGCGACCAGATAGGCATAACGCTCGTCCTCGAAGGGGACGTCGGCCGATTTCGCGGCCTTGTGGGCGCGCAGCCGCGGCAACCGGGCGGAGAAATGGCACCAGTCCGGCGCCACGACGGGGCAGGCGGCCCCGCCGGGGCAGGGGGCGGCGATACGGGCGCCGCCGGCTATCAGCGCGTTGCGGGCGGCGGCAATGACAGCGAAGCCGGCGGGGGTGCCGGGCTCGATGAGAACGAGGATGCCGCTTGCGGCGCGATAGAGCGCCCGCGCCGCATCCGCCACTGCGCCGGACTTGAGTTCATTGAGCGCATAGCTCGCGACGACGAGATCAGCCGAGGCCGGCGCGACCGCCTCCAGCCGCCCGGCCTGCCAGTCGGCTTCCACCAAGAGGGCAGGCCCCTCGGCCGCGAGGTCGCGGCCGAGCGCCGTCATGCCCGCATGGGCGTCAAGCAGCGTCGCCTTGACGAGGTTTGGAAAGGTCTCTGCTGCTGCCCAGGTGGCGGTGCCCGGTCCGCATCCGACATCGAGAAGCGTGCGCGGCGCCAGATCGACCCGCGCTGCGGCCTCCCCGAGGGCGGCGGCGCAGGCCGCATAGGTCGCCGGCATGCGGGCAATGGCATAGGCGGCGAGATCGACGGGGGCTGGCAGCCGCGACCCGCGGCCTGCCCGGTAATCCGCGCTCAGGCGCTGGCTGGCTGCGGCGAGGTCGCGCCCGCCGAAACGGCCGGCGAGCCTGTCCAGCGCCGCGCGCAGGGCCGGCGGCAGATCGGCGCTCAATCCCGCACCGGCACCGTGTAGTTGAGCCCAAGCCGCCCGCCATCGGCATAGAGCGTCTGGCCGGTGATGTAGCTGGACGCGTCGGAGGCCAGGAAGACAGCGACCTTGGCGATCTCGTCGGGTTCGCCGAGACGGCGCAGCGGCGTGCGCGAGAAGAGGCGGTGACGGGCGGCTTTGTCGGTGTTGACGCTGGTCAGCATCTCGGTGGCGATCGAGCCAGGACCGATGGCGTTGACGCGGATGCCGTGCTCGGAGAGCCCGAGCGCCATGACGTTGG
The DNA here is from genome assembly GCA_019749835.1 of Phreatobacter sp. Lineage (GTDB taxonomy): Bacteria > Pseudomonadota > Alphaproteobacteria > Rhizobiales > Phreatobacteraceae > Phreatobacter. Next base: position 66,355 of record JAIEPJ010000073.1, on the reverse strand, counting down.
TCAACTGGCCGACGCCGCCCTTGGAGACGCAGTAGGGGATCTGGTTGATGATGGCGAGCCGGGCATTGACCGAGCTCATGTTGACGATGGCACCCGGGGTCTTGCCGGCCTTCACCTGCTCGACCATCTGGCGGGCGACGGCCTGTCCGACGAGGAACGAGCCCTTCAGGTTCACCCGCAGGACCTTGTCGAAATCGGCCTCGGCGAGGTCGAGGAACTCCGCGCTGTGGACGATGCCGGCATTGTTGACGAGAATGTCGATGTCGCCGCCAAAGGCCTTGCGCGCGCCCTCGACGAGACCGGCGACGGAGACGGCATCTCCGACATCGGCCGCCACGAACACCGCCTTGCCCTTCCTGGCGAGTTCTGCCGTCGTGGCGCGCCCTGCTTCTTCGGCGATGTCGGAGAGGACGACGCGCGCGCCTTCGGCGATAAAACGCTCGGCGATGGCCTTGCCGATGCCGCGTGCGGCTCCCGTGATGATGGCAACCTTGCCGTCCAGCGCGCCCATGGCGATCCCCCTGCGAAACCTGATCGCAGCGGTTCTAGACCAGAAGGACAGTCGGGGGGAGGGGGCGGGGAGGCGGGCTCAGACTTTCTGCAGCGGGCGGTGCGGCCCGTCGGGGAGGGTGATCGCCACGGCATCGCCCGGCCGGACCCTGCCGCCAGTGACGACGATCCCCATGATGCCGGCCTTGCGGACAAGGTTGCCGTCCGCATCACGGTCGAGCGTCGCCTGCATCAACCCGTCCTGAAAGCGGTCGATCTGGATGCAGGGATTGCGCAGGCCGGTGATTTCGATGACGGCACCGGCAATGGTCAAACGCGCGCCGGTCGGCAGGGCGAGCAGGTCGATGCCCGATGTGGTGATGTTCTCACCGAGCTCGGCGGGACCGACGGTGAAGCCCTTGCCGGCAAGCTCCTTGAAGAGTTCCGCGTGGATCAGATGAACCTGACGCAGGTTGGGCAGCGTCGGGTTGAAGCGCGCCCGCGAGCGATGCTTCACCGTGACGCCGCAATGGGCATCGCCCGCCACGCCTTCGCCGGCGATCAGGGTGATCTCGTCGACTGGCGCCTTGGAGAAGCGATGCCGACGGTCGAGGCTGACGGAAATGACCTGGCCCATGTCATGGCTCCGAGCGGGGATGGCGCCTTTTGCCTGCAAGCCCCCCAGGCTGTCACGTGCCTTTGGCGGGAGGAGCGCCTTGCGCCGCCGGTGATGGACGGGAGAGGGCGAGAGCCCTATTCAGGCCCGATGCCCCAGACCGTGCTCTTCGACCTCGACGGAACCCTCACCGACCCCGCCCCCGGCATTATCGGCTCCTTCCGCCAGGCCCTGGTCGATCTCGGCCATGTGCCGCCGCCCTTCGCCGATCTCGGCTGGATCATCGGGCCGGCGCTCCGCCTGTCCTTTCCGAAGGTGATGGGGCCTGGGACCGATCCCGAGGCGGCGGTCGAGCGCTACCGCGTCCATTACCGGGCCGGCGGCATGTATGACCTGACGCTCTACCCGGGCATGATGGATGCGGTCGCGGCCATCGGTGCTGCGGCAGAGCGCATGTTCGTCTGCACGGCCAAGCCCGAGCCCTATGCCGTGCCCATTGTCGAGCGCTTCGGCTATGCGCCGCATTTCGTCCGGGTCTATGGGGCCGCGCTCGACGGCAGCCTCGACGACAAGGCCGACATCATTGCCAAGATCATTGCCGAACAGGGAATCGACCCCGCCCGCACCGTCATGATCGGCGACCGGATGCACGACATCCACGCAGCGCAGCGCCACGGCATCGCCTCCGTCGGCGTCGCCTGGGGCTATGGCGGCGTCGCGGAGCTCAAGGCGGCCGGCGCGACCGCGATCTGCCCGCGGCCGCAGGACCTCCCGGAGATGGTGGCGGCGCTGGCGCGCTGATCGCCTTGCACTCCTCGGCCGGATCGTGTAGTGCCCGGCCCATTCCACACGCGGACCCGCGGCTGAGGACGAATGTCCTTTGCCGCTCCGGTGGTGACGGATCCCATTCGGGATCGGCCATAGTCCGCGGAGGCACAACCGGAGAAGACCATGGCGCTGCCCGATTTCAGCATGCGTCAGCTTTTGGAAGCTGGCTGCCACTTTGGCCATCAGGCCCATCGCTGGAACCCGAAGATGAATCAGTACATCTTCGGCGTCCGCAACAACATCCACATCCTCGACCTCGCCCAGACCGTGCCGATGCTGCATCGCGCGCTCGTCGCCGTCTCCGACACCGTGGCCAAGGGCGGCCGCGTGCTCTTCGTTGGCACCAAGCGCCAGGCGCAGGACGGCATCGCCGCCGGTGCCAAGCAGTGCGCCCAGTATTATGTGAACTCCCGCTGGCTGGGCGGCACGCTCACCAACTGGAAGACCGTTTCGGGTTCGATCTCCCGCCTGCGCAAGCTCGACGAGGCGCTCGCCTCCGGCGGCGCCGGCTACACCAAGAAGGAAGCGCTGACCCTCGCCCGCGAGAAGGACAAGCTCGAGCGCGCCCTCGGCGGCATCAAGGACATGGGCGGCGTGCCCGACCTGATGTTCGTGATCGACACCAACAAGGAAGCGATCGCCATTCTCGAGGCCAAGCGCCTCGGCATTCCGGTCGTCGCCATCGTCGACACCAATTGCGATCCGGACGGCATCACCTATCCGATCCCGGGCAATGACGACGCCGGTCGCGCCATCTCGCTCTATTGCGACCTGATCGCACGCGCCGCCATCGACGGCATCGGCCGCGCCCAGGGCTCCTCGGGCATCGATCTCGGTGCCTCCGAGAAGCCGATGGTCGAGGATCTGCCGGAGGCCGCAGCCCCCGCCGGTGTCGAGCGTCTTGCCGGTCCGCGCGGTCCGGCCGACGAGCTCATCAAGCTCACCGGCGTGTCGCCGGAGATCGAGAAGCAGCTCAACGATCTCGGCATCTTCCATTTCTGGCAGGTCGCCGGCTTTACTCCGGTCGATGCCGCCGAGATCGGCGACAGCGTCGGCCTCCCGGGCCGGGTCCAGGGCTGGATCGACCAGGCGAAGTCGCTGGTCGAGGCCGAAGCCGCCTGATCCAAGCCGCCAGCCGGCGTCATCCGGCCGACACGAAACGCGTGTCGATCGGAGATCGGTTCTGAGTTCCGGCCGGCTCGCTTCCGCGGGCCGGCCGTTTCCCTTCCCAACAAGACTGAATTCGAGGACGGACCCATGGCGAACATCACCGCCCAGATGGTCAAGGAACTGCGCGAGATGACCGGCGCAGGCATGATGGACTGTAAGTCCGCGCTGAATGAAACCGCCGGCGACATCGAGGCCGCGGTCGACCTGCTGCGCAAGAAGGGTCTCTCGAAGGCCGCCAAGAAGGCCGGCCGCGTTGCCGCGGAAGGTCTCGTCGGCATCGTCACGGCAGGCCCGAAGGCCGCCGTGGTCGAAGTCAATTCCGAGACCGACTTCGTCGCCCGCAACGATCAGTTCCAGGGCCTCGTGAAGGCCATTGCCGAGGTCGCGCTGAAGACCGGCAACGATGTTGACGCCATTCTGGCGGCGCCGGTCGCCGCCGGCGGCGCGGTCGCCGACGCCATCGCCTCTGCGGTCGCCACGATCGGCGAGAACATGACGCTTCGTCGCGCCTCGGTCCTGTCGGTCTCCGACGGTGTCGTCGGCAGCTACATCCATAACGCGGTCGAGCCGGGCCTCGGCAAGATCGGCGTGCTGGTGGCGCTCGAATCGACCGGCAACAAGGACGAGCTCGCCGCGCTGGGCCGCATGGTCGCGATGCATGTCGCCGCCGCCAACCCGCTGGCGCTGGATGCCGAGGGCCTCGATCCGGCCGTCGTCGCCCGCGAGAAGGCGATTCTTGCCGAGAAGAACGCCGGCAAGCCCGAAAACGTCATTGCCAAGATCGTCGAGTCGGGCATCAAGACCTATGCCAAGGAAGTCTGCCTGCTGGAGCAGCTCTATATCCACGACGGCGGCAAGACCGTGGCCCAGGCCCTGAAGGAGTTGGAGAGCAAGGTCGGCGCGCCGATCAAGCTGACCGCCTTCACCCGCTTCGCCCTCGGCGAGGGAATCGAGAAGGCCGAGAACGATTTCGCTGCGGAGGTCGCGGCGCAGGCTGGCATCAAGTCCTGAACAGGTCCCACGTGACGACACAGAAAGGGGCGGGTGACCGCCCCTTTTTTTGCGCCGAGCCCAGGTCAGGCGGCGAGCGCTTGCTCGACCTCGTGCAGGCGGTCCTTGCCGAAGTACATGTCGGGACCGATGAAGAAAGTAGGGACGCCAAAGGCGCCGCGGCCCACCGACGTCTCCGTATTGGCGATGAGGCCGGCCTTGACGTCTTGCGCCTGGGTCGCTTCGAGCAGGGCTGCACCGTCGAAGCCCGAGGCGTCCATGGCGGCCTTGAAGACGGCCGGGTCGTCCATTCTCTTCGGCTCCTCCCACATGTGGTGGAAGCCAGCCTCGGCATAGGGCGCGAGCTGCCCCTCCTTGTCCATGGCGACTGCTCCACGCATCAGGATCAGGGTGTTGACCGGGAAGAATGGGTTCATCTGGAAGCCGGTCAGCCCGTGCCGCGCAATGAAGCGGGCGATTTCCAGTCGTTCGTAGGCGAGCTTGTTGCGCACTCCGGCAAAGGCTTCGAAGGGGGAGCGGTTGTTGGTCGCCTTGAAGATGCCCCCAAGAAGGACCGGCACATAGCGGATGCTGGCGCCGGTGCGCGCGGCGAGACCAGCCAGGACCTTGTGGGCGAAATAAGCGTTGGGGCTGCCGAAATCGAAATGGAACTCGACCAGGCGGGGTATGGACTGTGGCATCGGCGCCTCGCCTTAGGAGTCATCGCGCATCACCATGACGCCTCCCGGGGATCCGCAGGGCGTGCGCGCATGGGGACGCTACGTCCGAGCTTCACAACCAGGGGCGATGGCGAGTTCAGCCTATATCGTGTATCTGCACGAAGCCAAGTGATATCGACGTGCGGCGAGGGGTCCTTCGACGCAGTTGCCTCGCCAATATGGTTGCGCGGATCGGGCATTGCGCTAAACCCGGCCCTCGCAACCGTCATGTGACGACCGCGAATCGGGGGAACGATATGGCCGGGCCACGCTACAGGCGCGCGCTGGTGAAAGTGTCTGGCGAAGCCCTGGCCGGCGATCAGGATTTCGGCTTCGACGCCAAGACCGTCCGGATCATCGCCGAGGACCTCATTGCCGCGGCCAAGGCAGGGACCGATATCGCGGTGGTGGTCGGTGGCGGCAACATCTTCCGCGGCCGGCAGATCGCCGGGATCGGGCTGAGCCGCGTCGATGCCGATGCGATCGGCCGCCTGGCGACCGTCATGAACGCGATCGCACTGGCCGGGCAGATCACAGCCCTCGGCCATCCGGCCGTCGCGCTCTCGGCCGAACCTGTGCCGGAGGCGCTGGATGTCTACACGGTCCGTCATGCGCTTGCGCATCTCGCTGCCGGCAAGATCGTCGTTCTCGGCGGCGGCATCGGCGTGCCACTGCTGACAACCGACACGACTGCGACCATGCGGGCGGCCGAGCTTGGCTGCGACGTCGTTCTGAAGGGCACCAATGTCGACGGTGTCTATTCCGCCGACCCGAAGCGCGACCCGACGGCCGTGCGGTTCGACCAGCTGAGTGCCGATGAGGCGATCGCCCGCGACCTCAAGGTCATGGACACCGCCGCCTTCGCGCTTGCCCGGGAGAACCGACTTCCGATAATCGTGTTCTCCCTCGATGCCCCCGGCGCGGTCGCGTCGGTGCTGGCGGGCGAGGGCCGTTGCACCGTGGTCACCGTCTGACCGCGAAACCGACCTTCCCGCGGATGTCTCCGCGCAATTTCCAAGAGGCGTACCCCATGGCCGCGTCCCCGACCTTCGATCTTGCCGACATCTCGCGGCGCATGCAGAGCTCGATCGCATCCTTCAAGCACGAGTTGGGAACGCTCCGCACCGGTCGCGCGTCGCCGAACCTGCTCGACCCGATTCAGGTTGAGGCCTATGGCCAGTCGATGCATGTCAACCAGGTCGCCACGGTGAGCGTGCCCGAGCCGCGCCTGCTGTCGGTACAGGTCTGGGACCGCTCCATGGTCGGTCCGGTGGAGAAGGCCATCCGCGAGTCGAGCCTGGGTCTCAATCCGCAGACCGAGGGTCAGGTCATCCGCCTGCGCATCCCCGAGCTGACGCAGGATCGCCGCAAGGACATGGTCAAGGTCGCGCACAAATATGCCGAGGGCGCACGCGTCGCGGTGCGTCATGTCCGCCGTGACGGCATGGACATCCTGAAGGCCAAGGAGAAGGATCACTCGATGAGCGAGGACGAGAACGTCCGCGCCGCCGAACAGGTCCAGAAGGAAACCGATAAGCACATCGCCGAGATCGACCAGCTGCTTGCGCAGAAGGAAAAAGAGATCATGACGGTCTGAGCGCGGACACGGACATGACCATGGTGGACCGACAAGGCCTGGCCGCGGAACACGGCGTTGCGACAGCAGCGCCGGCGACCCTGCCGCGCCATGTCGCCATCATCATGGACGGGAACGGCCGCTGGGCGAAGCAGCGCGGCCTGCCTCGCATCGAGGGCCACCGCCGCGGTGTCGACGCGCTCCGGCGGACCCTGCGTGCCGCCCGCGAGATCGGCATCGAGATCGTGACCGTCTATTCGTTCTCCTCCGAGAACTGGTCGCGGCCACCGGCCGAGGTCTCGGCCCTGATGGGCCTCCTCAAGCGCTTCATCCGCAACGATCTGGCGGAACTGCATGAGGCCGGCGTGCGCGTCCTCATCGCCGGTGATCGTGACAGCCTCGAGCCCGACATCCGCCTGCTGCTGACCGAGGCCGAAGCCCTGACCCGCGGCAATACCAGGCAAACGCTCATCGTCGCCTTCAACTACGGGTCGCGCCAGGAGATCGCTGCGGCGGCCCGGGCCCTGGCCGAAGAGGTGGCGCGCGGGGATCGCAGCGCTGCGAGCATCACGCCCGAGGCGATCGCGACGCGCCTCAATACGGCCGGTGTGCCCGATCCCGACCTCGTCATCCGCACATCCGGCGAGATGCGCCTGTCCAACTTCCTGATGTGGCAGTCGGCCTATGCCGAGCTTGTCTTCCAGACCATTCTCTGGCCCGACTATGGCCGCGAGGCGCTGATGGAGGCGCTCGTCGAATATGGCCGCCGCGAGCGTCGCTATGGCGGCCTCGGCGCCGTCGGCGCCTGACATGCGCCCCGACGAGCGCCCCGCCGGGGCCTTTTCCGATCCCGACCTGAAGAAGCGGATCCTGTCCGCCCTGGTGCTGATCCCCGTGGCGATCTTCACCGCCTGGCTCGGCGACTGGCCGTTCGCTCTCCTCTGGCTCTTTGGCGCCGCGCTGGTCCTGCGCGAGTGGAACCGCCTCGTCCTGCCGGGTGCGCCGCTGTCGCTTTATGTCGGCGAACTGGCCGCGCTGACCGTCGCCCTCGGTCTCGAGCGCTATTTCCTCAATCCGGGTTTTGCCATGGTCGCCCTCGGCGCCGGGGCGGGCGTCGCACTGGCGCTGAGCCCGCAGGGGCGGTCGCGCTGGGCGATCGCCGGCCTTCTCTACGCGGCCGCGGTGGTTCTCGGTCCGACGATCCTGCGGGACGACAACAATCTCGGCTTCGTTGCCATTCTCTGGCTCTTCGCCGTGGTCTGGGGCACCGATGTGGCCGCCTATTTCGCCGGGCGGTCGATCGGTGGCCCGAAGCTTTGGCCGCAATTGTCGCCGAAGAAGACCTGGTCAGGTTTCATTGGTGGAACCTTGATCGGCACGGCGATCGCTCTCCTCGTGGTGAAGATGGCCGGCCTGCAGCTCAGCGTCGGGCTCGCGCTCACGACCTGGGCGATCGCGGCCCTCAGCCAGGGCGGCGACCTTTTCGAATCCTCCGTCAAGCGCCGCTTTGCCGCCAAGGATGCCGGGTCGATCATCCCCGGCCATGGCGGGGTCATGGACCGTCTCGATGGCTTTCTCGTCGCTGCCGTCGCCGCTGCCGCTCTCGGCCTGATGCGCGGCGGCGTCGGCAATCCGGCGGCTGGCGTGCCGGTATGGTGAACGGCATGCGCAGGCTGACGATTCTGGGCGCCACGGGTTCGGTCGGGACCAGCGCTCTGGACATCGTCGCGCGCCATCGCGACCGGTTCCCCATCGAGGCGGTGACAGCGAACGGCGATGCGGCGGGCCTTGCCCGCATCGCCCGCGACCTCGGCGCGCGATTTGCCGCAGTCGCCGACGAATCTGCCTACCCGGCCTTGCGAGACGCCCTGGCAGGAACCGGGATCGAGACCGGCGCCGGCCCGGCGGCAGTCGCCGCCGCCGCGGCACGGCCGGCGGATATGGTCGTCGCCGCAATCTCGGGCGCGGCCGGCGTCGAGCCGGTTCTCGCCGCCATCGGTCAGGGCACGACGGTGGCGCTCGCCAACAAGGAAAGCCTCGTCGCGGCGGGCGCCATGGTCATGGGAGCGGCCCGTGCTCGGGGGGTGCAGGTGCTTCCCGTCGATTCCGAGCACAACGCGGTCTTCCAGGCACTCGCCGGCTCGCGCATGGAGGATGTCGAGACGGTCTGGATCACCGCGTCGGGCGGGCCGTTCCGCACCTGGGACTCGGCTGCGATCGCGGCGGCGCGACCCGAGGACGCCCTCAAGCACCCGAACTATTCCATGGGGGCGAAGGTCACGGTCGATTCCGCCGGCCTGATGAACAAGGGCCTCGAACTGATTGAAGCCCATCACCTTTTCTCGCTGCCGCCCGATCGTCTCAGGGCGCTGATCCACCCGCAGCAGGTGGTCCACGGCATGGTCGGCTATCGCGACGGCTCGATCGTCGCCCAACTTGGCGCTGCGGACATGCGGGTGCCCATCGCCCACTGCCTGGGCTTTCCCGAAAGGATCGACGGGCCGTCCCGGCGGCTCGACTTCGCGGCGATCGCCACGCTGACCTTCGAGGAGCCGGATCTGGTGCGGTTTCCGGCGTTGCGCCTCGCCATCGAGTCCATGGCTGCCGGGGGCAGGGCGCCGACGGTGCTGAACGCGGCCAATGAAGTGGCTGTCGAAGCTTTCCTCGCCCGACGGATCGGCTTTGCCACCATCGCTGGTATCGTCGAGAGCGTGCTGGCGGCGGAAGGGGTTGGCCCCGCTCCGGCCACATTGGACGATTTATGGTTGATTGACCATGCCGCACGACAGCGGGCGAGGGCCACTATGCTTAACGCACCGGCTGCGGCATCTTGATTTTGGGAGGGTATGAGTCCGGGACTTCCAGGGCTCGTATCCATGGGACAATGCAATGAACGTGGTTTCCGCTCTGGGCGGATGGGGCCAGACCCTGATCTGGACCATCATTCCGTTCCTGTTCGTGCTGACCGTCGTGGTGTTCTTCCACGAGCTCGGGCACTTCTGGGTCGCGCGCCGCAATGGCGTGCGGGTCGAGGTGTTTTCGGTCGGCTTCGGACGGGAGCTCGTCGGTTTCAATGACCGGCACGGCACGCGCTGGAAGTTCTGCGCCATCCCGCTCGGCGGCTACGTCAAGTTCTATGGCGATGCCGATGCCGCCTCGAAACCCGATTTCGAGACCGCCTCGACCATGACCGAGGAACAACGCTCGGAGAGTTTCTTCCACAAGAGCATCGGCCAGCGTGCGGCGATTGTCGCGGCCGGCCCTATCGCCAATTTTATCCTCGCCATCGTCATCTTCGCCGTCGTCTTCACCGTCTTCGGCAAGCCCATCACCCAGCCGCGCGTCGAGACCATCGTGGCCGACAGCGCGGCGGCCAAGGCGGGGTTTCAGCCGGGCGATCTCGTCGTCGCCGTCGGCGGACGGTCGATCGAGAGCTTCTCCGACATGCAGCGGATCGTTGGCGCCAGCGCCGGCGAGACCCTGTCCATCAAGGTCCAGCGCGACGGTCGCGAGATCGACCTGACCGCCGTTCCGACCGTCTACGAATTCAAGGATCGCTTCGGCGGCACCCATCGCATCGGCCGCCTCGGCATCTCGCGCTCCAACCAGGCTGGGGACACGCAGATCCGCCGCTACGATCCCTTCACCGCCACCTGGATGGGCATGAAGGAAACCTGGTTCGTGGTCGACCGGACCTTTGCCTATCTCGGCGGCGTCATCATGGGCACCCAGAGTGCCGACCAGCTTGGCGGCCCGATCAGAATCGCCCAGGTCTCGGGCGAGGCCGCTCAGATCGGATTCGTCGCGCTCCTGAGCCTTGCCGCGCTGATCTCGGTGTCCATCGGCCTGCTCAACCTCTTCCCCATTCCGATGCTCGACGGCGGCCATCTGGTCTTCTATGCGATCGAGGCCGTACGCGGTCGTCCGATGAGCGAAGGGGCCCAGGAAATGGCGTTTCGCTTCGGTTTGGCGCTGGTTCTGATGCTGATGATCTTCGCCACCTGGAACGACATCCGGGGGCTCGTCGGCTGATGGCAGGCGTGGCGATCCAGCAACGGATTTCGAAAAACCGGCAGAGGCTCGGCGGTGCGGTTTGCACTCCGGGACAAACCGGTTACAAGCGTGTCGCCCGGGCGGAATCCACGGGTGGTTCGCGTTCGCGTGAAACCGACATAACTAACAGACAGGCGCGTGCTTCATGACTTCTTTCGCTCGGACGGTCCGAACGGTCGTGATCGCAGGGACGATGACCGCAGTGGGCGTGGTGATGGCCACGACCGCGGGCATGGTGCTCTCGACAGAGGTTTATGCGCAGTCCGCAGGGGCGATCGTCGTCCAGGGCAACCGGCGCATCGAGGCAGATACGGTGCGGTCCTATTTCCGCACCGGCCCGGGTGAGCCGCTCTCCGCCGCCCGCGTCGACGAGGCCATCAAGGCCATGTATGCGACCGGCCTTTTCCGCGACGTGCGCGTGAGCCGCCAGGGCGGCCGCCTCGTCGTTCAGGTCGCCGAGAACGAAGTCATCAATCGCGTCGTGTTCGAGGGCAACCGTCGCCTGAAGACCGAGCAGTTGCAGGGTGAGATCGAGTCGCGGGCGCGCGGCACCTTCTCCCGCGCCACGGTCCAGTCCGATACCCAGCGTCTTTACGACGTCTACCGCCGCACCGGCCGCTACGAGGTCGAGATCGTTCCGAAGACCATCGAGCAGCCGAATGGCCGTATCGACCTCATCTTCGAGATCACCGAGGGCAAGAAGGCCGGCGTCCGCGCCATCAATTTCGTCGGCAACAACGCCTTCGGCCGCCAGCGCCTGCTCGACGTGATGTCGACCGCGGAGAGCGGCATCCTGTCCTGGCTGAAGTCGAACGACGTCTATGACGCCGACCGCCTCAATGCCGACCAGGAGGCGATCCGCCGGCTCTACCTGCGTGCCGGCTATGTCGACATGCGCATCCTCTCGGCCCGCGCCGATTTCGACCAGGCGGCCAATTCCTTCACGGTCTATATCGAGATCGAGGAAGGCCCGCAGTACCGGATCGGCACGGTGGACGTGCAGTCGAACATCCGCGACGTCGATGGCGCGACCCTCCGCAGCGCCGTGAAGACGGCGCCTGGCGCGGTCTACAATGTCGAACTCGTCGACAAGTCGCTTGAAGACGTGACCCTCGAGGTCGCCCGTCGCGGCTATGCCTTCGCCTCCGTGCGCCCGCGCGGCGAGCGGGACCCTTCGACGCTCACCGTCAACCTCGTCTATGTCGTGGAGGAAGGTCCGCGGGTCTATGTCGAGCGCATCAACGTGCGCGGCAACACCCGCACCCAGGACCGCGTTATCCGCCGCGAGTTCGATATGGCTGAGGGCGATGCCTATAACCGCGTTCTCGTGGACCGTGCCGAGCGCCGCCTGAAGAATCTCGGGTTCTTCAAGGATGTGAAGATCACGACCGAGCCGGGTTCGGCTGCCGATCGCGTGATCGTCAACGTTGAGGTTCAGGACCAGCCGACGGGTGCCTTCTCCATCGCTGGGGGCTTTTCGACGGCTGACGGCTTCATCGCAGAGGCCTCCGTCGAGGAGCGTAACTTCCTCGGTCGCGGCCAGTTCGTCCGCCTCGGCGGCATGTATGGCCAGCGCTCGCGTGGCATCAACTTCTCGTTCACCGAACCCTTCCTGATGGAGTACCGTCTGTCGGGTGGCTTCGACCTGTTCTACCGGCACACCAGCCGCGCCAGCTTCCAGCCGTTCGAATCGACGTCGTATGGCGGCACGCTGCGTCTGGGTATTCCGATCACCGAGCAGTTCGCCCTGCAGTTGCGCTACAGCGCCGTGTCGCAGCGCATTTCCATGCGCGATGACCAGTTGAACTGCTTTACTGGTTATGGCGGCCAGCTGAGCCGCTATTCCAACGGCCAGTTCTTCGAGGCGACGGATCCTCACAGCTGTCTTCGGGATGGCGAGGTCTCGGCGGCTCTGCGCGCGATCAACAACCGCACGCGCTTCATCTCCATGGTCGGCTATTCGCTGATCTATTCGAACCTCGATCGGGCTTCCAATCCGACCCAGGGCCTTTTTGCCGAACTGCGTCAGGATGTGGCCGGTGTCGGCGGCAATGCCCGGTTCATCCGTACGACGGGCGACGCGCGCTATTATCACGACCTGACCAATGACTGGGTCGGTATGCTCCGCGTCCAGGGCGGTCACATCGCCGGTCTCGGCGGACGGCTCGACTCCGTCGATCAGTTCTTCATGGGTCCGGAACTCGTGCGCGGCTTCCAGACGGCCGGTATCGGTCCGCGTGACTTTGCCATCCGGCAGGCGGCTGCGGCCCAGGGCATCAACCGGGATGCCGACGCGATCGGTGGCACCATGTATTGGGGTGCTTCGGCGGAGGTCACCTTCCCGATTACCTTCCTGCCGCGTGACTTCGGCATGCGCGGCGCCCTCTATGCCGATGCCGGCTCTGTCTGGGGCTATAATTCGATCCGCTCGCTCAATACCGGTGTCGGCGGTGTGAATCTCCCCGTCACGCTCGACGGCTCCGATGCCCACAAGATCCGCTCCTCCGTCGGTGTCGGTCTGTTGTGGAATTCGCCCTTCGGCCCGATCCGCTTCGACTATTCCTTCGTCCTCTCCAAGGCGAGGGGCGACCAGACGCAGGCCTTCCGCTTCTCGGGCGGCACGCGCTTCTGACCGTCGGCGTCCCATTGCAGGGGCGCTGCGGTCCCTGGCGGGATGATCATGACGGATCCCCAGTTCCTTGTTCCGGCCGAGGCGATGACAGTCGCCTCGGTCGCGGCGTTTCTGAAGGCCGAGTGGGCCGGCGGTGACGGCGAACGGGCGATCCGCCGCGTTGCCGCTCTGTCGAACGCCGCGCCGGACAGCCTGTCCTTCCTCGACAATCCGAAATATGCCGACCAGCTCGCGGCGACGCGCGCGGCGGCCTGCCTCGTCTCGGCGCGCCAGAGCCATCTCGTGCCTGAAGGGGTCGCGGCCATCGTCGTGTCCCATCCGCACGCGGCCTTCGTCTCGGTGTCACGCAGGCTCTTTCCCCAGGCGCTTCGCCCGCAGTCGCTGTTCGGGGCGACCGGGACATCGCCGGGTGCGATGATTCATCCCTCGGCGCGGCTTGAGCCGGGCGTCGTGGTAGACCCCGGCGTCGTCATCGGGCCGCAGGCCGAAGTCGGCTCTGGAACCATTCTCGCCGCGGGCTGCGTCGTTGGGCCCGGGGTCCGTATCGGACGCGACTGCGCCATTGGTCCGCATGTGTCGCTCGTTCACGCGCTGGTCGGCAACCGGGTGATCCTCCATGCCGGTGTACGCATCGGCCAGGACGGATTCGGGTTCGAACTCGGCCGGATGAAACATGCCAAGGTGCCGCAGATCGGCCGGGTGATCATCCAGGATGACGTCGAGATTGGCGCCAATACGACGGTCGATCGCGGCCATGTCCTCGATACGGTCATCGGTGAAGGCACGAAGATCGACAACCTCGTGCAGATCGCGCACAACGTCGAGATCGGCCGTCACTGCGTCATCGTCAGCCAGGTCGGCATTTCCGGTTCGGCGCGGCTTGGCGATTTCGTCATGCTGGGTGGCCAGGTCGGCGTCAACAACCATGTCACGGTCGGCCACGGCGCGCAGATTGCCGCGACCTCGATCGTCAAGGATGATGTGCCCGACGGCGCGCGCTGGGGTGGTCGTCCGGCCAAGCCGGTGCGTGACTGGTTTCGTGAGATCGCCGCCGTTGAGCGGCTGGCGCGGGCCAGGCCGGTGGACAAGGACGAGGGGGCTTCCTGACGATGAACGAGACGACGACCAGCATCGATACGGCCGGCATCCAGAAGATTCTGAGCGTTTTGCCGCACCGCTATCCGTTTCTGCTCATCGACAAGATCGTCGACATCCGTGCCGATGAGTTCGGCATCGGCATCAAGAACGTGACGGCCAACGAGCCGCAGTTCATGGGCCATTTTCCGGGCAATCCGATCATGCCGGGCGTGCTGATGATCGAAGGGATGGCGCAGACCGGCGGTGTCATGGCCCTGACCTCGGTCGGTGGCACCGGCAAGCTCGTCTTCTTCATGACCATCGACAAGGCCAAGTTCCGCAAGCCGGTCATCCCCGGAGACCGGATCGAGTATCACATGACGAAGATCGCCAAGAAGCGTAACATCTGGTTCTACCGCGGCGAGGCCATGGTCGACGGCAAGCTGGTCGCGGAGGCCGAACTGTCGGCCATGCTGGCGGACGCCTGATCGATGAGCGCGCGCGCGACTGAGATCCATCCCCTGGCCTATGTGGCGCCTGCGGCCGTGCTGGGGCAGGGGGTCAGGATCGGGCCCTTTTGCACGGTGGGCCCGGATGTCGTGCTCGGCGACGGCGTTACCCTGCATGCCCATGTCAATCTTGACGGACACACGACGATCGGGGCGCGCAGCGAGGTCTACTCCTTCGCGTCCATCGGGACCGCCCCCCAGGATCTTTCCTACAAGGGCGAGCCGACTACGGTGAACCTTGGTGAGGATTGCGTCGTCCGGGAAAGCGTGACGATCAATCGCGGCACGCCGAAAAGCGGCGCCACGATCATCGGTGACCGCTGCTTCCTCATGGCCTATGCCCATGTCGCCCATGACTGCCGGGTCGGCAACAACGTCATCTTCGCCAATGCTGCGACCCTCGGCGGCCATGTGAAGGTCGGAGACTACGTCTTTCTCGGCGGCCTCTGCGCCGTCCACCAGTTCACCCGTATCGGCGATTTTGCCATGGTCGGCGGTCTGACCGGCGTCAAGGATGATGTCATCCCCTATGGCATGGCCTTCGGTGCCAACGGGGTGTCCGGTGAACTGATCGGTCTCAATGTCGTCGGCATGAAGCGCCGCGGCCTGTCCCGTGACGATCTCAGGGTGGTGCGGGCCTGCTACGAGACATTGTTCTACGGCGTCGGCACCTTTGCCGAGCGGCTGGCGGACGCCGCAGCGGCCTATCGCGACCATCCTGCCGCCGGCCGCCTTATCTCCTTCATCGAAGCCGGAGAGAAGCGACCGGTGATGATGGCGGCGCCGAAGAAGACGCGGGTCGCCGGGACGGGCACGACCACCGCCGATGACTGAGACGAGCCCGCTCGGCATCATCGCGGGTGCGGGGAGCTTCCCTCTGGCGCTCGCGCGGGCAGCGACGGAGCAGGGGCGGCCCGTCTTTGCGCTGCTGCTGAAAGGCATCGCCGGTCCGGAGCTGCAGTCCTATCCGCATGCATGGATCGGCATCGGGCAGTTCGGCGCCATGGTGGCGCAGGCGCGCAAGGCCGGCTGCCGCGATCTCGTGCTGATCGGCTCGCTGGTGCGCCCCAATCTGTGGACCACGGTGCCGGACCTCGGGGGGCTTCGCGTGCTGCCTGACCTGCTGCGGCTCTATCGCGGCGGCGATGATCACCTTCTCCGCGGCATTGCCGGGATCTTCGAGCGCCACGGGTTCCGTCTGCTCGGGGCGCAGGACGTGGCGCCGGAACTGCTCATTCCCGAAGGCCCCCTGGGATCGCTGCGCCCGTCCGAGGCGGACCTGGAGGATATCGCGCTCGCCCGGGACGCGATCGCCGCGCTCGGTCCCTACGATGTCGGCCAGGGCATGGTCATCGGCGGCCGGCGTATCGTGGCGGTCGAGGGGGCCGAGGGGACCGACGGGATGCTCGACCGCTGTACGGCCATGCGGACGGCCGGTCGGCTGAAATGGCCGCGGGGCAGCGGCATCCTCGTCAAGGCGCCGAAGCCGCACCAGGACCGCCGCGTCGACATGCCGGCCATCGGGCCGGCGACCGTCGAGAAGGCCGCGGCGGCTGGCCTCAAGGGCATTGCCGTTGTCGCCGGCTCGACCCTCGTCGTAGACCTGCAGGAGGTCATCGGCCTCGCCGACCGCCATGGTCTCTTCGTCGTCGGCGTTCCGGCGGATGGCGGGCCATGATGAGCGCCATTGCCGGCCCAAGGCCGCTCGACGTCTTCATCATCGCGGGCGAGGAATCCGGGGACCAGCTCGGCGCCCACCTGATGGACGCACTCGTCGGCGAGCATGACGGACCGGTCGCCTTCCGCGGCGTTGCCGGGCCCCGCATGACGGCCCGCGGGCTGGCCTCCCAGTTCCCCATGGTGGAGATCGCCCTGTTCGGGATCACCTCCATCATCGTCCACATTCCGCGCGTGCTCAGGCGCATTCGCGAGACGGTCGCCGCGATCCTCGCCGATCCGCCGGACGTGCTGGTTCTGATCGACGCCCCGGGTTTCAACCGGCGGGTGGCGCGGCAGGTGCGCAAGCTCCGCCCCGCCATCCCGATCGTCTTCTATGTCTCGCCGACGGTCTGGGCCTGGCGCCCCGGGCGGGCGGCGGAGATGCGCCCCTATATCGATCACCTGCTGGCGCTGCTGCCCTTCGAGCCCGAGGTCCACCGCCGTCTCGGCGGGCCACCGACCACCTATGTCGGCCACCCGATCAGCGAGCGGCTCGCCGATATCAGACCCGGTCCCGCGGAGGCTCTGCGGCGTACCGAGGCGCCGCCGCAGGTTCTCGTCCTGCCCGGAAGCCGGCGCAACGAGATCACCCGCCTGTCGGCGCTTTATGCCGGGGTGCTGGAGCGGGTGGAGGCCGAGCACGGTCCGGTCGACTGGCTGCTGCCGGCAGTGGCGCAGCATCGCGATCTGATCCTGCGCGAGATCGCGGCCTGGCCGGTCAAGCCCCGCATCGTCGACGGCGAGGCGGCGAAGTTCGCCGCCTTCCGGTCCGCCCATGCGGCGCTGGCCTGTTCGGGGACCGTGACACTGGAGCTTGCCGTCGCCGGTGTTCCGCAGGTGGTGGCCTACCGGGCCGGCTGGCTCGAGGCGCAGATCGTGCGGCGTCTGGTGACAGTCGATACCGCTGTGCTGGCGAACCTGGTCGTCGGCGATAAGGTGGTGCCGGAATTCCTGCAGGAAAAAGCGACCGTCGAGGCTGTGGCCGCGGCCCTCTCGGCGATCCTTGTCGACGGCCCGGCGCGTGACCGGCAGATCGCCGCCTTTGCGCGGATCGACGGGATCATGGATTTTGCCGGCGAAGCGCCGAGCGTGAAGGCCGCCCGCATCGTCCTCGGCTGCCTGCACGACGCCGCTCGGCCAGAAAAGGAACGGGGCGCCGAAGCGCCCCGCTGAACCTAAATGACCGGCGCGATCGCCGGTGATCACCCGTGCCTGACGATCACTTGCGCCGGGAGATCGGCGTGTAGTCGCGGCGCGACTCGCCCGTGTAGAGCTGGCGCGGACGGCCGATCTTCTGGTGCGGGTCCTCGATCATTTCCTTCCACTGGGCGATCCAGCCGACGGTACGGGCGAGGGCAAAGAGCACGGTGAACATGTCGGTCGGGAAGCCCATCGCCTTGAGCGTGATGCCCGAATAGAAGTCGATGTTCGGATAAAGCTTCTTCTCGACGAAATAGTCGTCGGACAGGGCGATGCGCTCCAGCTCGACGGCGACGTCGAGCAGCGGATCGTCCTTGATGCCGAGTTCGCCGAGGACCTCGTGGCAGGTCTTCTGCATGATCTTGGCGCGCGGATCGTAGTTCTTGTAGACGCGGTGGCCGAAGCCCATCAGGCGGAAGGGGTCGTTCTTGTCCTTCGCCTTGGCGACGAATTTCGGGATGTTCTCCACCGAGCCGATCTCGCCGAGCATCTTGAGCGCCGCCTCGTTGGCGCCGCCATGGGCCGGTCCCCAGAGGCAGGCAATGCCGGCGGCGATGCAGGCGAAGGGATTGGCTCCCGACGAACCCGCGAGGCGGACGGTCGAGGTCGAGGCGTTCTGCTCGTGATCGGCATGGAGGATGAAGATCCGGTCCATGGCGCGGGCGAGAACCGGATTGGCCTTGTACTCCTCGGCCGGCACGGAGAAGCACATGCGCAGGAAGTTCGAGGCGTAGTCGAGCGAGTTCTGCGGGTAAACGAAGGGCTGTCCGATGGAGTACTTGTAGGCCATCGCGGCGAGCGTCGGCAGCTTGGCGACCAGACGGATCGACGAGATCATCCGCTGGTGCGGGTCGGCGATGTCGATGGAGTCGTGGTAGAAGGCCGACAGGGCGCCGACGGCCGCGACCATGACAGCCATCGGATGGGCATCGCGGCGGAAGCCGGTGAAGAAGCGGCTCATCTGGTCGTGCACCATGGTGTGGTGCGTGACGCGATAGTCGAAATCGGCCTTCTGGGCGGCGGTCGGCAGGTCCCCGTAGAGCAGCAGGTAGCAGGTCTCGAGGAAGTCGCCGTGCTCGGCGAGCTGCTCGATCGGGTAGCCGCGATAGAGCAGGACGCCCTCGTCACCATCGATATAGGTGATCTTGCTTTCGCAGCTTGCGGTCGAGGTGAAGCCCGGGTCGTAGGTGAACATCCCCGTCTGCGCGTAGAGCTTGCCGATATCGACGGTCGACGGGCCCACGGTGCCGTTGGAAATCGGCAGCGGAATGGTCTTGTCGCCAAGAGTGAGCGTCGCGGTCTTTGCGCTTGCGGACATCAGCAACCCCTTGAATTTCCTATCCGAAAATGCGTGCCCGGCCATGGTGGAGTCCACCCGTCGCGCCCCAGAAACCGGATAGACGCTTTTTGACCCAGCAGCAAGCGCGTGCGGCTGCGTAGGGCCCGCCCTGCGACATAGGTATGACGGGGAATCGGCAGGCCCTTTTGGCCGTGTCAGGCCTGCATCTGATCGGCCATGCGGGCAAGGCTTTCGTCGCGGCCGAGCACCTCGAGAACGTCGAAAATGCCCGGGGAGGTGGTGCGCCCGGTCAGCGCCGCCCGCAGCGGCTGGGCCATGGCGCCGAGCTTGACGCCCTGCGCCTCGGCCTCGGCGCGGACTGCGGCATCGGCCGCCGCGGCGGTCCACTCGCCGAGCGCCGCGAGACGGCCATGCAGCGACGCCAGGTGGCGGCGCGCTTCCGGCGACAGCAGGGCGGCCGCCTTGGCGTCGACGGCAAGGGGGCGGCTGGCCAGGATGAAGCCGGCGCCGTCAATCAGTTCCAGCACGGTCTTGGCGCGTTCCTTGATGCCCGGCATGGCCTTGAGCACCTGGGCACGCCGCCCGTCGGTCAAGGCGGCAGCGATCTCTGCGCCACCCTCGATATGGGGCAGGATGTCGTCGATGGCGGCGAGCAACCGGGCATCGTCGGCGTGGCGGATATAATGGCCGTTGACGGCCTCAAGCTTGGTGAGGTCGAAGCGGGCCGGCGAGCGGCCGATGGCGGAGAGGTCGAAGGCTTCGATCATCTCCTCGGTCGAGAAGAACTCCTTGTCGCCCTGGCTCCAGCCCAGCCGGACGAGATAGTTTCGCAGTGCCTCCGGCAGGTAGCCGAGGGCGCGGTACTGCTCGACGCCGAGGGCGCCATGGCGCTTGGAGAGCTTGGCGCCGTCGGAGCCATGGATCAGCGGAATATGGGCCATGGCCGGCACCGGCCAGCCGAGCGCCTCGTAGATCTGCGTCTGGCGGGCGGCATTGGTCAGATGGTCGACGCCGCGAATGATATGGGTGATCCCCATATCGTGATCGTCGACAACGACCGCATGCATGTAGGTCGGCGTGCCGTCCGAGCGCAGCAGGACGAGGTCGTCGAGATCCTTGTTGGGAATGACGACGCGTCCCTGGACCAGGTCGTCAACCACCGTCTCGCCGTCCTGCCGGCCCTTGAGGCGCACCACGGGCTTGATGCCGGCCGGTGCCTCGGAGGGGTCACGGTCGCGCCAGCGGCCGTCATAACGCGGCGGACGGCCCTCCTTCATGGCGATGGCCCGCATCTCGTCCAGCTCTTCAGGAGAGGCGTAGCAATGATAGGCGCGCCCGGCCGCCAGCAATTGGTGGGCGACCTCGGCGTGACGCGCGGCACGGGCGAACTGGTAGATGGTCTCGTCGTCCCAGGCGAGGCCGAGCCAGGACAGGCCGTCGAGGATCGCGTCGATCGCCTCGGTCGTCGACCGCTGGCGGTCGGTATCCTCGATGCGCAACAGCATCTTGCCGCCGGTCTTCCGCGCATAGAGCCAGTTGAACAGGGCGGTGCGGGCACCGCCGATATGCAGGAAGCCCGTCGGGGAGGGGGCAAAGCGGGTGACGACGGTCATGATTCTTCCCAAGACGACAGGGCAAGCGGGGCCGCGCTAGGCTCGGCGCCGGAAAGCGCGTGGCTGTAGCATGTTGTAGGCGGCTTGGGGAGCGGCCCCATGGGGGCGACACAGTGAGAGCGCGGGCGAAGACCATGGCTGCCGCCGTGGCCGGCCGCGCCTGGCCGGTGGCAGGTGTCTGGCCCGGTCACACCCTCGATGTCTGGACAGGCCGTCTGCGGGCCTGGGGGGCCCTGGAACTTGAACGTGGACGCGCCTTCCTGATGCTGCCCGTGGCGATGGGCGCTGGCATTCTCCTCTACTTCGCGGCGCCCGACGAGCCGACCGTAGCGGCCCCCCTGGCGTTGCTCGCCCTGCTATGTCTCGTCGCATTGCGCCTGCGCGAGCGCTACGCGGCGTTCCTGGTCATGGCTGCACTCGCCGCCATGACGGTGGGATTTGCCGCAGCGACGCTGAAGACCCATTGGATGAAGCACCCGATCCTTGCCGGCGAAACCGGTGTCGTGCGCGTCGAAGCCTGGGTCGAGGCGGTGGAGAAACGGGAGGGCAACGACCGCCTGACGCTCCATGTCATCGCGATCAACCCGGCGCCGGAGCGGATGCCGCAGCGGATCCGGGTCACCAGCCGAACGCGTAGCGCCGTTGCCGTAGGGCAGCCGGTCACGCTGACCGCAAGGCTGCGCCCGCCCGCCGATCCAGCCGCACCCGGACATTACGACTTCGGCCGTGACGCTTATTTCATGGGCCTCGGCGCCAGCGGCTTCGTCATCGGTGCGATCACGTTCGGCGCCGCATCCGCCACCGGGGATCCGCCCTGGCCAGTGCAACTGAGGGCTCGCCTCGACAGCGTGCGGAATGCCATCAGCACGCGGATTCGCGCCGCTATTCCGGGACCGGCCGGCGCGATCGCCGACGCGCTGGTGACCGGCAAGCGCGATGGCATTCCCGAGGGCATCAACGAGGCGATGCGCGCCGCCGGCACCTATCACATCCTCTCGATCTCAGGATTCCACATGGCACTGGTGGCGGCGCTCATCTTCGCCGTGGTGCGCGGCGGATTGGCTCTTGTGCCGTCGCTGGCATTGACTCGCCACGTCAAGGCCTGGGCCGCGCTCGTCGCGCTCCTCGTGTCCACCGCCTATCTTGTCATCTCCGGCGCGGAGGTGGCGACCCAGCGCTCGTGGATCATGATCGCCGTGGTGCTGGTGGGAGTCGCCCTCGACCGTGGTGCGCTGACGCTCCGGACGCTGGCGCTGGCCGCCATCGCGGTCCTGGTGATCGCCCCGGACAGTCTGCTCGGTCCGAGTTTCCAGATGTCCTTCGCGGCGACGCTGGCGCTCATCGCCGGCTATGTGACATTGCGCCCCTGGGCCGAGCGGCATTCGGGCGATCCGGCGGGATGGGGACGCTCGCTCCTCATCGTCACCAACGGCGTCATCGGGCTCGCCACGAGCTCCTTCGTCGCCTCCGTGGCGACGACGCCCTATGCGGCGTTTCATTTCAACACGGTGCACCTCTATGGGGTCGCCGGAAATCTCCTCGGCGCGCCTATCATCGAGTTCTTTGTGATGCCGCTGCAGATCCTCGCCCTGCTGCTCTGGCCATTCGGCTGGGACAAGCCGGTCTGGGCGCTGGCGGGGCTCGGTATCGAACTCTTCGTGCGATCGGGAGAATGGGTGGCATCCTGGCCCGGAGGCCGGGTCATCGTGCCGTCGCTCCATCCGACCGGTCTGCTGACCCTGTCGGTCGGGTTCATCATTCTCGGGCTGTTCTCGACGCCGCTGCGATGGCTCGGCCTCCCGGCCGTGGCCTTGGGCTTGCTCATCGCACCGGACGGGCAGCGCCCGCTCCTCCTCGTCGACGGGGAGGGGGCGACGGTCGCCGCCCGCGCTCCGGACGGAACGCTGCGGGTTGTCTCGGCGCGGGGCAATCGTTTCGCTGTCCAGCGCTGGCTGATCGGTGAGGCGGACCGGCGCAGCGCCACCGACGAGACGCTGCAGGAGGGCGTTCGCTGCGATCCCCTGGGCTGCGCCATGCCGCTGGCGGGGGGCGGCCGGATCGCCGTGCCGCGCCATCCCGACGCGCTGCCCGACGACTGTCGGGAGGCGAGGATCGTCGTGACGCGGAACGATCCGCCCCCAGGCTGCGCCGCCATCGTCATCGACCTGCGCGCCATCGCCTGGACCGGCGCGCTGCGGATCCATGCCGACCCCTCGGGGTTGCGGGTCGAGCCCGCCAGACCGGCAGGTGCCGACCGGCCCTGGTTCCGACCGCGGCCGCCCGGGCTTGCGCCGCCGGTTCTCAGGCTTCCTGGCCGCACCGAAGCGGCGGCTGCAGCAGGCAGAACAACGGAGGCTGAGCCTAGCCCGGATCTGGAGGATGTCGCTCTAGAGCCGGCTCAGTAGATAACCTCAGTAACGCCTGATCAGGCCGACCAGCTTGCCCTGGATCTGCACCCGGTCAGGCCCCAGAACACGGGTCTCATAGGCCGGGTTCGCGGCCTCGAGGGCGATCGATGTGCCGCGCTTGCGCAGGCGCTTGAGGGTCGCTTCCTCATCGTCGATCAGGGCGACAACAATATCGCCGGTCTCGGCGCTGTCGCCCTTGCGGATGAGCGCGAGGTCACCCTCCAGGATGCCCGCCTCGATCATGGAATCGCCCCTGACTTCAAGAGCATAGTGCTCGCCGCGGGCCAGCATTTCAGGGGGCACCGAAATCGTCGACGTTCGCTGCTCGATGGCCTCGCGCGGCACGCCGGCCGCGATGCGGCCCATCAGCGGCACGGAAACCGGCATGGCGACATCCTCGTCGGACGCCGCGGGACGGGCACGGCCGAGCGAGCCCTCGATGACGCTGGGCGAGAACTTGCCGCGGGCGGGACCGGCCGACTGTTCCGGCTGGCGAATCACTTCCAGGGCCCGAGCCCTGTTCGGTAGCCGGCGAATGAACCCGCGCTCCTCCAGCGCTGTGATCAGCCGGTGGATGCCGGATTTCGACTTCAGGTCGAGCGCTTCCTTCATCTCGTCGAAGGACGGAGGCACGCCGCTTTCCTTCAGTCGCTCCTGGATGAAGCGGAGAAGTTCATGTTGCTTGCGCGTCAGCATCGGTTTCCGTCCCTGGATTTCATCGGCCCGACTCAACCGAACAGACCATGAACAATCACTATCTGTTCTTTATGTGTTCCGCAACCGTTGATATCCGGTAAAGAGCCTGGCTAGAGGTCCAGGCGGAGAATGCGGCAGGGGCTACCCGCTGCCGCGGCCGGCGCATGGGGCGGCCGGAGAATGAGAGCATCGGCTTCGGCGAGGACCCGGATCATAGACGAATCCTGGACCGCAAAGGGCGTGGCGACGAGACGGCCGTCACCGCTCGTGAGGGTGGCGCGCAGGTGATCGGCCCTGAGGTCGTTGGGGCCGACATCCGTGCCGAGAACGGCTTCTTCGGTCGGGTCGACCGCGTCGCTGCGCCCGCCGAGACGGAACAGCAGCGGCCGCAGGAAGAGGGTCGCGCAGACGAAGGAGGCGACGGGATTGCCCGGCAGGCCGAGCAGGCGCATGGCGCCGAGATCAGCCATCATCAGGGGCTTGCCCGGACGCATGGCGATCTTCCAGAAGCCTGGCGCGGCGCCCTCGGCCGCGATCACCTCGCGCATCAGGTCATATTCGCCGACCGAGGCGCCACCGGAGGTCACGAGGACGTCGTGGCCCGTTTCGCGGGCGGCGCGCACGCGGGCGAGGGTCTCGGCGAGGCGGTCCGGCGCAATGCCGAGCATGGTGGGTTCACCACCGGCCCGCCGGACGATGGCGGCCAGCGCCAGGGCGTTCGAGGAGACGATCTGGTCCGGCCCCGGCGCGGTCCCTGGTTCGACCAGTTCGTCGCCGGTCGACAGGATGGCGACCCGCGGCCTGCGGTGCACGGGAACGGTGGCATGGTTCATGGCGGCGGCAAGCGCCAGGCGCCGCGGGTTCATGAGGGTGCCGGCGGCCAGGCCCGTGAGACCCTCGGTGAAGTCGAGCCCGCGGCGGCGGATGAACTGTCCGGCGCGCACGGCGTTGGCTATCGCAACCTGGTCGCCTTCGCGCCGGGCCTCCTCCTGCATCACGATCGCATCGGCGCCGGCCGGCACCGGCGCGCCGGTGAAGATCCGCACGGCCGTACCGGCGGACACGGCGCCGGCGAAGCCGCGGCCCGCCGCGGATTCGCCGATGACGCTGAGCACTCCCGGCAGGTCGATGCTACGGACTGCATAACCGTCCATCGACGACATGTCGTCCGGCGGCTGGCTCCGACCGGAGACGAGGTCGCGGGTCAGCACACGGCCATCGCAGTCGCCGACGGGGATCCATTCTTCCGGCAGGGGCGTTGCCCCCGCCAGCACACGGGTGAGTGCTTCTGCGACGGGAAGCAGCCCCGCCATGGCTCACTCCGCCCTGTAGGTGCCGGAGGCGCCGCCAGTCTTC
Source organism: Phreatobacter sp. (assembly GCA_019749835.1). GTDB lineage: Bacteria > Pseudomonadota > Alphaproteobacteria > Rhizobiales > Phreatobacteraceae > Phreatobacter. The sequence continues at coordinate 41,404 of JAIEPJ010000073.1, read as the reverse complement.
TCGACGAGATGCACGGCCTCGATCCGCATGCCGCGGTCGACGGCCTTGACCATGTCGTAGACGGTCAGGCAGGCGACGGAGACCGCCGTGAGGGCCTCCATCTCGACCCCGGTCTGGCCCGAAACCTTGACAGTGGCGCTCACCCTGACGCCCGGCAGCGCGTCGTCGGGCGTGACGTCCACGGCGACCTTGGTCAGCAGCAGCGGATGGCAGAGGGGAATGAGCTCATGGGTGCGCTTGGCCGCCATGATGCCGGCGAGGCGCGCTGTGCCGAGCACATCGCCCTTCTTGGCGTCGCCCGCGCGCACCAGGGCGAGGGTCTCGGGTTTCATGACCACCGCACCCACGGCGACCGCGGTGCGCTCCGTGGCCGGTTTGGCAGAGACGTCGACCATGTTGGCCGTGCCGCTCGCATCGAGATGGGTGAGGGTTTTCGACTGTGCCATGGACCGGACCTAGCGCCTCCGCTCGCGCTCCGCAACGATCGTCACGAGGCGACGCTGGCCGCCGCTTCCGCCGCCGCCTGGCGGATGGCACCGGCGATCGTTTCGGGCGCCTCGGCGCCGGCGATACCGTAGCGGCCGGCGACGATGAAGAAGGGGACGCCGGTCACGCCGATCTTCTGCGCCGAGAAATACTCGCGGCGGGTCCGTTCGACATCGGCATCCGTGGCAAAAAGCTCTGCCAGGAGTTCCGCGTCGAGGCCGCATGATTCACCGATCGCAACGAGTTCAGCGTCGTCAGCCAGGTTCCGGCCCTCGATGAAAAAGGCCGAGAACAGGGCTTCGACCACGCGGTTCTGCGTTTCCGGCGAGCGGGCCCACAGAATCAGCCGGTGGGCATTCAGCGTGTTGGGGGCGACGGCGATGCGGTCAAAATCGAAGGCGATTCCCTCTTCCGCGCCGATCCCGGTCAGCCTTTCGTGGATCTGCCGGATGCGTTCGGGATCGCCGAATTTGTCTAGCATGTATTGGCGCCGCGGCTTGCCCTCGGGCGGCAGGTCCGGCGCGAGCTGGTAGGGCCGCCAGTGGATCTCTGTCGCGATGTCGGGTGTCAGGGCCAGCGCCTTTTCCAGCCGGCGCTTGCCGACGAAGCACCAGGGGCAGACGACGTCTGAGACAACGTCGATCGTCAACGTGGGCGGGGTCGAGGATGGGGTGTCGGCCATGGCAGGCTCCCTGACAGAAAGCCCAGACTTAATACCCCGCGGCCGCCCGCGCCACGCTCAGGAGTTGTGCGAGGGCGGAATGGGCATCCCCGAGCGGATCGAGCAGCGGTTCCGGCTCGCGCGGCCGCGTGTCCTCGAAGGGCATCTGCACGGCCTGCCGCGTCCCGCCGGGAATGGCGAGGGGCGTCACGCCCGTGTCGAGGAGGCGGCTCGCCAGGCCTGCGATCGCCCGGCCGTCGCCGACGACGCCCGACACCCGGTCGCCGAGCAGGGGATCTGGCCGAATGACGGGGGCGATCTCGCCACCGGCTTCGACATAGGCGGCGCGCAGGGCACTCTCGGCGAAGCGACGTCCGCCGATGGAGACCACGCCCGGCTCGCGCGAGCCGATGGCGACGCTCTTGCGGGCCTTGTCGGCTGCGGCCGGCAGGCCGGTGTCGCGGAACCCGTCCGCGTCGACCGACCAGAAGGGCGGCTGGCCGTTCTCGGCCCCTGGCGGGAATGCGGAGCGCGGCACCATGGCGCCGCGCAGCGACAGGTGGCCCTCGGGACCGACGCGCGATTCGATCAGGATCGGCGACTGCCCGCCACCCGACGTATGGCTGTCCGGCCCGAGCATCAGCGCGCCGGGCTGCCCTTTGAGGGCGCGGGCAACGGCGGTTTCGCCGATGCCGAGGAAAATGTCGACGGCGAGCCCTTCCGCCACGGCCTCGGCGAAGGCCTGCGTCTCGACCGGGCGCCGCGAAAAGAGGGCGAGGTGGCGCAGCGCTGGCCGCTGGGCGAGGGGAGCGTTGACCACAGCAGCGGCAGCGGCGGCGGGAAGCACGGCATGGGTGGTGCCGTCGGGGGCCAGACGGTCGAGGACGATGCGCAGCGCCAGCGGCGGATGGGCGATGAGGGTGCCGCCGGCCATGAGCCAGGGGACGATCTGCAGGGCGATTCCGGCGAAACAGTCCGGCGCCAGGGTCGCGGCGAAGACCGCGTGTTCATCGGGCACGCCGGCCATGAAGGCGGCGAGGCCCCCGGCGATCAGTTCGTTATGGCTGCGGGCAACCGCGATATGGCCTTCCGCCACCGCGTCTGTTGTCACGACGGCGATATGGTCGGCGGGATTGTCCGAACGCGCGATCTCGATCCGTTCGGCGGCGACCGGCAGTGCCAGCACGTCGTCGAGCGGGATGACGCCGTCGAGGGCCGGCCCGCCGAGCGACAGGACGAAGCGGACGGAGAAGGTCTCGGCGGCAGCGAACCGCATCATGTCGGCGCAGTCCACAGGACCGATGCGACCGGCGGTGAGGATGGCGCGGGCGCCGGTGCGCTGCAGATGGGCCGTGGTCTCCCGTCGCCCCCAGCCGAGCGGCACGGGCGCGGCGATGAGGCCGGCGCGCGACAGCGCCAGAAGGGCAATGACCGCGTCGCTCGACAGGGCGAACTGCGTCGCGACGACGGCATCGGTGGGCAGTCCCATGTCCCGCAGCCGCCCGGCGAGGGCGTCGACGAGGCCGTCGAGCTCGGCCCAGGAGAGCTGGCGCGGATCACCGCCGATGAGATGAGGCCGGTTGGGCGCGTCGGCCAGGGCCCGGGCGCCCGGACGGATTTCGGCGGCACGGCGCAGCAATCCGTCGAGCGTCACGCGACCCGCCACGCCCGACGACGAACCCTTCTTGCCGCGCCCCAGAATCACTGCCTGTCAGCCCCACCGGCGTCCCGACGCCACCACGTCTCAACGAGATAGCCGAAAACGGATGATTCGGCAGGCATGCCGATGTGATTCCAGCGGGCAATCCACTGCGCCGGCTGGTGGAACAGCGGCACCCAGTAGAAGCCGGACGTCACCACTCGGTCGAGAGCCCGTGCGGCGGTGATGAGGTCCTCGCGCCGGCGGGCCTCGACGATCGCGGCCACCAGCCTGTCGACAGCGGGATCGGCAATGCCGGGCAGGTTGCGGCTGCCCGGCGCGCGGCCGGCGGCGACGCCCCAGTAGAAGGCCTGTTCATTGCCCGGCGAGAGCGAGGTATTCCACCAGCGGTAGTCGACCATGTCGAAATCATAGTCGCGGAGCCGGCGGTCATATTGCACGGCGTCGACATTGCGGACCGCCATCCGGATGCCGGCCCGCTGCAGGAAGCGCTGGTAGGTCAGGGCGAGGCGCTCCTGGTCACGGGTAGCGACGAGGAATTCGAAGGTGAAGGGCTGGCCCGTCGCCGCGCTGCGCATGGCGCCGCCCTCGAGGCGCCAGCCGGCCGCCGCGAACAGGGCGATCGCCTGGCGCAGTCGGGTGCGGTCGCTGCCGGAGCCGTCGGAAACCGGCACCTGGTAGGTGCCGTCGAGAATGTCGTCACGGACGCTGGCGCCGGCATCGGTCAGCAGCCGGCGTTCCTCGGCATCGGCAGGCCGACTGCGGGCGGAGAGTTCGGACCCTTCGAACAGTGACTGGCTGCGTTCGAAGCCGCCGGCATAGAGGGCGTGGTTGGCCCATTCGAAGTCGAACAGCAGCCCCAAGGCCTCGCGCACCCTCACGTCCTGGAAGACCTGGCGCCGGGTGTTCATGGTCAGGCCGCGAATGCCCTTCGGCGTGCCGGGGCGCAGCGTCTCGCGCAGGATCCGACCCTCGCGCATCGCCGGGAAATCATAGCCCGACGTCCAGCGGCCGGGATCGGTTTCCACGCGGCTGTCGACGAGCCCCTTTTTGAAGGCTTCGAAGAGGGTGTTGCCGTCGCGGTAGAATTCGAAGCGGATCTCGTCGAAATTGAACAGGCCACGGTTGATCGGCAGGTCGCGGCCCCACCAGTTGGGGTCGCGCTTGAGGGACAGGCTCTCGCCCGCGCGGACCTCGCCCACCGTATAGGGGCCGGAACCGACCAGCGGCTGCAGCGTCGTGTCTTCGAAGGTCGAGGGGTCGGTTGCATGTTGCGGCAGGACCGGCATGAGCCCGAGAATCAGCGGCAGTTCTCGGTCGTTGGCCCCTGCGAGGTCGAAGCGGATCGTCTGCGCGTCGATCAGGTCGACCTGGCGGACCTTGCGGTAATAGCTGCGGTGGTTGGGGCGGCCGCGCTCGCGGAGCAGCTCGAAGGAGAAGCGGATATCGGCGGCGGTGACCGGGCGGCCGTCGGAGAAGCGGGCCCGTGGATCGATATGGAAGATGATCCAGGAGCGGTCGTCGGGCACTTCCAGACCCGAAGCGATCTGCGGGTAGAGGGTGAAGGGCTCGTCATAGGAGCGCGCCAACAGGGTCTCGTAGAGGTACTGCCGGGCGCCGGGGACCGGCAGGCCGCGGACGACGAAAGGGTTGAGCGTGTCGAACGTCCCCTGCACGCCGAGAACGATCCGGCCGCCCTTGGGAGCATCCGGGTTCACATAGCGCCGGTGGGCGGCATCCGGCCGGGCGGCAGGCTCGCCATGCATGGCGATGGCGGCCTGGACCGGCGCCCGCGGAAAGTCCGCCGCCGGGGAGGGCGCAGGCAGCCCCGTCGCCAGCACGGCGAGGGCGAAAACGGGAAGGAGAAAGCGGAGCAGCATGGGGGTCCGTTGGGTTGGCCGCTTCTGTCCCTAGCATGAAGGCCCCGTGATTCCGGCTTTTCAACGGGACGGCGAGCCGCTATTGAGCGCGCCGAGGGACCGCGCCACCATGTCGCCACGTTCGGCAGCGACACAGCGCGTCCGAATCCGACCCATTAAGGTCCGGCCTGCCAGGCTCCGGCTTGCGCTACGGACACGATCGAAAGGACCTTTCATGTCGATCTCCGCCAAAGCTGCGGCTCGCGTCGGTGCCGGCCTCGCTCTTGCGCTGGTGCCTGCCTTCGCCTTCGCCCAGGCTCCGGCCCCGCAGACGCCCCAGCGGCCGGCGCCGCGTCCGGCCCAGGCGGCTCCCGCGCAGCCCACTCCTGCCCAGCCGGCCGCGCCGGCTGCCGGTGCCCAGGAGAATCTTGGCGCCATCCAGACCCCGTGGGTGAAGCTCTGCGACCAGGTTCCCACCGACGAGCGCACGCCGCCCACCACCAAGAAGCTCTGCATGGTCGTGCAGGAAACCCGCGCCGAGAACGGCCAGATGCTCGCCTCGGTCCAGATCCGCGACCTCGAGGGTGAGAAGCCGCGGCTGATCATCGCCGTGCCGGTGGGCATGTCGCTGCAGCCGGGCATCCGCGTCGTGCTGGAAGGCCCCGGACAGCCGCAGCCGCAGGCGATGCGCTACGAGGTCTGCCTTCCCAATGCCTGTTTCGCGCAGATGGAACTGCAGCCGGAATTCCTGACCCGGATGAAGCGTTCGACCAACCTCAATATCCAGGTCGTGAACATGAACAACCGGGCCATCTCGCTCGGCATGTCGCTGCAGGGTTTCCAGGCCTCCTATGACGGCGAGCCCGTCGACCCGAGGGCCTATGAGGAGAGCCAGCGCCGCCTGCAGGCCGAGTTGCCGCGCCGTGGCGAGGAGGCCCAGCGCCGCCTGCAGGAGCAGCAGCAGCGCCAGCAGGGCGCCGTGCCCGGCGCCGCCCCGATCCCGGGCGCGCCGGCCGGCATGCAGCCGCTGGCGCCGCCGCAGCGCTGAACCATCACCCGGTCGATCGACGAGGGCGCGGACCGGTTCCGCGCCCTTTTTCGTTGCGCCACATCCGCCGTTCCACGGAATTGTGCGGTGCAACCTCGTCCTGTAGCGCTGGTCGCAACGAGGAGTGGGACATGAAGCTGCCGCGCAACGTCTACAAGCCGCTGGCGATCGGTGCGCCGGAACCCTATCGGGACCTGCCGGTGCGGCTGGAGCGGATGATCCATTTCGTGCCGCCGCACATGGAGAAGGTGCGCGCCAAGGTGCCGGACCTGGCGAAGAGCGTCGACGTCGTGCTCGGCAATCTCGAGGACGCCATCCCGCTTGATGCCAAGGAGGCGGCCCGCGCCGGCTTCATCGAGATGGTGCAGGCCACCGACTTCGGGACCACCGGCGTCTGGGCAAGGGTCAATGCCCTCAATTCCCCCTGGATCCTCGACGACCTCATGCAGATCGTCGCCGCCATCGGCAACAAGCTCGACGTGATCATGCTGCCGAAGGTGGAAGGCGCCTGGGACATCCACTATCTCGACCAGCTGCTCGCCCAGCTCGAGGCGCGCCATCAGGTCAGGAAGCCGATCCTCATCCACGCCATTCTGGAGACCGCGGAAGGCGTCAAGAACGTCGACGACATCGCGGCGGCCTCGCCGCGCATGCACGGCATGAGCCTCGGACCTGCGGACCTTGCGGCCTCGCGCGCCATGAAGACGACGCGGGTCGGCGGCGGCCATCCCGACTACAAGGTGGTCGCCGATCCCGGCGGGGAGGGGCCGCGCGCCGTCTACCAGCAGGATCTGTGGCACTACACGATCGCCAAGATGGTCGATGCCTGCGCCGCCAACGGCCTCAAGGCCTTCTATGGCCCATTCGGCGACTTTTCCGACCCGGTCGCCTGCGAGACCCAGTTCCGCAACGCCTTCCTGATGGGCTGTGCCGGTGCCTGGACGCTGCACCCTTCGCAGATCGACATCGCCAAGCGCGTCTTCTCGCCGGATCCCGGCGAGGTCGCCTTCGCTGCGCGCATCCTCGCCGCCATGCCGGATGGCTCCGGCGCCGTCATGATCGACGGCAAGATGCAGGACGATGCGACCTGGAAACAGGCGAAGGTGATCGTCGATCTCGCGCGGATCGTCGCTTCCAAGGACCCGGATTTCGCGGCGCGCTATGCGATCTGAGTCCGGTCGGCATCCGTAAAGCGAAGCCGCGTTGACAGAACGGTGACATGCCGCTTTTTTCGCGCGCCCAGAACTCACCATCGTCGCAAGGGACCCGGACCGGCGTGATTGACAAGCCACGGCAAGCGAAATTCAAGATCGGCCAGATCGTGAAGCACCGGATCCATCCGTTCCGGGGCGTCGTGTTCGACGTCGACCCGACCTTTGCCAACACGGACGAATGGTACGAGGCCATTCCGGCCGAGATGCGCCCGTCCAAGGACCAGCCCTTCTACCATCTCTTCGCCGAGAACGAGGTCACGGAGTATATCGCCTATGTGTCCGAGCAGAACCTGCTGATCGACACGAGCGGCGATCCGATCCGCCATCCGCAGGTCGACGAGGTTTTCGAACGCGATCCCGACGGCGAATACCGGGTCAAGCGGACAGGGCTGCATTGATTTCAGCGGACGGTGCCGTTGACCGCGGCGGTCCCGCCCAGTAGCGGTCGCTGACCTTCCGCCGTGCAGCGATCCGTCCATGCTCCAGGTCCTCAACCTCGCCATGCCGTTCTTCGGTCTGATCGCGCTCGGCTTCTTCACCGCGCGCTACAAGGCCTGGAAAGGCACGCCGATCGCCGAGGCGGGCCTGGCCTGGATGAACTTCTTCCTCATCTATATCGCGCTGCCGGCGCTGTTCTTCCGCATCCTCGCCCAGACACCGCTCGAGAAGCTCAACAACGTGCCCTTCGTCCTCGGCACGACCTTTGCCACCTTCGCGGTCTTCGTCCTCGGCTTCGCCTATATGGCCTGGCGCTCGGGTGGCCATACCGGCCATGCCACGGTGGCAGGTGTGGCGGCGGCCTATGGCAATATCGGCTATATGGGCCCGGGCCTGGCCTTCTCGACGATCGGTGCGGAGGCGGCCGCTCCCGTCGCGCTGATCTTCTGTTTCGACAACATCCTGCTGTTCTCGCTCGTGCCGCTGCTCATGGCGCTGGACGGCACGGCGCGCCGCTCGATCCTGTCGGTGATCGGCGAAGTGGTGGTCAAGATCGCCACCCATCCCTTCATCCTGGCGACGGTCGCCGGGGTGATCTCGGCCTTCCTGCAATTCCAGCCGCCGGAAATGCTCGACCGGCTGCTGGCCTTCCTGCAGAACGCGGCGGCGCCGGTCGCGCTCTTCACGCTCGGGGTGACGGTCGCCCTGCGGATGGAAAGCTTTTCGGCCCTGGCGCGGGTCGCCGCCGCCATTTCGCCGATCCTCGCCCTGAAGCTGCTGATCCACCCGGCGCTGGTGATCCTGATCCTGTCGCTGATCGGCACCTTCGAGCCGTCCTGGGTCTATGCCGCGGCGTTGATGGCCTGCCTGCCGCCGGCCCTCAACGTGTTCATCATCGCCCGGCAATACGACACCTTCGTCGAGGAGGCCTCGAACGCCGTTCTTCTCGGCACGGTGATTTCGGTGGGGACGCTGACCACCGTGCTCTATCTCGTGAAGAACGGCCTGCTGCCGATCAATATCTTCACGCCCTGACCCTCAGGCGGCGTCGCGGGCCTCAGGCCGCATGAGACGCGGCGACGCGCCAGACGGTTGCAGCCCCTCGCGCATGAAAGCCCGCCGCAGAGGGCCGATCTGGTCGAGGAACCAGAGCCCGGCGCCGCGCGCCAGATGGACCGGCATGAAGGGGGAGAGCAACGAGCGGTTGAGGAGGTCGATCGCGAAAGTGCGGCTGACGATATCGGCCCGCCGCGCCCGGTCATAGGCGTCCATGGCCCGCGGCCCGCCGATCATCTCGCCGGCGGCGCGCGCCTCCGCCAGGCACTCGGCCAGCGCGGCGCCGTCGCGCAGGCCGAGGTTCAGGCCCTGTGCGCCGATGGGCGGGACGACATGGGCGGCCTCGCCGACCAGGGCGGCATGGGGCACGGCGAAGCGGCGTGGCGTGATCGAGGCGAGATCGTAGCGGCCGCGGCCGGGTTCGACAGTGACCTTGCCGAGGATCGCCTGGGATCGCTTCTCGATCATGCGGGCGAAGGCGGCATCGTCGAGGGCGAGGAGCGTGTCGGCCTCGCGCGGCGTTACCACGCAGACGAGGCTCGAACGGTCGCCCGGCAGCGGAACCAGGGTGAACGGGCCGGTCGGCGTATGGAACTCGGTCGAGACGTCGCCATGGGGGCGGCTGTGGCGGAACGTCGCCGTCACCGCCGTCTGCGGATAGCGCGTCGTCACGACGTCGATGCCGGCCGCGGCGCGGACCGCCGACCGGCGCCCGTCGGCCCCGGCGACGACGGCGGCTGTCAGGATCTCGCCGGAGGCGAGGGTGAGGGTGGCGCCGTCGGTGAGGTCGACGCCGGTCACCAGGCCGTCGATGAGCGTGATGGCGCGTGCGCGGGCTGCGGCGAGCAGAACCCGGCCGATATCGTCATTGGCGATGTTGTAGCCGAAGGCGTCGAGGCCGATCTCGGTGGACCGTCCTTCGAAGAGCGGCGCCCGCAGGAGGCTGCCCGTTGCGTCGACCAGCCGCATCACCCGCAGCGGCGCGGCATGGGTCGCAAGCTGCTCCCAGACGCCAAGGCGTTTCAGGGCCAGGACCGACCCGTCGAGCAGGGCGGAGGTGCGCCGGTCGCTCGCCGATCCGGGCAAGGCGCCAACGACGGCGATGCGGAACCCGGCCTCATCGAGGGCAAGCGCGGCGAAGAGTCCCGCGGGGCCTGCTCCGACCACGACGACGTCGAATGGAGTATGCTTCGCGCTCTCGCTCATGCGTCTTGACGCCCGATACTGTGCCGATCCGCTCTCCTACCATCTGGTGCTGCGCGGCCCAAGGGCCAAGACGCTGGGGCAGGGGCAATGGATCACGAAAGGATGAAGATGGCCGTTGGAAACGGGGCAAAGGGAGCCGGCGCGGCCTTTGCCGTCCATGCGTTCACGGCATCGGGGGCCGTGCTCGGCCTCCTCGCGCTGCAGGCGGCCTCGGACCGGCGTTTCGATGCGGTCTTCCTGTGGCTTGGCCTCGCCCTCGTCGTCGACGGAATCGACGGCACCATCGCCCGCCGGGTTGGCGTCGCCGAGCGCCTGCCGCGCTATTCCGGCGAGGTCCTCGATCTCGTCGTGGATTATCTGACCTATGTGGTGGTGCCGGCCCATGTGCTCGTCGTCGCCGGGCTCGTGCCAGCGGGGCTGGTCTGGCCGCTCGCTGCGGCGATCCTCGTCTCCTCGGCCTTCTATTTCGCCGATACCGCGATGAAGACACCCGAAGGCGGTTTCCGCGGCTTTCCGGCGATATGGAACGTCGCCATTTTCCTCCTCATGGTCTTCGGCCTGCCGCCGCTGGCCAATGCCGGAATCATCGCTGGGCTGGTCGCCGCGACCTTCGCCCCCTTCGTCTTCATCCATCCTTTCCGCGTCGTCCGCTTCCGGCCGGTGACCCTGGCCGTCCTCGCGCTGTGGATGCTGGCGGCGGGCCTGTCCGTCGCCGCGGGTCTCGCGCCGCCGCCCTGGGTTTCGGTCGTGCTCGCCGTGACGACGGCCTATCTCGGCCTGATCGGTCTCGCCCTGCGCGCGCCCCTCAGGTGAAGGCCAGCCGCGCCTCAGCTGCGGCCGTCGCCGCCTCCAGCGTCCGCGCGATGCTGACGCGCGGCTCGGCGATGCCGAAATGGGCGAGGGTCGCCTGCGCCGCCGGGCGAGGCCCGGCGATCACCACCCGCGTGCCGGCGCGCTCAAGCTTGTGGACGAAGCTCTCCAGCGTGTTGGCGCCGGTGGTGTCGAGGAAGGGCACATCGCTCATGTCGAGGATGAAGATGGCCGGCGGATCGCCGATGCGGTCGAAGACCGAGGCGACGGTCGCCGCCGCGCCGAAGAAGAACGCACCGTTCAGGTGATAGGTGACGATGCGGCGGTCGGTGCCGCGCGCGGTCGCATAGGGGGCGCGTGGCACGGCGTCGTCGGCCACGTCCTCCTCAAGCAGGCGCACCTTGCTATCCACCGCCATGGCCTCGGCCATCCGGTGCATGAAGAGCAGCGAACCGAGGACGATGCCGACCCCGATTCCCGCCGTCAGGTCGACGAAGACGGTCAGCAGGAAGGCAGCGAGAAGCACGAGCGCGTCGCCCGGCGAAGCCCGTAGCAGCACGGCGAATTCGCGCTTCTCGGCCATGTTCCAGGCGACGATGGCGAGGACGCCGGCAAGGGCGGCGAGCGGCACGTAGCTCATCAGGCCGCCGGCCAGGCTGAGAAAGACCAGCAGAAACACCGCATGGAACATGCCGGCGACCGGTCCGCGCGCGCCGGCGCGCACATTGGTGGCGGTGCGGGCGATCGTCCCGGTCACCGGCAGGCCGCCGAACAGGGCCGAGGCGATGTTGGCGATGCCCTGAGCCACCAGTTCGCAATTGGAGCGGTGGCGGCGCCCGGTCATGCCGTCGGCGACGACCGCCGACAGGAGCGACTCGATGCCCCCGAGCATGGCGAAGGCGATGGCCGGGACCAGCAGCTCGCGCACCCGGGCGAGGGACAGGCCCGGCAGGCCGTTGAAGCCGATGCCGGTGGGAAGGGTGCCGAAGCGCGAGCCGATCGTCTCGACGGGCAACGCGAAGAGCGCTGTCGCGGCGCCGCCGAGGACGACCGCCACGAGCATGCCGGGGATGGCGGGGCGCCAGCGCTTGAGCGCCAGAATGCCGCCGATGGCAGCCGCCGCGACGACCACCGCGACGGGATTGAGCGTCGGCAGCGCCTGCCACAGCACCGGCAGCTTGTGCAGCATTTCCGCCGGTTCAGGCCCGGCGAGCCGCAGGCCCAGGAGGTCGCGGACCTGGCTCACGAAGATGATGACCGCGATGCCGGAGGTGAAGCCGACCGTCACCGGATAGGGGATGTACTTGATATAGGTTCCGAGCCGCAGGAACCCGACGGCGACCAGCATGAACCCCGCCATGAAGGTCGCGATCACCAGCCCGTCATAGCCGTGAATGGCGATCGTCGAGGCGACCAGCGGGATGAACGCGCCGGCGGGGCCGCCGATCTGGAACCGCGAACCGCCCAGAGCCGAGATCAGGAAGCCACCGACGATCGCCGTGATCAGGCCCTTGTCGGGTGTGGCCCCAGAAGCGATGGCGATCGCCATCGAGAGCGGGAGGGCGACAATGGCGACGGTCAGGCCTGCCACCGCATCGGTGCGCAGGTCCTTCCATCCATAACCTTCCCGCAGAACCGTCACCAGTTTCGGGGTGAACAGGTCGCGGAAGGACGCGGGCGGGGAGGCGGTGGGCGTCATGAGACATTTCGGCAGGGGGAGCGCCGACTCTAGGCGCCTCTCCCGCGACGCTGCGTCCGCACAAATACGTGCATCCTGCGACAGGACAGCTATTCTTTTTGCGGCGCAAAGCCGGCATTGTCGGACCGATAATGCCGCGACAGAGGAGCCCCTGCATGCCCGGGCATCTTTCCACCCATGTTCTCGACACGGCGGCAGGCCGGCCAGCCGCCGGCATCGCCTATCGCCTCTATGCGATCGAGGGGGAGGGGCGGCAGTTGATGGCCGAAGGCCGGACCAATGCCGACGGGCGTGCGCCCGTGCCGCTGTTGACCCCGGCGACGATCCGCAGCGGGCCCTACAGCCTGGAATATGACGTCGCCGCCTATCACCGCGCCAACGGTGTCCCTGTCAGCGATCCGCCCTTCCTCGACGTGGTGACGCTGCGTTTCAACGTGACGGCACTCGACCAGCACTATCACGTGCCGCTGCTTCTCTCCCCCTATGGCTACACGACCTATCGCGGCTCATGACGACGACCCGACCGATCCGCTTCCTGCATCGCGGGACCCTGGTGGAAGCCGATGGCTTCGCACCGATGACCACCGTGCTCGACTGGCTGCGCCTCGACCGCCGGCTGACCGGCACCAAGGAAGGCTGCGGCGAGGGCGATTGCGGCGCCTGCACCGTGGCGCTCGGCCGCGTGAAGGACGGGCGCCTGGTCTATGAGCCCGCCAATGCCTGCATCCTGCTGCTCGGCCAGCTCGACGGCGCCGAACTGGTGACGGTGGAGGATCTGGCGACGGATGGGCGGCTGCACCCTGTCCAGCAGGCGCTGGTCGACCATCACGGTTCGCAATGCGGCTTCTGCACGCCGGGCTTCGTGATGAGCCTGTTCACGCTCTACCACGCCGCTGGCGGCGCAACGGACCGCGCGGCGGTTCTGTCGCGGCTCGCCGGCAACCTGTGCCGTTGCACCGGCTACCGGCCGATCGTCGATGCGGCGCTGGCGGCCTGCGCCGCGCCGCCCGCCGATGGCCATCACGACCGCCGCGCAACATCGGCTGCGATGCTCGCCGGCCTCGCCGACACCGCGGACGTTTTCGTCGGCGACGACAGGGCCTTCTTCGCGGCGCCGGCTTCGCTCGATTCGCTCGGCGCCCTCATGGAGAGCCATCCCGACGCAACCCTTGTCGGCGGGGCGACGGATGTGGGTCTTTGGATCACCAAGCAGCTCCGCACGCTGCCGAAACTCGTCCATACCGGCCGCGTGGCGGCCTTGCGGGCTCTGGACGAGACCGCGTCGGCGCTGACGATCGGCGCCGCCGTGACCTATGCCGAGGCGGAGGCCGCCCTCGGTGCGCTCGATCCCGACATCGCCCTGCTCATCGACCGGCTCGGCTCGGCGCAGGTGCGCGCGGCGGGGACGATCGGCGGCAATGTGGCGAACGGCTCGCCGATCGGCGACATGCCGCCGCTGCTCATCGCGCTCGGGGCCTCGGTCACGCTGCGCCGTGGCGGCTCGGTGCGGCAGCTTCCACTCGAGCAGTTCTTCCTCGCCTATGGCCGGCAGGACCGGTCACCGGGCGAGATCCTGACCCATGTGACCGTGCCGAGACCCGAGGCGGGCGACCATCTGCGCGTCTTCAAGATCGCCAAACGCTACGACCAGGACATTTCCGCTGTCATGATGGCGCTGAAGGTCCGGCTCGACGGGCGACGGATTGCGGCGGCGCGGATCGCCTTCGGCGGCATGGCCGGCATCCCCAAGAGGGCGGCGGCCGTCGAGGCGGCACTCGCTGGCGCGTCCGTCGATGATACCACTGCGATCGCGGCTGCCGTGGCGCGCCTCGGGGATGATTTCTCGCCGCTCGACGATCACCGCGCCTCGGCAGCCTACCGACTGCGGGTCGCCGGCAATCTCATCACCAAGGGATTGATGGAGGTTGCCGCGGGCGAGCGTTCGTCGACCCGGCTTGCGCCGCTCCGGGAGGCTCATCATGCGGCCTGACGGGGAGGCGCTGCGCCACGTCCACCAGCCGATCCGCCATGACGCCGCCGACCGGCACGTCACGGGCTCCGCGCCCTATATCGACGACATCCGCGAGCCTGAGGGCACCTTGCATGTCGTGCCGGGCGGCGCGCCGGTGGCCCATGGCCGTCTGGTCCGGCTCGATCTCGCCGCTCTGCGCGCCGTGCCCGGCGTTGTCGCGGTGCTCACCGCCGCCGACATTCCCGCGGTCAACGATGTCAGCCCGGTGGCCGGCGACGATCCGCTTTTTGTCACCGACGTCATCGCGTTCCACGGGCAGCCGCTCTTCGCCGTGGTGGCCGAGAGCCGCGACACGGCCCGGCGGGCGGCGCGCCTTGCGGTCATCGAGGTATCGGAGGAGACCCCGCTCGTCGACGTTGCCGATGCGCTCGCGGCCGATGCCGACCTGATGCCGGCCTATGCCTTCCGGCGCGGCGATCCCGAAGCGGCCATCGCGGCGAGCCCGGCGCCGGTCGCCGGGACCTTGCGGATCGGCGGGCAGGAACATTTCTACCTGGAAGGCCAGGCGGCGCTCGTCATCCCCGAGGAGGACGGCACCTATCTCATCCATTCCTCGACCCAGCATCCCAGCGAGGTGCAGCACGTCGTCGCCCGGGTCCTCGGCATTGCCGATGCCGCGATCGAGGTGGCGGTGCGGCGCATGGGTGGCGGCTTCGGCGGCAAGGAGAGCCAGGCGAGCGGCTGGGCGGCGATGGCGGCGCTGGCGGCGCTGGTGACCGGCCGGCCGGCGAAGATCCGCCTCGACCGCGACGACGACTTCATCATGACGGGCAAGCGCCACGACTTCCTCGTGACCTACCGCGCTTCCCATGATCCCGGCGGCCGGGTTGAGGCTGTCGAGGTCCGCTTCGCCGGGCGCTGCGGCTACAGCCACGACCTTTCGTCGTCGATCAATGACCGGACGATGTTCCATGCCGACAACGCCTATTTCTATCCGCAGGTCCATATCCATTCGCGCCGGCTGAAGACCCACACGGTCTCCAACACGGCATTCCGCGGCTTTGGCGGGCCGCAGGGCATGGTCTTCGCCGAGCATCTGATGGACCGCATCGCCTGGGCGACGGGCCGCGACCCGCTCGACGTGCGCTATGCCAATCTCTACGGCACCGATGAGCGGAACATCACGCCCTACGGCATGGTGGTGGAGGACAATGTCGCCGAGGCGCTGATGCGGCAGCTTGAGGAGACGAGCGCCTATCGCGCCAGGCGCGCCGCCATCGCCGCCTTCAATGCCGGCTCGCGCGTGCTGAAGAAGGGCATCGCCCTGACGCCGGTGAAATTCGGCATTTCCTTCACCACCACCTTCCTGAACCAGGCCGGCGCGCTGGTGCATGTCTACCAGGACGGCTCGATCCACCTGAACCATGGCGGCACCGAGATGGGGCAGGGGCTCTTCGTCAAGGTGGCGCAAGTGGTGGCCGAGGAGTTCGGCGTCGCCCTCGACCGGGTGCGCATCACCGCCACCCATACCGGCAAGGTCCCGAATACCTCGCCGACGGCCGCCTCGTCCGGCACCGACATGAACGGCATGGCGGCGAAGGCCGCCGCGGCGGAGATCAAGGGCCGCATCGCCGAGTTCATCGCCCGTGACTGGCAGGTGCCGGTGGCGAGCATCGCCTTTCGCGACGACCGCGTCTGGTCGGGAGAGAGGAGCCTGTCCTTCGCCGAGGTGGTGAAGAAGGCCTATCTCGCCCGGACCCATCTGTCGGCTGCCGGCTTCTATGCCACGCCGAAGATCACCTGGGATCGGCCGAAGGCGACCGGGCGGCCGTTCTTCTATTTCGCCTATGGCGCCTCCTGCTCCGAGGTGACCATCGACACCCTGACCGGGGAATTCACCCTCGACCGCGTCGATATCCTCCACGATGCCGGCCGCTCGCTGAACCCGGCCATCGACATCGGCCAGATCGAGGGCGGCTTCGTCCAGGGCATGGGCTGGCTCACCATGGAAGAGCTGGTCTTCGACGCCAGGGGGCGGCTGCGGACGCATGCGCCCTCCACCTACAAGATCCCCACGGCCCGCGACGTGCCGGAGGACTTTCGCGTCGCCTTCTTCGACAATCCCAACCGGGAGGACACGATCTACCGGTCCAAGGCCATCGGCGAGCCGCCGCTGATGCTGGCCAATTCGGTGTTCTGCGCCATCGCCGATGCCGTCCATGCACTGGCGCCCGGCCGTGCCGTGGCCCTCGACGCGCCTGCCACGCCCGAGACGATCCTCTTCGCCTGCGGCAAGCAGACCGGGGAGGGGTGACCGGTGGAGATCTGGTCACGCATCGCAGGGCTCATCGCTACGGAGGGCGCATGCGCCCTCGTCAGTGTCCTGGCGGCGCGGGGCTCGGTGCCGCGCGAGCCGGGCGCGCGGATGATCGTCCGGCCGGACGGGGCCTTCCACGGCACGATCGGCGGCGGCACGCTCGAATGGCAGGCGCTGGCCAAGGCGCAGGCCTTGCTGGTGCGCGGCGACGCGGCCGCCCTGATCCTCGACCAGCCGCTGGGACCGGCGCTGGGGCAATGCTGCGGCGGCCACGTGACGCTGGCGATCGAGCGTTTTGCAGCGGATGACCGGGACATGGTCGCCGAGCTCGCGGCGGTCGAGCGGGCGGGACCCTTCCGCACACGGACCCTGTTGCACGATGGGCGCCTCCAGCGCGTCCTCATCGCTAGCGATGAGGACGCCATGTCCGCTTCCGGGACCGTCTTCATCGAGACTTTCGGCGAGAGCCTGCCGACCGTCGCCCTGTTCGGCGCCGGCCATGTCGGCAAGGCGCTGGTGCTGGCGCTGGCGCCTCTGCCCTTCCGGGTCACCTGGCACGACGGGCGCCCCGGCGCCTTCGTCACAGCCATCCCCTCCAATGTCACCCTGCAATCCGGGCCCTTCGAGACCGCGCTCGACGCGGTCCCGGACGGCGCACAGGTCCTCGTCATGACCCACAGCCACGCCCTCGACCTCGCCATCGTGGCGGCGGCCCTCGCCTCCGGGCGCTTCGCCCATGTGGGCCTCATCGGATCGGCGACCAAAAGGGCGCGCTTCCTGCGCCAGCTTGAGGCTGTCGGTCTCGGCGAGGCCGCCGCTGCCCGACTGCGCTGTCCCATCGGCCTCGCCGGTCTCGCCGGCAAGGAACCGGCTGTCATCGCGGCTTCCGTCGCCGCGGAGTGCTTGATCTTGGCGCGGTCCCGTACCATCAACGCAGAGCCGGCCTACCGGCGACAGAGCGCCTGAAGAGGCCAGCCGGACGCAACATGGACATCGCCCTCGCCACGGACTGGTTCAACCTTCTGTCCCGCTGGTTCCACATCACCGCCGGGATCACCTGGATCGGCACCAGCTTCTACTTCATGTCTCTCGACTTCAGCCTCAAGGCCAAGGCGCCGGGCGCACCGGGGGCGGATGGCGTCGCCTGGGAGGTCCATGGCGGCGGCTTCTACCATGTGCAGAAATATCTGGTGGCGCCTGACAACCTGCCGCCGGACCTGCTCTGGCACCGCTGGGCCGCCTACCTCACCTGGGTCTCCGGCTTCATCCTGCTGGTGGCGCAATATTACCTGAACGCCCGCGGCTTCCTCATCGATCCCGCCGTCGCCGACATCACGCCGGCCCAGGCGATCGGCCTGTCGCTGGCCTCCATCGTCGTCGGCTGGCTGCTCTACGACACGCTGTGCAAGTCGCCGCTGGCGAACCATCCGACGGTGCTGGCGCTGGTCGTCTTCGGGATGGTGGTGGGGGCGGCCTGGGCCTTCGGTCAGGTCTTTTCGGGTCGCGGCGCCTTCATCCATGTCGGCGTCTTCGTCGGGACGATCATGGCGGCGAACGTCTTCCTGGTGATCATCCCCAATCAGCGGATCGTCGTCGCCGACCTCATCGCCGGCCGCAAGCCCGACCCGAAATACGGCAAGATCGGCAAGACCCGCTCCACCCACAACAATTACCTGACCCTGCCGGTCCTCCTGATGATGGTCTCGAACCATTATCCGATGCTCTATGCGCATCCGCATTCCTGGCTGGTCGTCGCCTTCATCCTCGTCACCGGCGCGCTGGTGCAGCACACGCTGAACCGCCACGAGGCGCATGACCCCTGGCAGAGCTACGGCTGGGCCGTGCCGGTCGCCGCCATCGCGCTGCTGCTCGCCATGTTCGTGACGTCGCAGCGGCCGAAGCTCGATCTCGCCGCCGCCGGTCAGGTCAGCGAGGTGCAGGCGCTGCAGATCACCGCCACCCATTGCGTAGCCTGCCATGCGCGCCGGCCGACCCAGGACGGCGTGACGGAAGCGCCTAAGAACGTCATCCTCGAAACCTCCGCTGATCTCAGGCGGCACGCGGCTGCCGTCATCCAGCAATCCGTCCAGTCCAGGGCCATGCCACTCGGGAACCAGACCACCATGAGCGATCAGGACCGCGCCGCGCTCGGCGCCTATCTGGCCGGACTGAAATGAGCGGGCTCGACATCGACCGTCTCGGCCGGCGCGCCGAGGCCATGCTGGAAGAACTGGCCGCGATCTCGGAAGAGCCCGATCGCCTGACCCGACGCTATCTGACGCCGGAGCACAAGCGCGCGGCCCATCTGGTGGCGCAGTGGATGGCGGAAGCCGGCATGACGACCGCCGAGGACGCTCTCGGCACGATCCGTGGTCATTACCCGATGGCGGACGAGGTTGCCGGTGCCAATGCGGTGCCACGCCTGCTGATCGGCTCGCATATCGATACGGTGATCAATGCCGGCAAGTATGACGGCATGCTCGGCGTCGTCTGCGGCATCCTCGCCGTCGAGCATTTCCGCGATGCCGGCCGCCGCTTTCCCTTTGCCCTCGACGTCCTGGCCTTCGGCGACGAGGAGGGCGTGCGCTTTCCCACCGTTCTGTCGTCGTCGGCGGCCCTGGCCGGCACTTTCGATCCCGCCTGGCTTGACGGCAAGGACAGGGACGGCGTGACGCTCGCGGCGGCGATGCGCGATTACGGGCTCGACCCCGCCGGCATCCCCGCTGCCGCCATGAGCCGCGACGAGGCGCTCGCCTATGTCGAGATCCACATCGAACAGGGCCCGGTCCTCGAACATGGCGACAAGCCGCTCGGCGTCGTCACCTCGATCGCCGGGCAGTTCCGTACCCGCGTGACGATCTCCGGCATGGCCGGCCATGCCGGCACGGTGCCGATGCCCTTGCGCCAGGACGCTCTGCTCGCCGCCGCAGAGATGACGCTCGCCGCCGAACAGATCGCCAAAGCCCATCCGGAAGCGGCCATGGTGGCGACGGTCGGCCAGATCAGCGTCAAGCCGGGCGCCATCAATGTCATTCCAGATCGGGTGGAGTTCGTCCTCGATCTCAGGGCTGCGTCCGACGCGCCGCGTCATGCAGCGCTCCAGTCGTTCACGGCCCGGGCGCAGGCCCTGGCAGCGGCACGCGGTTGCTCCGTTGTCTTCGAGACCTATCACGACTGCCCGACGGCGGCCTGCGCGCCGTGGCTGCAGGACGGCCTTGCCCGCAGCATGGAGAGCCTCGGCCTCGCCGCTCCGCGCCTCGTCTCGGGGGCGGGCCATGACGGCCAGGCCATGGCCGGTCTCACCGACTTCGCCATGATGTTCGTGCGCTGCAAGGGTGGTATCAGCCACAATCCGCTGGAATTCGCCGATATTGCCGATATGGGCGCGGCGGTGGCGACACTGATTCGATTCATCGAGGATTTCAGCCCCGCACCCATCCCCTGACCGGTCACCAGATGCGGCATTCCGGCGCGTTGCACGAACCAAATCGTTGCCGTAGCGCTTCCGTCGGGGCATGCTAGGGGCTGGTTCTTTCTGATGGCGAATGCGTCTTTGTTGAACGTCGCGCTGACGCGCGCGAGCTATGCCGTGTCGACGGCGCTGGCGAAGCCTTCGGCGGCCATTCTCGACAATCTCTTTGCAGCCTATCCCGACTATTACCGCATGCGGATCAACGGCGACGAGCGGATGGCGGCGATCGCCGACGCCATTCGCAGCGAGGTTGGCACCTGCGACAGCCTCGGTGATGTGAGCGTCTACGAAGGCTATGTGCTCGGTTGGGTGGCGCGCGAGCTTGGCGTCGAGACTGTGTCCGGCTGTGACCTTTCGGGGGTCGCCGTGGAGCGCGCGCGGGCCTACCTGCCCGGCACCTACACCACCTTTGACCTCAACGACCTCTACAAGGATCCGACGTCGAACCTGCCGATCCCGAAGCCGGACGTGCTGCTTGTCTGCGAATGCCTCTACTATATCGGCCCGCTCGCGAACCTGACCTGGCGCCAAACCTGGCTGTTCCGTGAGGCCAAGCTTGCCTTCCTCCAGGCGCTGCGGCGTCAGGCCAACAAGGCCATCATCGTTCAGCATTTCGGCAAGGGCCAGAAGGAGTCGATTGGCGAGCTCGTGGTCGCCGCCGGCGGCCACAAGGTTGAAGACCGCTGGGGAATCTGGCTCCTGCCCGCCGCGACCTGAGGGCTTGCGCCGGCGCCGTTGCCGCATGCTCTTGCCATCCGGTCCATGGCTTGCCTAATGAGGGGCATGGCTACACTCATCGACACCTTGAAGAGCGACAACCGCCCCCGGCATCCGGAAAAGGCGCATCGGCCGGACAAGCCGATCGCCCGCAAGCCGGAATGGATCCGCGTCAAGGCTCCGGGCTCGCCCAAATGGGCGGAGACCCACAGGATCGTCAAGGAAAACGGCCTCGTCACCGTCTGCGAGGAGGCCGGCTGCCCGAATATCGGCGAGTGCTGGGAAAAGAAGCACGCCACCTTCATGATCATGGGCGACACCTGCACGCGCGCCTGTTCGTTCTGCAACGTCAAGACCGGCATGCCGGCGCCCCTCGACCCCAACGAGCCCGAGCATACGGCGATCGCCGTCGAGAAGCTCGGTCTGGAACATGTCGTCATCACCTCCGTCGACCGTGACGACCTCGCCGACGGTGGCGCACAGCACTTCGCCGATGTCATCCAGGCGATCCGTCGCCGCTCGCCGAAGACGACGATCGAGATCCTCACCCCCGATTTCCTGCGCAAGGACGGTGCCCTGGAGGTGGTGGTGGCGGCCCGGCCCGACGTCTTCAACCACAATCTCGAGACGGTGCCGTCGAAATATCTGAAGGTCCGCCCCGGCGCCCGCTACTTCCACTCCATCCGGCTGCTGCAACGGGTGAAGGAGCTCGACCCAACCATCTTCACCAAGTCCGGCATCATGGTCGGGCTCGGCGAGGAGCGGAACGAGGTGCTGCAGCTGATGGACGACCTGCGGTCGGCCGAGGTCGATTTCATGACCATCGGCCAGTACCTGCAGCCAACCCGCAAGCACCATGAGGTCGTCCGCTTCGTCACGCCAGACGAGTTCAAGGGTTTCGAGACGATTGCCATGGCGAAGGGCTTCCTCCTCGTTGCATCGAGCCCGCTGACGCGCTCATCGCACCATGCCGGCGACGACTTCGCCAAGCTCCGCGCCGCCCGTCTCGCGCGCCTCGGCCATTGAGCGCGGGCGAGACGTCTTCATGCCCGTTTTCAAGACCGAGCGGCGGGTCGGCCACCGACCCGGACAGATGTTCGACCTCGTCGCCGATGTGGACCAGTATCCGCTCTTCGTGCCGCTCTGCGAGGCGCTGCGCGTTCGTCGGCGGGTCAATGCCGGGGATGACGGAATCGCGATCCTCGTCGCCGACATGACCGTGTCCTACGGGCCGCTGCGCGAGACCTTGACCAGCCGGGTCACCCTTGACAGGCCGCGGCTCCACATCGTCGCCGAATATATCGACGGGCCGTTCTCGCGGCTGGAGAACCACTGGCGCTTCACCGAGGACGGGGAGGGGGCCCGCGTGTCCTTCTCCATCGACTACGAGTTTCGCTCGCGGGCCCTCGCCCTCGTCATGGGCGCGGTCTTCGACGCGGCTTTCAGGCGCTTCGCCGAGGCCTTCGAGACACGGGCCGATGCGGTCTACGGGCGGCCCGGCGCGTCTCCCGCAGTCTGAGCGCCGTCCATCGCAAGATCGAGCAGCAGGCCGAGCGCGACGCGCACGCTCGCCGCGCGCACGCCCTCCCGACCCATGGCGCCGAACCGCTCCTCGCGCAGGACCACATGGTCGCCACGCTGCGCAGCAAAATGCACGAGACCGACGGGCTTGCCCGGCGTCGCACCGCCGGGCCCGGCAATGCCGGTGACGGAGACGGCAATCTGGGCGCGCGAACGGGCGAGAGCGCCGGCTGCCATGGCTGCGGCTGTTTCCGCCGAGACCGCGCCGTGGGAATCCAGCGTCGCCGCCGGCACGCCCAGCATCTCCTGCTTCGCCGCGTTGGTATAGGTGACGAAGCCGCGGTCGACCACGTCGGAGGACCCCGCAATGGCCGTCAGGGCCGCGCTGACGAGGCCGCCGGTGCAACTCTCGGCTGTCACCGTCATGAACCCGCGCGCGCGGCAGGCCGCGAGGACCGCGGTGGCGAGGGCGTCGATGTCAGTCTCGCTCATGCGCCGTCTCCCGGCAGGCGGATGGTGGCGAGCGCGAGGGCAGCGAGGCCCTCGCGGCGGCCGGTAAAGCCCATCTTCTCGCTGGTCGTCGCCTTGATGGCGATGCGATCCGGGCCAACGCCAAGAATTGAAGCCATGCGGGCGCGGATCGCCTCGCGGTGCGGGCCGATCTTCGGCGCCTCGCAGACCACCGTCACGTCGAGCATGGCGAGGCGTCCGCCGCGATCGGCCAGGAGTTGCGCCGCATGGGCGAGGAAACGATCGGAGGAAGCACCTTTCCACCTCATGTCGCTCGGCGGGAAATGCGTGCCGATATCGCCGTCGGCCAGCGCCCCGAGGATGGCGTCGGTTGCCGCATGGAGCACCACGTCGCCATCGGAATGGGCGAGCACGCCGCGATCGTGGGGGATGCGCACGCCGCCGAGCCAGACATGGTCGCCCTCGGCGAAGGCGTGGACGTCATAGCCCTGGCCGACCCGTACATCGTTCATCGCCGCCCGCATCCGCCGTTCCGCCGCATCGAAATCCTCCGGATGGGTCAGTTTCACATTGCCCGCCTCGCCGGGAAAGACCGTGACGGCATGGCCGGCCCATTCCATCACCGCGGCGTCGTCGGTCAGTCCGGCGATGCCGGCGCTCGCGGCCCGGCGATGGGCGTCGTGCAACGCCGCATAGGCGAAGGCCTGTGGGGTCTGAACAGCGCGCAGGGCGCCGCGATCCGGCGTGCCCGTGACACGGCCGCCGCCGTCGACCGCCTTGATCGTGTCGACCACGGCAAGGCCCGGCACCGCGGCGAGGACATCGCCGGTAACGGCTTCGATCGCCGCAGCAATCAGGTCCGCCGACAGGAAGGGCCGCGCCGCATCATGGACGAGGACGATGTCGGGGGCCGCGGCGGCCAGCGCCTCCAGTCCGGCGAGGACTGATGCCTGCCGAACGGCACCACCGACAACAGGGGACAGGAGCTTGTCCGACGGCGTGATCGCCGCCTCATAGAGGCCGTGATCGTCCTCACCGATCACGACCAGGATGCAGGCAACCCGGTCATGCAACCGGAAGGCCTCCATCGTGCGGTCGAGGAGAGGGCGGCCGGCGATGCCGCGATATTGCTTCGGTATGCCACCGCCGGCGCGGGTGCCGCGACCGGCGGCGACGATAAGGGTTGCGACGGTGGGGTGCGAGCGCATGCGCGACATCCAGGTTTTCAGCGCCTTCCCTAGCGCGTTCACCACGACGTGTCTTCTCGTGCGGCGCGCCTCTTGTGCAGCGCAGAAAATGATGTCTAAAGTGTAGGCATCATTGCATCACGCTTACGAAATAGGCAGTTGAATGAGCAACCCATCGACCCAAGCGCCGTTGCGGCGTGTGCTGTCGATCGGGCCGTTCGAGATGGCATCCCCCGTCGCCCTCGCCCCCATGTCCGGGATTACGGACGCGCCGTTCCGGCGCATGGTGGCACGGTTCGGCGCGGGTTGGACCGTGTCGGAAATGGTTCCGGGCGACGGGCTCGCCGCTGGCGAGGAAGAGGCGAGGCTGCGCGCGGAAGGCGAAGGCCTGTCGCCCCACGTGGTGCAGATTGCCGGTTGCGACCCGCACTGGATGGGTGAGGGCGCCCGGATTGCCGTCGCGGCGGGCGCCGACATCATCGACATCAATATGGGCTGCCCGGCCAAGCGCGTTACGGGCGGCTATGCCGGTTCGGCGCTGATGCGCGACCTCGACCATGCCGAGCGGTTGATCGCCGCGACGGTTGCCGCCGTCGACGTGCCGGTTACGTTGAAGATGCGGCTCGGCTGGGACCACGCCTCGCTCAATGCTCCGGAACTGGCGCGCCGGGCCGCCCAGGCGGGCGTCGCGCTCGTCACGGTCCATGGCCGCACGCGCCAGCAGTTCTACAAGGGCCGGGCCGACTGGCACGCCATCGCCGCGGTGCGGGCGGCGATGCCCCTGCCGCTGGTGGCCAACGGTGATATCGCCACCCCAGAGGACGCGCGCCTCTGCCTCGCCCAGTCCGGGGCCGATGCGGTGATGATCGGCCGCGCTGCTCAGGGGCGGCCCTGGCTGCCGGCGCAGATCGCCGCCCATCTTGCCGGCGCGCCGGTTCCCGCCGATCCGGACCTGGCGACGCAGCTGGCCTGCGCCGTCGAGCTCTATGAGGCTCAGCTCGCCCATTACGGGCTCGCTGTCGGGATCCGCCATGCGCGCAAGCATCTGGGATGGGCCCTGGATGCGGCCGCTGCGTCCTGTGGCGTCGATGACGGCATCCTCGCCGATGCGCGCGGCAGGGTCCTCACATCCGAGGATCCGCGCCGGGTGATCGCAGCGATGGCCGAGAGCTACGACCGGTTCCAGTGGAGGCGGGCGGCATGAAGGCTTCGGCGCAGGTTCTCCCGGTGCATGATTCGATTCTCAACGCCCTGCCGCACCCCGTCATCAGCGTCTCGGCGGCAGGCATGGTCCTCGACGGCAATGCCGCGGCAGAAGCCTTCTTCCAGGCGTCGATCTCGGTGCTGAAGCGCCACGCGCTGAAGGAGCTCGTACCCTTCGGCAGCCCGCTCCTCGCCCTGGTCGAACAGGTCCGCGACCGGCATGCGCCGGTCAACGAATACAAGGTTGACCTCGGCACGCCGCGCAACGGCCACGAGCGGATCGTCGACATCTATGTGGCCCCGCTGGCCGAGCGCCCCGGCGACGTCGTCGTGATGCTGCAGGAGCGCACCATCGCCGACAAGATGGATCGTCAGCTGACCCATCGCGGCGCCGCCCGCTCGGTCACGGCGCTGGCGGCGATGCTGGCGCATGAAATCAAGAATCCGCTGTCCGGCATCCGTGGCGCGGCGCAGCTCTTGGAAGCCTCGGTGGACGATCAGGACCGGACGCTGACCCG
This sequence comes from Phreatobacter sp., assembly GCA_019749835.1. Taxonomy (GTDB): domain Bacteria; phylum Pseudomonadota; class Alphaproteobacteria; order Rhizobiales; family Phreatobacteraceae; genus Phreatobacter. The sequence continues at coordinate 15,889 of JAIEPJ010000073.1, read as the reverse complement.
GCTGATCTGCGACGAGGCCGACCGGATCGTGAAGCTGGTCGACCGCATGGAGGTGTTCTCCGACGAGCGCCCGGTCGAACGCCAGCCGGTCAACATCCACGTCGTGCTGGAACATGTGAAGAAGCTGTCGCAATCCGGCTTCGGGCGGCACATCCGCTTCGCCGAGGAATATGACCCCTCGCTGCCGCCTGTCTTCGGCAACCGAGACCAATTGATCCAGGTGTTCCTCAACCTCGTCAAGAACGCCGCCGAGGCCATCGGTGAGCAGGCGGGTGACGGCGAGATCCTGCTGACGACCGCCTTCCGCCCCGGCGTCCGGCTTACCATGCCCGGCCTGTCGAGCCGTGTCGCGCTGCCGCTGGAGGTCTGTGTGCGCGACAACGGTCCGGGCGTGCCGGACGACCTGATGCCGCACCTGTTCGATCCCTTTGTCACCACCAAGAGTTCGGGCACCGGCCTCGGCCTCGCGCTGGTGGCCAAGATCGTCGGCGACCATGGCGGCATCGTCGAATGCGACAGCCAGCCGCGCAAGACAGTGTTCCGCATCCTCCTGCCCATGGCCCGCGTCTCCCATTCCGACGCCAACGGCCGCAAAGCGCTCTGAAGAGGTCCATATGCCGACGGGTACCATCCTGGTCGCCGACGACGACGCCGCGATCCGCACAGTCCTCAACCAGGCGCTCTCGCGGGCGGGCTATGACGTGCGCCTGACAGGCAATGCGACGACGCTCTGGCGCTGGGTCTCGCAGGGCGACGGCGACCTCGTCATCACCGATGTGGTCATGCCGGACGAGAACGCCTTCGACCTGCTGCCGCGGGTGAAGAAGCTCAGGCCCGACCTGCCGGTCGTTGTAATGAGCGCGCAGAACACGTTCATGACCGCCATCAAGGCATCGGAACGCGGCGCCTACGACTACCTTCCCAAACCTTTCGACCTGAAGGAACTGGTGGCCATTGTCGGCCGGGCCCTGGCCGAGCCGAAGGGCCGCCTCGGCAAGGCGCCGGCGGTGGATGCCGATACCATGCCGCTGGTCGGTCGGTCGCCGGCGATGCAGGACATCTACCGCGTCCTCGCCCGGCTCATGCAGACCGACCTCACCGTGATGATCGTCGGCGAGAGCGGCACCGGCAAGGAGCTGGTCGCCCGCGCGCTGCACGACTACGGCAAGCGTCGCAACGGTCCCTTCGTCGCCATCAACATGGCCGCCATTCCGCGCGACCTCATCGAGAGCGAACTTTTCGGCCACGAGAAGGGCGCCTTCACCGGCGCCCAGGCCCGCAATCCCGGCCGGTTCGAACAGGCCGAGGGCGGCACGCTCTTCCTCGACGAGATCGGCGACATGCCGATGGAGGCGCAGACCCGGCTGCTGCGCGTCCTGCAGCAGGGCGAATATACGACGGTCGGCGGCCGCACCCCGATCAAGGCGGATGTCCGCATCGTCGCCGCCACCAACAAGGACCTGCGCCAGCTCATCCAGCAGGGCCTGTTCCGCGAGGACCTGTTCTTCCGCCTCAATGTCGTGCCGCTGCGCCTGCCGCCGCTGCGCGAACGCAGCGACGACGTGCCCGACCTCGTCCGCCACTTCTTCGCCCAGGCCGAACGCGAGGGCCTGCCGGCCAAGCAGATCGATTCGGCCGCGCTCGAGAAGCTCAAGCGCTATCGCTGGCCCGGCAATATCCGCGAGCTGGAAAACCTGATCCGCCGTCTCACCGCGCTCTATCCGCAGGAGATCATCACCGCGCCGATCGTCGACAACGAACTGTCGACGCCGGAGCCCGCCTCGTCGCAGGACGAGCCGCGCGAGGACGACACGCTGATGGCCTCGGTGGAGCGTCATATGGGCGCCTATTTCAAGGGCTTTGGCGACGACCTGCCGCCGCCGGGCCTCTATCACCGGGTGTTGCGGGAGGTTGAGATTCCGCTGATCTCGGCGGCTCTCGCTGCCACCCGCGGCAACCAGATCAAGGCGGCCGACCTCCTCGGCGTGAACCGCAACACGCTGCGGAAGAAGGTCCGAGACCTCGACATCCAGGTGATCCGGACGTCGCGCTGACGTTCGCCCGGGCTCACGATCGCGTTGGCAACCTCCCGGGGGCGTGACGTTTCGGTCACAGTTGTTGTAAGAGGGTCACCCTTGAGTCCCGAAGAGGGGTCGATGGTTCGCCGCGCCGGCTTTCCGCCGAACTCTCCGGAGATGATCGCCGGATGACCGAAACCGCGCAGCCAGCGACGACTGCTCCAACGGCCGACGGCTCTGCCTTCATGCCGCGCCTGCGCGCGCGTCGGGCCGGGCCGATCATGGTCGGCGTGGCGCTGTTCTTCGGCCTGATCACGTTCCTGCTCGTCACCGGCCTGCTGCCGATCGCCGCGACCCACGAGGTCGTGCTCACGGTCCTCATCATCGACGGCCTTTTGGTCTGCGCGCTGATCTTCCTCATCGTCCGGGAGATCATGGTGCTGCGGCGGGCGCGCCGGGCCGGGCAGGCGGCCTCCCGACTGCACGAGCGTGTGGTGCGGCTCTTCGCCATCGTCGCCTCCGTGCCGGTCGCCGTCATCGCCATTGCCGCCTCGATCACCCTCGACAGGGGCCTCGAGAGCATCTTTTCCGGCAGCGTGCGCCAGTCGGTGGAGGCCTCGGCCAATCTCGCCAATGCCTACCTCAACGAACAGGTCTCGGTGGTCCGCGCCGAGGCGGCGGCCCTGGTGCAGGACATCGAGCGGGTGCGCTCACTCACCACGACGGAGGTGAATTTCGAGCGCTTCCTGACCGCCCAGGCCATGGTGCGCGGTCTGACGGTCGTGCGGGTCCTGAAGAGTGACGGCACGCTGGTCGATCGTGCCGATGTGCCGATGCAGGGGGATTTCACCGTTCCTGCCTCGATCCTCGACGAGGTCAGCAAGACCGACGACATCATCGCCAATGTCTCCTCGCGCGAGGATCGCGACTTCATCGAAGCCATCCTCAAGATGCAGCGCGGCGGCAACGAGATCCTCTATGTCGTGCGGCAGATCAGCCCGCAGATCGCCCAGCATCTCCGGGCGACCCAGGCCGGCCTGTTCGAGTACCAGGCGCTGCAGTCGCGGAGGCTCGGCCTGCAGATCGCCTTCGCGCTGATGTTTGCGCTCATCGCCTTTCTGGTGACATTGTCGGCGGTCTATCTGGGTCTCAGCTTCGCCAACCGGCTGGTGCAGCCGATCCGCCGGCTCATCGGTGCCGCCGACCAGGTGGCCGCCGGCGATCTCGACGTCCAGGTCCACATCCGCAAGTCGGAAGGCGACCTCGCCAATCTCGGCGACACCTTCAACAAGATGACCGGGGAACTGCGCGACCAGCGCGCCGACCTCATTGCCGCCCGCGACCAGATCGACAGCCGCCGGCGCTTCACCGAGGCGGTGCTGGCAGGCGTCACGGCCGGCGTGATCGGCCTCGACGAGGCGGGACGCGTGACGCTGCTCAACCGTTTCGCGGTCGAGATCCTCGGTGTCAGCGAAGCGGCGCTGTCCGGCACCATGCTGTCGGAGACGATCCCGGAATTCGCCGAGTTGATTGCCGGCGCGGCCCGCGGCGCGCCCATCGTCCAGGGCCAGGTCATGTTGGTGCGTGGCGGGCGGGAGCGCACGCTGGTGGTCCGCGTGGCGCTGGAAGCCGACGAGGACGGGGCCCACGGCGCAGTGGTGACGATCGACGACGTGACCGACCTCGTCGTGGCGCAGCGCACCTCGGCCTGGGCCGACATCGCGCGCCGCATCGCCCACGAGATCAAGAATCCGCTCACCCCCATCCAGCTCTCGGCCGAGCGGTTGAAGCGGCGTTATGGCAGGGTCATCACCGAGGACCGCGAGGTCTTCGACCAGTGTACCGACACGATCATCCGCCAGGTCGGCGATATCGGGCGCATGGTGGACGAGTTCTCCTCCTTCGCGCGCATGCCGAAGCCGGTCTTCGAGATGGAGGACGTCGCGGATACGGTCCGTCAGGCGGTCTTCATGATGCGCATCGGCTATCCCGAGATCGAGATCGTCGACGAGATTCCGGAGGGGGCGATGCCCGCCTCCTTCGACCGCCGCCTGATCAGCCAGGCGCTGACCAACATCATCAAGAACGCCACGGAGGCCATTGCCGCCGTGCCGGAAGAGGATCGCGGCAAGGGCAGGATCATGGTGCGGCTCAGTGCCAGCCAGCCGTTCTATGCGGTGGATGTCATCGACAACGGCATCGGCCTGCCCAAAGAAAACCGTCATAGGCTGCTTGAGCCTTACGTAACGACACGAGAAAAGGGCACGGGCCTCGGTCTGGCCATCGTCGGCAAGATCCTCGAGGAGCACGGCGGGGGGCTCGGCCTCTACGACGCGCCCGCAGGGGCCGGCGGGGAGCAGCGCGGGGCCCTTATCCGCCTCAGTTTCAGGGACCAGCGCCTGGCGGTGCAGACCACCGCCGCGGCGGAATGACGAAGAACGGATAAGGACGCATGGCAGGGGACATTCTCGTTGTCGACGATGAGGCGGATATCCGGGACATCGTCGCCGGCATTCTCGACGACGAGGGCTATCGCACCCGCACGGCCCGCAATGCCGACGAGGCGCTGGCGGCCATCGAGGCGCGGCGCCCCAACCTGGTCTTCCTCGACATCTGGATGCAGGGCAGCCGGCTCGACGGGCTGCAGCTCCTCGATGTCGTCAAGGAGCGCCATCCGGAGGTCCCGGTCGTCATGATTTCGGGCCATGGCAATATCGAGACCGCCGTCTCGGCCATCAAGCGCGGCGCCTATGACTATATCGAGAAGCCCTTCAAGGCGGACCGTCTCGTGCTGATCGCCGAACGGGCGATCGAAACCTCGCGGCTGCGCCGGGAGATCAAGGAACTGCGGCAGATCTCGGGTCAGGCGGCCGGGCTGATCGGCCGCTCCTCGGCCATGAACCAGCTCCGCCAGACGATCGAGCGCGTGGCGCCGACCAACAGCCGCATCATGATCTTCGGCGCCTCGGGCGCCGGCAAGGAGCTGACGGCCCGGACGATCCATGCGTCGTCGGCCCGCTCCAGCGGTCCCTTCGTGGTGATCAATGCCGCCGCCATCACGCCCGACCGCATGGAGATCGAGCTTTTCGGCGCCGAGACCGACGGCGCCCAGGGTCGCAAGGTCGGCGCGCTGGAAGAGGCGCATGGTGGCACGCTCTTCATCGAGGAGATCGCGGAAATGCCGCGCGAGACGCAGAACCGCATCCTGCGTGTTCTCGTGGAGCAGAGCTTCCAGCGGGTCGGCGGCGCCGCCAAGGTGCAGGTCGACGTCAGGATCGTCTCGGCCACCGCCCGCGACATCCAGGCCGATATCGCCGAGGGTCGGTTCCGCGAGGATCTGTTCCACCGTCTCGCCGTGGTGCCGGTCCGGGTGCCGTCCCTCGCCGAACGGCGCGAGGACATCCCCGAGCTCGTGGAGCATTTCGTCGAACAGCTTGCCACCGTGTCGGGCCTGCCGCGCCGCAGGATCGGCGACGACGCCATGGCGGTGCTGCAGTCCCACGACTGGCCGGGCAACCTGCGCCAGCTGCGCAACAACATCGAGCGTGTGCTGATCCTGGCCGGAGGCGATCCGGATGCGGTCGTCTCCGTCTCCATGCTGCCGCCGGATGTCGGTGCCGCGGCGCCGTCCATGCCGACGGGGCAGGGGGGCGAGCACCTCATGGCCCTGCCGCTGCGCGAGGCCCGCGAGGCCTTCGAGCGCGAATATCTGGCCGCCCAGATCAACCGGTTCGGCGGCAATATCTCGCGCACCGCCGAATTCATCGGCATGGAGCGCTCGGCCCTGCACCGCAAGCTCAAGGCGTTGTCGGTGGAGTGATCCGCGATTTCGGCAGGGCCGCCTTGCGCCGTCGTCGCCTGCGGCAGGTTTCGCCTGTCGCGCGAACCATGGCAGATTGGCGTTGCACTGCGGCAAGATCCGCTGCTGCGCAATGCCGGTCGAACGTCATTGATCCCACGTCGTCGTCCCATGCCCTTCGAGGAGCCGCCGCATGTCCCGCGTCGCCTATGTCAACGGAAGCTATGTGCCCCATGGCGAAGCCGCTGTTCATATCGAGGACCGCGGCTACCAATTCGCCGACGGTGTCTATGAGGTCTGCGAGGTGAGGGGCGGGCGGCTCGTCGACGAGACGCGCCACATGGACCGCCTCGAACGCTCGCTCGGCGAATTGCGCATCGCCATGCCCATGGACCGCCGCCCGCTCGGCATGGTGCTCAGGGAAACCGTGCGTCGCAACCGCGTCCGCGACGGCCTGGTCTATCTGCAGGTGACACGCGGCGTCGCCCGCCGCGACCATGCCTTTCCCAAGCCCGGCACGCCGCCGGCCCTGGTCGTGACCGCCAAGAACATCGATCCGGCCAAGGGCGAGGCGAACGCCGTCAAGGGGGTCAAGGTCATTTCGGTCGCCGACAACCGCTGGGAGCGCGTCGATATCAAGTCCGTTGGCCTGCTGCCCAACTGTATCGCCAAGCAGACAGCGCGCGAGGCCGGCGCCTTCGAGGCCTGGCTTGTCGATGCGGACGGGTTCGTCACCGAGGGGTCCTCGACCAACGCCTGGATCGTCACCAAGGACGGTGCGCTGGTGACGCGCTTCGCCGATACCGGCATTCTCAAGGGCATCACCCGCACGACGATCTTCGATCTCTGCAAGCGCGAGGGCCTGAGGATCGAGGAACGCAAATTCACCATCGAAGAGGCACAGAACGCCCGCGAGGCCTTCCTGTCCTCGGCGACGACGATCGTCATGCCGATCGTCGAGGTCGACGGCCGGCCGGTCGGCAATGGCGCGCCTGGATCGATCGCCACGGAGCTGCGCGCGAAATTCCACGAGGTGGCGGAGATCGTCTGAGTGGCCGAGCGGGCCTTCCACACGCGGCTGTGACGACACTTTCCCTTGTGCGCTGCGGGAGGATCGGCCTTAAATGGGGACGTCAAGAACAAGCCCGACCGGCCCGGCCGGTCCATAAACCTTCGCGGCACGTGTGAGTCCGCGGCAACAACGGAAAAACACAATGGCGGAACGAGCTCAGAACCTCCAGGACACCTTCCTCAACCATGTGCGCAAGCACAAGATTCCCCTGACGATTTTTCTGGTCAACGGCGTCAAGCTGCAGGGCGTGGTGACCTGGTTCGACAATTTCTGCGTCCTGCTGCGCCGGGACGGCCACTCGCAATTGGTCTATAAGCACGCCATATCGACGATCATGCCCGGCGCGCCGGTTCAGCTGTTCGATCCGCAGGACGGAGACGGCGACAAGGGCTGAGTTCACCCGACGAGGCCCTGTTGGACATACGCCGCCCCGATATCATCAGCACCACACCTCATGACGGCGACGAGCCGCGCGGCGAACCGACACGCGTCGTAGTCGTCGTGCCGGTGATGACCGGGCCGCGGCGAGGCGAGGGGGCCGATGGCCCCGCCCGCAGCGTCGAGGCGCGGCGCGACGAGGCCGTCGGCCTCGCCGCCGCCATCGATCTGGAGGTCATGGACACGGTCACGGTGGGGCTGAACACGCCGCGGCCGGCCACCCTGATCGGCAAGGGGAAGGTGGAAGAGATCGCCGGCCTGGTGACGGCGCATGATGCCGGCCTCGTCTTCGTCGATGCGGCCCTGTCGCCGGTGCAGCAGCGCAACCTCGAGAAGGCGTGGAAGGCCAAGGTCGTCGACCGCACTGGCCTGATCCTCGAGATCTTCGGCCGCCGCGCCCGCACGAAAGAGGGCGCGCTGCAGGTCGAGCTCGCCCATCTGAGCTATCAGAAGAGCCGGCTGGTCCGTTCCTGGACCCATCTCGAACGCCAGCGTGGTGGCTTCGGCTTCCTCGGCGGTCCCGGCGAGACGCAGATCGAGGCCGACCGCCGCATGATCCAGGAGCGCATCATGCGGATCGAGCGCGAGCTCGAACAGGTGACGCGCACCCGGCGCCTGCACCGCGAAAGCCGCCGGCGCGTGCCCTATCCGATCATCGCACTGGTTGGCTATACCAATGCGGGAAAGTCGACGCTGTTCAATGCACTGACCACCGGCGGGGTTCTGGCGCAGAACCTGCTCTTCGCCACCCTTGACCCGACGCTCCGCCAGATGCGCCTGCCGCATGGCACCAAGGCCATCCTGTCGGACACGGTCGGGTTCATCTCCGACCTGCCGACCATGCTGGTCGCAGCCTTCCGGGCGACCCTGGAAGAGGTGATCGAGGCCGACGTCATCCTGCATGTGCGCGACGTCAGCCACGGTGACACCGAGGCCCAGGCCGCCGATGTCGCGGCTATCCTCGCCGATCTCGGCATCGATCCGGCCACCCGCACCATCCTCGAAGTGTGGAACAAGGTCGACCTGCTGGACGACGCCGCCCGCGAGGCGGCGCTGAACCGCGCCTCGCGCCACGATGAGGCCCATCGCCCGTTTTTCATCTCGGCGGTCACGGGTGAGGGACTGGCCGGCCTGCTCGCGGCCGTGGAAGACCGGCTGCGCTCCGCCCATGAACGCCTGACCGTCACGGTCGATGCAGCCGACGGCGGAACGCTGCACTGGATCCACGAGAATGCCGAGGTCGAGGAGCGCAGGGCCCTCGACAGCGGCGACACGCAGGTCACACTGCGCATCGCCCCGGCCAAGCGCGACCAGCTGGAGCGGCGGCTGGCGCGCAGCGCCTGAGCCGGCGTCAGGCGCCCCCGGTCTTTTCGCGCCGCTTGGCCTCGTCCCAGAGGGCGTCCATCTCGGCGAGCGAAGCCTCGGCCGGCCCGCGCCCTTCGACGGCGAGCGCCGCCTCGATGGCAGCGAAACGGCGCTCGAACTTGGCATTCGTGCCACGCAGCGCCGCCTCCGGATCGACGTCGAGGTGGCGGGCCAGATTGACCGCGGCGAACAGCAGGTCGCCGACCTCGTCGGCAATGGCCGCCGGCCCGGCACCGTCGCGCCGCGCCGCGACGATCTCGCCGGCCTCCTCGACGATCTTGGCGAGAACGGCGTCGACATCGTTCCAGTCGAAGCCGACCGTGCCGGCCTTGGCCTGGAGCTTCAGGGCGCGGGTGAGGGCGGGAAGGGCGGTCGGAACCCCCGCCAGCACTCCGGTTGCCGTTTCGGCCGGCAGGCCCAGCCGCTGCCGTTCGGCGGCCCTGGCCCGCTTCTCCTCGGCCTTGATGCTGTCCCACAGGCCCTTCACCGCCGTCGGGCTGACGTCGCGGTCGCCGCCGAAGACATGGGGATGCCGGCGGATCAGTTTCTCGGTGATGGCGCGGACGACGTCGGGAAAGGCGAAGAGCCCTTGCTCCTCGGCCATGCGGGCGTGGAAGACGACCTGCAGCAACAGGTCACCCAGTTCGTCCCTGAGATCGGCGAAGTCGCCGCGCTGGATCGCATCGGCGACCTCATAGGCTTCCTCGATCGTATAGGGCGCGATCGTCGCGAAGGTCTGCGCCAGGTCCCAGGGACAGCCACGACCCGGCGCCCGCAGCCAGGCCATGATGGCCACGAGATCGGCAATGTCGTCCGAGGGGGCCGGCGCCTTTGGCATTGATGTCATGGGTCAGTCTGAACGGGGACTGGCCACTGTTGGCAAGCACGCAGGAGGGGCCATCCACAGGTCTCGGCCGTGTGCGGGGTCGAACGCCGCACCAGCGCTATCCGTGATTCGCATAAGACATATTATGGAATGCACGCATCCATCACAATGCGGCCTCACGCGGTCCCGGGTGTCGGCGGAACGCAGCCGCGATCCGATCAATCCGTCTGGATGACCATGCCGTCATGGGCCGGAACGATGCCCGCCGGCAGCCGGGCCGCCAGGGTCGCATAGTCGATATCCGAATGCAGGTTGGTCAGGACGGCCCTGGCTGGCCTGTGCCGCGCGATGACCGCCAGAGCCTCGTCGACGGAGAAATGGGTCGGATGGCGTGTGTAGCGCAGCGCGTCCAGGATTACCGTTCCGGCGCCGTCGAAATAGCCGGCGCTCTCGTCGGGAAGCCGATTGATATCAGGGCAATAGACGCAGTCGTTGACGCGAAAGCCAAAGGCGCGGTAGCCGGAGCCATGCTCCACCGGAAACGGCTGGAAGGCCAAGGCGCCGCCGGGCCCGGGCACGATGATCGGCGCGTGCGGTTCAAACAGGCTGAGATCGATGATGGGCGGATAGTCGCTGCCCGGCGGCGAGTTGAAGCAATAGCCGAAGCGTTCGCGAAGCGATCCGGCGGTCGTCGCGTCGGCATGGGCGACGATACGCCGCCGCATGGCGAGAACGAGCGGCCGGAGGTCGTCGATGCCGTGGGTATGGTCGGCATGGTCGTGGGTATAGAGCACCGCGTCGAGCCGCGTGACCCCGGCTGCGAGGAGTTGGTCACGCAGGTCCGGTCCGGTATCGATCAGGACGGTGGTGACGCCCTCCGGTCCGCTCTGCTCGACCAGCAAGGCGCAGCGCCGCCGCCGGTTGCGCGGTTCGGAGGGGTCGCAGGCGCCCCAGCCCTGGGCCACCCGTGGCACGCCGCCGGAGGAGCCGCAGCCGAGGATGGTGAGGGTCAGCGCCATGACCGGCTCAGGCCGTGAGGCGATGGCCGGGATCGGCCTTGGCGAAGAGGCGGTAGAAGTTCTCGGTGGTCTGACGCGCCATCGTATCAGGAGCGACGCCGCGGGCCTCGGCGATCACACGGCCGGTCTCGACCACGTAGGACGGCTCGTTGGTCTTGCCGCGGAACTTGCCCGGCGCGAGATAGGGCGCGTCGGTCTCCACCAGGATGCGGTCGGCCGGCAGTTCGGCCGCCAGTTCCCGCAGATTGGCGGCGCTCTTGTAGGTCGCGATGCCGGAAAACGACACGTAGAGACCGAGGGCGATGCCGGTCATGGCGAGGTCGCGGGAGCCGGTGAAGCAGTGGAGAACGGCGGAGAAAGCCCCCTTCCCCATTTCCTCGGTCAGGATCGCCGCCACCGCTGCGTCGGCCTCGCGGGCATGGATGACCAGCGGCAGGCCGGAGAGCCGCGCCGCCGCGATATGGGTGCGGAAACCCTGTTCCTGGGCGTCGCGCGGCGACTTGTCGTAGAACCAGTCGAGGCCCGCCTCGCCGATGGCGATGACCTTGGGATGGTCCGCCAGCGCCACCAGCGCCTCGGCGGTGACGTCGAGCTCCTCGTGGGCATTGTGCGGATGGGTGCCGACCGAGCACCAGATGCCCTCACGGCCTTCCGCGATGGCGCGGATGCCGTCAAAACGGCGGACACGGGTCGATATCGTCACCATGGACTGGAGGCCAGCCGCGACGGCACGGCCGATGAGCCCGTCACGGTCGGCGGCGAGCTCGGGGAAGTCGAGATGACAATGGCTGTCGACCCACATCAGGCCGCCGTCCCCGGCTCGACATAGCGCGGGAAGACGCCGGCCGGCGGCGGCAGCACCGTCCCGGGCTTCAGCCGCGTGGCGAGTGCGGCGAAGTCGCGCGCATCCTCCGGCACGGCGAGCAGGTCGAGCAGCTTGGGCGCGCCCAGCGGAATGGCGGGCGCGGCGAGGATGGCCGCCTGGCGGATGACCTCGGCGGTGACATAGAGCACCGTCTCCATGCGCGGCGGATCGGTCTTGCGCAGCGCCCAGGGCGCCTGTGCCGCGAAATAGCGGTTGGCCTCGCCGACCACCGCCCAGACCGCCTCGAGCCAGCGGTGAAGCTGCTGGCTGCCCACCGCCTCGCGCGAGACGGCGAGCATGCCTTCGGCGGCGGCGAGGATCGCCTCGTCCTCGGCCGTGAAGGCGCCGGGTGTCGGCAAAACGCCGTCGCAGTTCTTGGCGATCATCGACAGCGAGCGCTGGGCGAGGTTGCCGATATCGTTGGCGAGATCGGCATTGGTCCGCGCCACGATCGCCTCGTGCGAATAGGAGCCGTCATTGCCGAAGGCGACCTCGCGCAGCAGAAAATAGCGCATGGCGTCGACGCCATAGGCTTCCGCCATGGTGAAGGGATCCACCACATTTCCGAGCGATTTCGACATCTTCTCGCCGCGGTTGAACAGGAAGCCGTGGCCATAGACCCGCTTCGGCAGGGCGATGCCGGCCGACATGAGGAAGGCCGGCCAGTAGACCGCGTGGAAACGGACGATATCCTTGCCGATGACGTGAAGATCGGCCGGCCAGAAGGCCCATTTCGGGTCGGTCTCGTCGGGAAAGCCGGCAGCCGTGATGTAGTTGGTCAGGGCGTCGACCCAGACATACATGACATGGCCGTCGGCGCCGGGCACCGGCACGCCCCAGTCGAAAGTGGTGCGCGACACCGAGAGATCGGTGAGGCCGCCCTTGACGAAGCTGATGACCTCATTGAACCGCGTGTCGGGGCCGACGAAGTCCGGATGGGCCTCGTAATGGGCCAGGAGACGGTCCTGGTACTTGGACAGGCGGAAGAAATAGGTCTCCTCCTTGGTCCACTCGACAGGCGTCCCCTGCCCGCCGACGCGTACGCCGTCCGCGCCCACCGAGGTCTCGTCCTCGCCGTAGAAGGCCTCGTCGCGGACCGAATACCAGCCCTCGTAGCCGCCCAGATAGATGTCGCCAGCGGCCACCATGCGCTCCCAGATGGCCTGGCTCGCCCTGTAGTGGCGTGGCTCGGTGGTGCGGATGAAGTCGTCGTTGGAGATCGCAAGCGCCCCCGCCATGGCGCGGAACCGGTCGGCGTTGCGATCAGCGAGCGCGCGCACGGGCAGGCCCTCGCGCTCCGCCGTCTGCACCATCTTCAGCCCGTGTTCGTCGGTGCCGGTGAGGAAGAAGACGTCGCGCCCGTCCGCCCGCATGAAACGGGCGATCGCATCGGTGGCGATCACCTCATAGGCATGGCCGATATGGGGCGCGCCGTTGGGATAGGAAATGGCGGTCGTAACGTAGAAGCGGGGCTTCGACATGAGGCGTTTCGGACGGTTCGGGGTCAGGCGCGCCGCCGGCCGGCCTCGGCGAGCCAGCCGAAAACCTGGAAAACGAAGGGCTTGCGTTCGAGATTGAACGTGCGCACCTGCGCCGCGGTAGCCTCGACCTTCTCCCATACCTCGGCATGGGGTGCAAGGCGGCGGGTCCCCTCACCCGCCTCCGCCAGGACCTGCCGGTGCAGATGGGCGAAGACCATGCGCAGGAAGAGCTCGAACAGACCGTCGTCGCGGCGGGCCAGCTTGTCGCCAAGGCCGTGGACGGCCAGCGGATCAGGCGCAGGCAGGCTCGCCAGCAGCCTTTCGACCTCGCCGGCAAAGCTCTCCTGTCCGCCCGCGGCGATCTCCAGCGCGCGGCGCAGGCTGCCGTCGGCCAGCGCCGCGATGCGGCCCGCCTCCGCGGCCGGCAGGCGGATATCGTCGAAGGTCTGGAGGCCGGCGGCGATCTCCTCCTCGCTCAGCGGCAGCAGCGGCAGGGTGCGGCAGCGCGAGCGGATCGTCGGCAGGAGGCGGCCGGGCATATGGGCGACGATCAGGAAGAGCGAGCGCGGCGGCGGCTCTTCCAAAAGTTTCAGCAGGGCGTTGGCGCTGGACCGGTTGAGGTCGTCGGCGGCGTCGACAATGCAGATGCGCCAACCGCCCTCGCCCGCCGTCGAGCCGAAAAAGCGGACGATGTCGCGCATGGCGCCGACGGAAATGTCCTGCGGGATCTTGTCCTTGCCGGCCTCGGCGATGCGGCGCAATGCCAGCAGGTCGGGATGGGAGCCGGCGACGATGCGCCGGGCTGCCGGGTGATCGTCGGGCACCGCGAGGTCCGCGGTCGCGCCAGGGACGGTGGCCGCGACCGGATGGGCGAGGACGAAGCGGGCGAAGCGATAGGCGAGCGTCGCCTTGCCGATGCCCTCGGGACCGCCGATGAGCCAGGCATGGTGCATGCGCGGGCCGCGTTAGGCGTCGAGCAACTGGCGCTCGGCCGCGCCATGGCCGATCAGCACCTGCCGCTCGCGCGGATGCGGGGCGCCATCGAGGCGGTCGGCGGCATTCTCCGCGATCATGGCGCCACCAGCCGGGCCCCGAGGTCGAAATGCGCGGTCACCGCGCTGCGGATGGCCTCGGCGACGATGTCGGGGTCGCCGCTGGCATCGATCAGCCGGCAGCGTTCGGGTTCGGCGCGGGCGATGGCCTTGAAGCCGGCGCGCAGCGTGTGGTGGAAGGCGAGGCCCTCCTTCTCGAAGCGGTCCGTCGCCTCGCCGCGGCTGGCGACGCGCGCCAGACCGACCTTGGCCGGCAGATCGAGGATCAGTGTCAGGTCCGGCCGGTTCTCGCCGACGGTGACGCGCTCGATCGCCATGATGAAGTCGAGCGGCACCTTGCCGGCATGGCCCTGATAGACACGGGTGGAATCGGCGAAACGGTCGCAGATCACCCAGGCGCCACGCGCCAGCGCCGGCAGGATGGTGACGGCGAGATGGTCGCGGCGGGCGGCGGCGAAGAGCATGGTCTCGGCCTCGGGCCCGAAGGGTGCGGCGCCGCCGGAGAGCAGGACATGGCGGAGGATCTCGGCACCCGGCGATCCGCCGGGCTCGCGGGTCATGACGACGTCGAGGCCGCGCTGCTCGAGGAAGGCGGCGAGCCGGCGCGCCTGCGTCGACTTTCCGGCCCCCTCCCCGCCCTCCAGCGTGATGAAGCGTCCGCGGGCGCTGGCGGGAGCGCTCAAGGCCGGGCCGCCCCGGACCGGATCCAGCCGGTGGCGAGTTCCCAGGCGCCCTGCATGGCGCGCTGGCTCAGGGTGCCGGTCTCGACATCGGCAGCGGCGAAGACCGGCACCTCGAGGGCGAGCTGCGTGCCGCGCATCACCCGGAGCTGGCCGACTTCGGCGCCCTGCTTGACCGGCGCCCGCACGGGGCCGCGATAGACGATCTGGGCGGTCACGCGGTCCGACTGACCGCGCGGCAGCAGGAGCCGCACCAGCTTGCCGGCGGTGACGGGAACGCTGCCCTGCGCTCCGCCGAAGACAGCGACTTCGCCGATCGTCTCCTGCTCCTGGAACAGGTCGCGCAACTCGAAGGAGCGGAAGCCCCAGTCGAGCAGCTTGCGCGCCTCGTTCGAACGCTCCTGCAGCGAGCGCGCACCCATCACCACGACGATGAGCCGCTGGCCGTTCTGCACGGCCGATCCCGCCAGGTTGAAGCCGGCTTCCTCGATATAGCCGGTCTTCAGCCCGTCGGCGCCATTATAGGTGCCGAGCAGCGGGTTGCGGTTCTGCTGGCGGATGCCGCCCCAGGTGAATTCCCGCTCGCTGTAGAGCGTGTATTGCTCGGGATAGGTGCGGATGATGTGGTCGGCGAGGCGCGCCATTTCACGGGCGGTGGTGCGCTGCTCCGGGTCCGGCAGGCCGGTGGTGTTGCGGAACACCGACCGGGTCAGGCCGATGGCCCGCGCCCGGCTGTTCATCACCGGAATGAAGTTCGCCTCGGTGCCCGACACGGCCTCGCCGAGGGCGATCGTCGCGTCGTTGCCGGACTGGATGATGGCGCCGCGCAGCAGGTCCTGCACCTTCACCCGGGAATTGACCGCCGCATACATGGAGGAGGTCCTGGACGGGGCCCCTCCCCGCCGCCAGGCGTCCTGGCTGATGACGATTTCCTGGTCGGCCTGCAGCCGGCCCTGGCGCATCTCCTCGAAGATCACGGCGAGCGTCATCAGCTTGGCGAGGCTGGCGGGGGCCTGGAGTTCGTCGGCGGCCTTCTCGAACAGCACCGACTGCGTCCCGACATCGACGAGGATGGCGTTGCGGACCGTGGTCTGGAAGTTGTCTTGGGCGAGCGCCGGCCGTGCCAGCACGAGGGCCAGCGCCACCAGCCCGGCGGCAGCGCATTGCGTCAACCCGAGTCGCGGCTTGGTCACGGTCGTCCTCCCGCCCCATGGATGGGGCGGGGCGCGGGTGAAATCAAGGCAGATCAGTAGAGCGAGCCGAAGCCGAGGGCG
>JAIEPJ010000132.1 GCA_019749835.1 Phreatobacter sp. | reverse complement strand
GAAGAGCGCGTCAAGCGCCTCGGCGAGTTCGGCGGCGCCGCGCCAGCCATGGGCGAGTTGGCCCTCGATCCAGCGCGGATGGGCGAGGCGGCCATGGACGATGCGGGAGAGATCCTCGGCAAGGTCGCGGGCGCGCGGCGCCTCGGGGCGGCTCGTGTCCAGGCTGTAGGCGCGCGGCGCGCCGCCGAGGCTCTGTGCCGCGGCGACGAAGCCGCCGACGACATCCGCCGTGCTCGACGCCTCAAGGAGGTCGCGGCCGGCGACGTCGCTCACATGGATGAAGGCGTCCGCCGCCGCCACGCGGCCGGCGAAACCGGTGCTGGTGACGCCCATGCCCTCGGCGCCGCCATAGGCGTGCCCGGCCGTGGCGAGATAGGCCGCGGCGAGATCGGCGCGGCTCTGCCAGTCCCCCTCGCGGGCGAGGCCTGCGACACCGGCGCCGAACCGGCCCGGCGCGGCGCCGAAGATCCGCGCTCCGTCCTCACCGCGGCGACGGGCAGCGGCGAGGGCATTCTGTCCATCCTCCTCGTCGAGAGCCGCGACGGCCCGCGCGGCGGCATCGAGGAGGGCGATCTGGTCGGGAAAGGTGTCGCGAAAGGCGCCGGAGATCCGCACGGTCACATCGATGCGCGGGTGGTCGAGCCGGGCGGCGGAAAGGATCTCGAAACCGGTGACGCGCGTCGAGGCCGGGTCCCAGACCGGCACGACGCCCATCAGCGCCAGGGCATGGGCGATGTCCTCGCCGCCCGAACGCAGCGTCGGCGAGGCCCACAGGTCCATAACCACCCGGCGCGGATAATCGCCCTCGTCCTGCAGATGGCGGGCGATGACGGCCCTGGCCGCCTGCGCGCCGAGGGTCGCGGCGGCCCGGGTCGGGATGGCGCGGGGATCGAGGGTCGAGAGGTTGCGGCCGGTCGGCAGCACGTCGGGCCGGCCGCGATGCGGCGAACCGGCAGGGCCCGGCGGCACGAAACGCCCGTCGAGGGCGGCGATCAGGCCCCTGCGCTCGCCGGCCGCCGAGGCCGGATCGCCAGAACGGCCGAAGACATGCAGGCCTTCGCGGAACGGAAGATCGGCAAGGTCGCAGAGATGTGCGTCGAGCCGCGCCAGGGCTTCGTCCATCGGCATGGCCGCGTCGACCCCCGCGGCGGCAGCGAGCCCGCTCGCTCGTGCCCGCGCGCGGATCTCGTCGGCGACCAGCGCGGCCCGGCGCGGATCGAGCACCTGCGCCGCGCTGAAATCCTCGACGAGGTCGCGCAGCAGGGCGCCATCGCCGGCGAGCCCGCCTTCCGCAAGTGGCGGCGGCTGATGGCCGAGCGTCACCGCGGCGAGGCGCCGCTTCGCCGGCGCCGCCTCGCCGGGATCATCGACCACGTAGGGGTAGATGACCGGCACCGATCCGGTGACGAGGCGCGGCCAGCAGGCCGCCGACAGCGCCACGGCCTTGCCCGGCAGCCACTCGCTGACGCCATGGGTACCGAGATGGATGAGCGCATCGATCCCTTCGCGCGCGCGCAAGGCCGCGTAGAAGGCGAGATGCCCGTGTCCCGGCGGCACGTCGGGATCGTGGTAGGCGGCCTTGCGGTCAGGCGCCGCGTCGCGCGGAGGCTGCAGGGCGACGATCAGTTTGCCGCTGCGCAGGACCGGGAAGCGGAAGACGCCGGCGCAGCAGGCCGGATCGGTCTCCGGCGGGCCATGGGCGGCGATCAGCGCGGCGCGCGCCACGGCGGGCAGGCCCTCCAGCACGGCGTTGTAATCCTCCAGCGGCAGGACGAGATGGTCGGAGGTTGCGAGCAGCGCCGGCATCAGCGCCGTCGTCTCCGGCAGGGTTCCGAGACCATAGCCGGCTTCCGACAGGATGGCGTGGATCGCGGCGACACTGGCCGGCGTGTCGAGCCCGACGGCAAAACCCGCCCGTCCGCCGCGGGTCGGGTAATCGGTCATGACCAGAGCGAGACGCCGCTCCGCCCGGGGGAGCGAGGCAAGTCGCTCCCAGGCGGCGGCGAGATCGGCGACATGGGCGATGCCCTCGCCGTCGGGCGTGAAGGCCCGCCGGGTGAAACCGGACTCCGGCACCTCCTCCTTGAAGGCGACGGGGGCGCCGGCAAGGCGGCCGTCGAATTCGGGCAAGGCCAGTTGCATGGAGATATCGGCGGCCGAGAGCCCGCGGGGCGACGCCTCCCAGGCCTCGCGCGAGCTGCCGACCGGAATGGCCTGGATGACCGGGCAATCGGCGGCGTCGAGGACGAAGCCGGCCCCCTCGCGTGCCGCGAAAGCCAAGGTGGTGACGATGACGGCCGGCCGACGCCGGGCGATCAGCGCGGCAAGCGGAGCAACGGCCGCCGGATCCTTCAGGCTGGTCAGTGCCAGCACGAGCGGCGCGAGCCCCCGCGCGGCGAGGGCCTCCGCCAGGGCGGTGGCGACCGCCGTATCGCCGGACACCACCCCTGAACGATAGGCGAGAACGAGAGCCAGCGGACGGGAAGGAGCGAGGCTGTCGAGCGCCGCCATGGGCTCGGCAATTCCGTCGGAGCCGAGAGCCAGGAGGACCGGCAGCGCCAACGGGGGCGCTGCAACGTCGCCCCCTGTCAGATGCTGGCCGATGGCGCTGAGGAACCGCGCCATGTTCTCGGCCCCGCCGCCGGCATGGAAATAGCCGAGCAGCCGGTCAGCGAACGCCACCGGCACCGTGTGATAGGCGGCTAGCCTGTCGTCGGGCCGATCGTCGCCCGGAAGGACGGCAAGGGCGATGCCCCGGGCGCGGCAGACGGCATGGACCTGCTCGATGCCGTAGCGCCAGTAGTCGAGCCCGCCGAGACAGCGGATCACCACGCAGCGGCTGGCCGCAATGGTCCTCTCAACCAGGAGATCGACGGAGAGCGGGTGCCGCAGCCGCCGGAGGCTGGCGAGCGACACCGTCAACCCGCCCCGTTTCGCTGCCGCCAGCGCCGCCAGGTCGCTGTCGGAAAAGGACAGAACCACGAGGTCGGCCGCCGGCAGGGCGAGGTCGATCGCTGCCCCGCCCTCGTCTAGCGTCACCGTCGTGGTCGGCAACAGATGCATGCCGCGGCGATCCCTCAGGCCGCCAGCGCGGCGGCGACGGCGGTGCGGTCGAAGCCCTTGAGGCCAATGACCACGAGCGTGCCCGCGCGCGCCTCGCCGGGAGCGAAAGGCCGGTCGTAGTGGTGGCTGAGCCGGCGGCCGACGCCCTGGATCACCAGACGCATCGGCTTGTCACCGACCGCCGAGAAACCCTTGACGCGGAGAACGCCATCGGCCTCGGCGACCTGCGCCACCCGCGCCGCGAGATCCTCGGCCGAGGCGACCTTCGGCAGAACGAAGGCTGCGCTGTCGAAATCGTCGTGGTCGTGGTCGGCCTCACTCTCATGGTGCGAGGGCCGGGCGGCGAGATCGGTCTCGGCGGCGGCACCGAGCCCGATGACGAGCGCCGGCTCGACGCGGCCATGGGAGGCCTCGACGATCTTGATCGCCTTCGGCAGATGCGCGGCGATCTCGGACCGTACCCGCAGGCGGTCGGCCTCCGAGAGGGCGTCGCATTTGTTGAGCAGGATGAGGTCGGCACAAAGGATCTGGTCCTCTAAGACCTCTTCCAGCGGATTGTCATGGTCGACGGCCGCATCCCCTGCGCGCTGCGCCGCCAGGGCTGCCGGATCATCGGCGAAAGTGCCGTCGGCGACGGCGGGACCGTCCACCACCGCCACGACGCCATCGACGGTGACGCGCGCGCGGATCGCCGGCCAGTTGAAGGCGCTGACGAGCGGCTTGGGCAAGGCAAGGCCCGAGGTCTCGATCAGGATATGATCCGGCGGGTCGGCGCGGCCGAGCAGCTTTTCCAGCGCCGGCACGAAATCGTCGGCGACCGTGCAGCAGATGCAGCCGTTGGGGAGCTCGACGATGTCCTCCTCCGTGCAGCCGGCGATGCCGCAGGCGGCGAGGAAGGAGCCATCGAAGCCGAGGTCGCCGAACTCGTTGACGAGCACCGCCAGGCGGCGACCGTCGGCATTTTCGAGGAGATGGCGGACGAGGGTCGTCTTGCCGGCACCGAGGAAGCCGGTGACGATGGTGCAGGGAATTTTTGCGGGCGTCATGGCGGCCTCAGCGAAGCGGGGGAATGCGGGCGACGACGCCCTTGCGGATGAACTCGGGGCGCTCGCGCCAGGGCACGAGCCCGTCCGCGGTGGCGCGGTACTGGTCGACGAAGGCGAGCAGCGGCCCGGCATGGGCTGCCGGGTCGACATCGCCATAGACATAGGTCCAGCGGCCCGGCGCGGTGATCGAGACGGTGCAGGGACGCTTGCAGACCGAGAGGCATTCGACCGGTTCGACGATGACGGTGGCCGCGGCCTGTGGATCGGCCGTGACGGCCTCGCCAAGGGCGGCGAGGAGTTGGGCGCCGGGGCGGGGCGCCTCGGGATCGCCGCCGACGGCGCGGCAGCTGGTGCAGACCATGAGGCGCACGGGCTCGGGTCCGGCGTCGGCCGGACAGGCAGGAGATGGGGTCATGATGGCCTCGATGTCAGGCGAGGCTGCGGGCGGCGATGACGAGGAAAACCAGGCCGACGGCCCCCATGGCGCCCGCCGCCGCCCGGAAGGCCGGGGCATCGGCCGCAACCGGGAACAGCCGCCGCGCCGCGACCGCGATCCCCGTTGTGATGGCCGCCTGGACCGCGACAAGGCCGATGAGATAGGCGACGAGCGGCATGGGCTCGGCGCCGATGACGCTTTCCGCAAGGGCATGGCCGTGGGCGAAGCCGCCGATCACGAAGGCGGAGCCTGTCACCGCCAGCGGCAGGGCCGGATTGAACACACCGATCAGGGCGATGACCACGAGGCTGCCGGCGACCAGAAACTCCGCGCCCGGCAGATCGACGCTGCCGAGATGAGCGGCGACGCCGAGACCCATGGCGGCGATCCACAGTGCCGGCAGGATGAACCAGCCGCGGCCGGCGCGCGAGGCGAGAAGACCGACGACCACGAGGGCGGCGAGATGATCGAGGCCGAGAACCGGATGGCCGAAGCCGGACAGCAGCCCCTCAAGAAAAGTGGTTGGGATCGCATCTCCCGTCGGGTGATGCGCAAAGGCGGGATTGATGGTGAGGACAGCCGCAAGGGCGGCGAACATGGCCATGCGAACGATGGTCGGCATCGTGGCAACTCCGTCAGCGGCCGGACGAGTCCGGCAAAGCTCCCACAGACGGAGCCGGACGCCATGGACGTCCGGACACAGCCGCCAGCGGAACACCCCGTCCGATGGGCCTATGAGAAGCGCGGGTGACGGCAGGTCTCCTGGCTCACGGCTCAAACCCTCGCACCACCTTCCCGGGCATTCGTCCCAGTGGCATCCGGCGCGAGGAATCGCCGCTTACAGTTGCGGGGGCAGCCGCGGCGTCGCACCGCGTTCCCTTTTCACCTCCCGGAGGAGGCACCGTCACGCCCATAGGACTATCAGGGCTCCAGGCGATTTGCAATGGAGCCGTTTGCATGGGGCGCCGCGACGGGCGATATACCCGTCCATGAGCCTGCCCCCGACATCCCTTCCGCCGCTCACCCTGGTCCTCGGCGGCGCCCGTTCCGGCAAGAGCCGCCATGCCGAGCGGCTCGTCGAGGCGACGCCCGGACCCTGGACCTATGTGGCGACGGCGCAGGCCTTCGACGATGAGATGCGCTTACGCATCGCCACCCACCGTGACCGCCGCAGCGCTGCCTGGCACACGGTGGATGCGCCGCTGGAACTCGCCGCGGCGATTCGCGCCGCACCGCCGGGTCGTGCCGTGCTGGTCGACTGCCTGACCCTCTGGCTCACCAATGTGCTTCTCGCCGACCGCGATACCGCCGTCGATTCGGCGGCGCTGATCGCCGCCTGCCAGGAGTCACCGGGACCGCTGGTTCTCGTCAGCAACGAGGTCGGCCTCGGCATCGTGCCGGACAATGCGCTCGCCCGCCGGTTCCGCGATGCGGCCGGCCGGCTGCACCAGGACCTTGCCGCCGTCGCCGACCGCGTGGTCTTCATGGTGGCCGGCCTGCCGATGCAGGTGAAGTGAGGATGACCATGCCCGCCGATGCCGATGAGGCCGCCCGCCACAGGGCCAAAATGGAGAAACGCAAGGCTGTGCAGGACGCCGAAGTGGCCTCCAAGACCCTCGAGAAGGGGCTGCTCATCGTCCATACCGGCCCGGGCAAGGGCAAATCGACCGCCGCCTTCGGCCTCGCCCTGCGCGCCCTCGGCCACGGCTGGCGCGTCGGCGTGGTGCAGTTCATCAAGGGCGCCTGGGACACCGGCGAGCGCCGCGCGCTGGAAACGTTCGGTGACCGCGTCGCCTGGCACACGATGGGCGAGGGCTTCACCTGGGAGACGCAGGACAAGGCGCGCGACATCGCCGCCGCCGGTCGCGCCTTCGACAAGGCGCGTGAACTGATGGCCGATCCGACGATCGGACTCGTCGTGCTGGACGAACTCAACATCGCGCTGCGCTACGATTATCTGCCGCTTGACGACGTCGTCGCGGCGCTGGCCGGCCGGCGCGAGGGCCTGCACGTCGTCGTCACCGGCCGCAACGCCAAGCCGGACCTGATCGCTGCCGCCGACCTCGTCACCGAGATGGGACAGGTGAAGCACCATTTCGCCGCGGGCGTGAAGGCGCAGAAGGGCATCGAATTTTGACCCGCGCCCTGATGATCCAGGGCACCGGGTCGGACGTCGGCAAGTCGCTGATCGTGGCAGGCCTTGCCCGCCTCTTCGCCCGGCGCGGTCTGAGGGTCCGGCCGTTCAAGCCGCAGAATATGTCGAACAATGCCGCCGTCACCGCCGATGGCGGCGAGATCGGCAGGGCCCAGGCGCTGCAGGCGCGCGCCGCCTACGTCGCCCCGTCCGTCCACATGAACCCGGTCCTGCTGAAACCCCAGAGCGAGACCGGCGCCCAGGTCGTCGTCCAGGGCCGGCGCATCGGCAATGCCGGGGCCCGCGCCTTCCAGGACTGGAAGCCGCGGCTGATGGAAGCCGTCATCGACTCCTTCACGCGCCTGTCGGGCGAGGCCGATCTCGTGCTCGTCGAGGGCGCCGGCTCGGCCTCGGAGGTCAACCTGCGCGCGGGCGACATCGCCAATATGGGCTTCGCCCGCGCCACGGGGACGCCGGTCGTTCTCCTCGGCGACATCGAGCGCGGCGGTGTCATCGCCAGCCTCGTCGGCACGCAGGCCGTGATCGACCCGGCCGATGCCGCCATGGTCGCCGGCTTCATCGTCAACCGATTCCGTGGCGATCCGACCCTCTTCGCCGACGGCATGACCTTCATCGCCGCGCGCACCGGCTGGGCGCCCATCGGTCTCGTTCCGCATTTCCCCGAGGCGGCGCGCCTGCCCGCCGAGGACATCATGGGCCTCAAGGCGGGCCTTGGCTCCGGCGAGGGCGAATGCCCGGTCATCGCCGTTCCGGTCATGCCGCGCATCGCCAATTTCGATGACCTCGACCCGCTGAAGGCCGAGCCCGGCATCGCCGTGCGGCTGGTCGAAGCCGGCACGCCCCTGCCCGCCGGGGCGGCGCTGATCCTCCTGCCCGGCTCCAAGGCGACCATCGACGATCTCGCCTTCCTGAGGGCCCAGGGCTGGGACATCGACATCGCCGCCCATGTCCGGCGCGGCGGGCGCGTGCTCGGCATCTGCGGCGGCTATCAGATGCTCGGGCGCACCATCGCGGACCCTGAAGGAATCGAGGGCGAGCCGCGCGCCGTCCCCGGCCTAGGCCTCCTCGACGTCGAGACCGTCCTGACGGCCGACAAGCGCCTGACGCCGGTCACCGCGACGGCGGAAGGCGCGTCCTTCGCCGGCTACGAGATGCATCTCGGCGTAACGCACGGGCCAGCCACCGTCCGTCCCTTCGCCACCCTGTCCGACGGGCGCGGTGACGGCGCCGTCTCGCCCGACGGGCGGATCGGCGGCACCTATGTCCATGGCCTGTTCGGGGAGGACGCCATGCGGCGCGCCTTCCTCGGGAGGCTCGGCGCCGCCACCTCCGACCTCGCCTGGGAGACCATGGTCGAGACGGTCCTGGACGGACTTGCCGCCCATCTGGAGCGCCATCTCGACGTCGATCGTCTCTGGCAGATCGCGGCCCGCGTCAGAAGCTGAAGGCGAGGGCGACCAGCGCCGCGACCAGCGCCCAGCCAAGCGCGAGGGCGCGGCGATAGAGCCTCAGCGCCGCGCGGATATCGCCGGCATGGGCCTCGATCCGCCCGTCGCCCATGAAGGCGTCCGTCACCAGTGTGGTGCCATAGACGCGCGGACCCGCGAGCCTGAGGCCGAGCGCGCCCGCCATGGCCGCTTCGGGCCAGCCGGCATTGGGCGAGCGGTGGCGTTTCGCGTCCCGCCTGACCGACCGCCAGGCCCGGCGCGCCGGCTCCGGCCCGTCCAGCGCAGCCGCCGCGATGATCAGCCCGGCGCTCAGCCGCGAGGCCGGCAGGTTGACGAGGTCGTCGAGCCGCGCCGCCGCCCAGCCGAAGGCCTCGTGGCGCGGATTGCGGTGGCCGATCATCGAATCCGCCGTGTTGATCGCCTTGTAGAGGACAATTCCGGGCAGGCCGAAGACGCCGAGCCAGAAGGCCGGGGCCGTCACCCCATCCGAGAAGTTTTCCGCCAGGCTTTCGATGGCAGCGCGCGACACGCCGGCCTCGTCCAGACGGTCGGGATCGCGCCCGACGATCATCGACACGGCCCGCCGGCCGGCCTCGAGCCCGCCCGTTTCCAGCGCCTCCGCCACCGCCGCCACATGGTCGTGCAGGCTGCGCTGGGCGAGGAGGGTCGAGGCGAGGACCGCGAGCAGGATGCCGCCAAGAATCGCCAAGGGCGCCAGGAGCATCTCGGCCAGCAGAGCGACGCCGCCCGTCACCGCCAGAAGCACAAGCAGAGCGACGATCCCGGCCCGGCGCCGCTTGTCGGGCGGCTGATCCTCCCTGTTCATCCCGCGGTCGAGAGCGCCTATAAGCCGGCCGATCCAGGTGACGGGATGCCCGATGCGGCGGAACAGGCCCTGCGGATAGCCGGCGACGGCCTCGATGACGAGGGCGAGGGCAAGGACGGCGAGAGGCGAGACGGGCGACATGAGCGAGGCAGAACCCCTGTGGCACGGCGGTGATCTCGGCGAGACGCGCCGGCTGTTCCCGGCGGCGCCCGAACCGCGGATCGACCTTTCGACCGGGATCAATCCGGTTCCCTACCCGCTTCCCGCGCTGCCTGCCAGCCTCTGGCAGCGCCTGCCGGCCGCTGCCGACGAGGAGGCGCTGCTGGCGGCGGCGCGGCAGGCCTATCGTGTCCCGCACCGTGCCGGCATCGTCGCTGCACCGGGCACGCAGATCCTCATCGATCTCCTGCCGCGCCTCGTCCCCCAAGGGATCTGCGCGGTCCTCGGGCCGACCTATGGCGAGCATGCTGCCGCCTGGGGCCGGGCCGGCCACGCCGTGCGGGAGATCGCCACGCCCGATGAAGCCGGCGATGCCACCGTCATCGTCGTGGTCAATCCCAACAATCCCGACGGGCGCGTCGTCCCACCGGAGGCCCTCGCCGCCCTCGCCGCCGGCCTCGCCCGCCGCGACGGGCTGCTGGTGGTGGACGAGGCCTTCGCCGATTTCACGCCGACGATCAGCCTCGTTCCTCAGCTGCCGCCCGCCACCCTGGTGCTGCGCTCCTTCGGCAAGACCTATGGCCTCGCCGGGCTGCGCCTCGGCTTCGCCATCGGCGATCCCGCCCTCGCCACCCGCCTGACGCAGGCCCTCGGGCGCTGGCCGGTGGCCGGCCCCACCCTCGCCATCGGCGCCGCGGCCCTCGATGACAGCGCCTGGCTGGCGGCAGCGCGGCAAGACCGGGCCGGCGATGCCGCGCGGCTCGACGATCTGCTCGCCGGCATCGGCACGGTGGTCGGCGGCACGATCCTTTACCGGCTCGTGGAAACGCCGGAAGCCCCTGCCTGGTTCGCCCGCCTCGGCGCGGCGGGGCTGCATGTGCGCCGCTTCGCCGGCCGGCCGCATCTCCTGCGTTTCGGGCTTCCCGGCGACGAGGACGGCTGGCGACGCCTCGCGGCGGTCGTCGCAAGCCGCTGACGGCGAGCGCAAGCGTCAGGACGATCTCGACCGAATCGGCCGGGTAGCAGACCATGCCGGCCGATGATTACCCTCGCGACAGGTGGACAGCGCGCCGCCATAAGCCTCGCCGGCGCCGAACTGAAGGCCTGGTCGGTCGACGGCAATGAGCTGCTGTGGCCGGGCGATCCCGCCTGGTGGAACCAGTCAGCGCCGGTCCTCTTTCCTATCGTCGGCTGGGCACGGGACGGGCTCATCCGTGTCGACGGGACCGACCGCCCGATGGGCGTGCACGGCTTTGCCGCCACGCGCCACTTCCGCGTCCTGGCCGCGGACGCAGCCTCCTGCACGCTCGAACTCGCCGCGGATGCTGCAACGCGCGCGCTCTACCCCTTCGCGTTCCGCCTGACCGTCACCCATGTTCTGACCGACGCGGGCCTCGTCACCACCCTCGCCGTCCGCAACGACGGCGACCGGCCCATGCCCTATGCCATGGGCCTGCATCCCGGCTTCCGCTGGCCGCTGAGCGGGGGGCGTCGCGAAGGCCATGCCATCGTCTTCGCCGAGGCCGAGGAGCCCGCCGTTCCGGTCATCGCGGCCGGCGGGCTGTTCTCGGATGACCGGCGCCCGGTGCCGCTCGCAGGCACGCGCCTTGCCCTCGGCGACGCGGTTTTCGCCGCCGAAGCCCTCTGCTTCCTTGGGGCCCGCAGCCGTTCATGGGCCCTGGAGGCCCCGGACGGGGCGCGGCTGACCATGGCGCTCGACGGCTTTCCGCATCTGGCGCTGTGGTCGAAACCGGGCGCGCCCTATCTCTGCATGGAGGCCTGGACGGGCTACGGCGACCCCGTCGGCTTTGCCGGCGACCTCGCCGACAAGCCGTCCATGCGGCTTCTCGCTCCCGGTGCCTGCGACACGGCCAGGATGCAGCTTACCTTCACGCCGCGCTGACGCCTGCCGCGGTTGCCTCACCACCGGCGAGATCGATGCGGCGCAGCGGCCCCAGGCCTTGCGGGGCGCGATGAGCGATGACGAGGAAGGCGGTCTGCCGCAGCGCGGCATGAAGGGCGGCGAGGACGACCGCCTCGGCCTCGTGGTCGAGGGCGCTGGTCGGTTCGTCGAGCACCGCCCAGTCCGGCCGGTGCGCCAGCAGCCGCGCCAGCATCAGTCGCTGCCGCTCGCCTCCCGAGAGCCCCACCGTGCCCGCGGCCGCGTCGAGGGTGGCAGGCGCCGCAAGGCGCGCAAGGCCGACCGTCCGCAAGGCCGCCTGGATCGCGGCATCGCCGAGATCATCGCGATGGGCAGGATAGGCGACGGCGTCGGCGATGCTGCCGAGCGGCAGATAGCTCTGCTGCGACAGGAACAGGATCGACCCCGGCGGCACGGCGACCTCGCCCGCGCCATGGACCCAGAGCGCCGCCACGGCGCGCACCAGGGTCGTCTTGCCCCAGCCGGAGGGCCCGCTGAGCCAGACGGTCTCGCCTGGCGCCAGCACGATGTCGGGGATCGCGGCGATCTCACGCCCGTCGGGGGCGCTGAGGCTGAGATTGCGCAGCCTCAGCCGGCCGGCCTTGTCCCGGGTCTGGACCACGCCGCCGATCGGGACGGCGGCGGCGTCACAGGCATCGAGGAAGCCGTCGAGACGCCGCGCCGTCGCGACGAGTTCGGCCAGATCCCCGTACGAGAAGATGAACCAGGAGAGGGTCGTCACGACATTCTGGAAGGCCGAGGCGATCTGCATCAGCCCGCCGAAGGTCAGGCGCCCGGCGAGATAGGCCGGCAAGGCAAGGAAAAGCGGGATGCGCAGCACCGTCTGCATGTAGGGCCGGGTGAAGAGGCCGAGGATGAGCTCGCGGTTCATGAGCTGGCGCCAGTTGCAGGCGACGGCGGCGAAGCGGGTGTCGAACAGCCGCCGCTCCGCCGGCTCCCCGCGCGCGAAGGCGACGGGCTCGCCATTCTCGCGCAGGCGCGCGAGCGCGAAGCGGAAATCCGCCTCGGTCTTCTGCTGCGCGACGTTGAGGGCAATCAGCGGCTTGCCGAGCCAATGCGTCAGACCGCTGGCGATCGCCACATAGAGCGGCGCCGCCCAGACCATGTAGCGCGGGATGGAGACCTCCATGCCGAAGAGGCTGAAAGCCAGCGGAAAGGTCGACAGCGACCACAGGATCGCGCCGTAGGATACCAGCGCGACGAGGTTGGTCATGAGTTCCAGCGCCTCGGTCGTCAGCCGGTAGACGAAGATCCGGCAATCGTCGGCGATGCGCTGGTCGGGATTGTCGAGCCCGTTCTCCTGCCGGTCGCGCAGGTGCCAGTAGGCCTTGCCCCTCAGCCAGGCGTCGAGGGCGGCATCGGTCAGCCCCTGCCGCCAGCGGATCTGCAAGAGCTTGCGCAGCCAGCCGGCCGACAGGTTCAGGGCGGCGCTGATCGCCACCAGAACGAAGAACACGCCGATCTGCTGCGTCGCCGCCGGCACGTCGAGCTTCTGCAGCGCGGTGAAGAAATCATTCGTCCAGCGGATCAGCCGCACGGTGACATGCACACCGGCGAGGCCGAAGGCGAAGATGGTCACGAACAGGACGATGCCGAACCGGCCACCGGGCCGCCAGGCGCAGAGGACGGCGAGTCGCCAGATCTGCTTCAGGCTGGTGAGCACCGCCTGTCCCCCCGATCACAGGGCCACGGCCGGCCCGGTGAGGGTCAGGCCCAGCGGCCGGCTGCCCGCGTCGAAGGCCTCCAGCCTGGCCACCCCGTCCGTCTCGACCCGCGCCCAGCGGCTGACGGCGCCCACCTTCAGGTGCAGGTGGAAGTCCGGCTGGATGATGTTGATGAAGCCCATGGCCGGCTTGATGTCGGCGACCGTCCCTTGCCAGCGCTGGACAAGGCCGGGGCAGGACAAGACGACGCCGATCGCCTCGCCGCTGGCTCTCGCAGCCTCGAGCGGCTCCGCCGCCGGATCGGTCCCGGACACCTCCGCGGCCTTCTCGCCGGACGGCGCCGGTCGCTCCTTCTCCGGCAGTGCCGCCCCGGTGGCGAGGCTCGCGACCGCCACCTCGAAGGGTTCGGGGCCGTCGAGCGCGATCATCGCGAACAGGGTCTCGCCCGCCGCGTTCTGGAACTCGATGCGCGGCATGACGCGGTCCTTCATGCGGCCGGACCGGTCCGCCACCAACCCGGTAACGACGGCGAGGTCGATGCGGGCATCATGGGCGCCGCCAGCGATCCGGACATGGCCGTCCTCCAGCAGCACCTCGCCGACCGTCCCGATCCGCTCGTGAGTCGCCCCGTTGGCGGCGGCGGACAGCATGACGCGGCCCATGTCACGGGTCGCCTGCACGGCCTCCACGACGGAACAGGCGAGCCGCTGGCGAATCGGCGGGGTGGCGGTCATGGCGGAAATCCTCTGGGGTCCATGGAAGTCGGGGCAGGCGGCCGATCCCGGGAGGGAGATCGGCCGCCCGGCTGCTCCGCCGGGGCACCGGTGGAGCTAAGGAGATCAGAAGTCGACGGTCAGGCTGGTCTTGAAGGTGCGACCGGGGGCAACCTGCAGCTCCAGCGGGTTCTGCTGGGCGACCGCGGCCGTCGGCACGAGCGAGTAGGTCGTTCCGGTGCCGAGGTTCTGGAAGTAGCGGGCGTCGAGGATGTTCTGCACGCCGGCGCGCAGCGTGACGTTCTCCCGCGGCTTCCAGTTGACGAAGCTGTCGAGGGTGACCCAGCCGCCCGGCTTGTAGAGCGTCGCGGCGCTCGCCCGCGCCACCGGCGCAGAAAAGCGCGCCAGGATCTCGCCGTCGAGGTTCCACTCGCGCTTGAACCAGCGCAGGCCGACGACACCGTTGAACGGGCTCGCCGCGTCGAAGGCGGTGATGGCCGAGGTCGGCGTCGCCCGCTGGTTGCCGAACTGATAGGAGAAGCCGGCATTCAGGATCAGATCGTCGCTGAGGCGATATTCCGCCGACCCCTCCAGGCCCCAGAGCACCACCGAGGACAGGTTGAGCGAGGTGAGATCGACAGTCCCCGGCACCGGCTGCAGGCTGGCGATGAAGTCCTTGTAGGTGGTGTGGAAGACGCCGAGCGAGAACCAGCCCCGCTCGAAGCGGCCGCGGAACCCGGCCTCATAGGAGCGCGAGCTCTCCGGCTTCAGGTTCGGATTGGGGATGAGATTGAACGTCGTGCCGGGCAGCGACATGTAGAGCTGCTGCGCCGTCGGCATCTTGAAGCCCTCGGCATAGCGGGCATAGATCGCGTAGACGTCCGTCAGCTTGAAGATCGTGCCGACCTGCGGAATGAAGCGGCTGGAATTCAGCTCGCGGGGCGGGGCGGCCGGGCTCACCACATAGCCGGCGCCGATGCGCGGGGTGATGCGGTAATTGGCAAGGCGCCCGCCCGGCGTGACGGTCCAGCGCCCGTCGAGGAGCTTGATCTCGTCCTGCAGGTAGAAATCGGCGCGCAGGGTCGTCGCATTGGCGAAGTTGAAGCCGCCGGCGATGGTCGTGGTGGAGACGTTGGTGGTCAGGTTCGTCGTCGTGCTCTGGCGGAAATAGTCGGTACGGGCGATGTCGCCCTGGAAACCGTAGGTCAGCGTGTGGACCGAGGGACCGAGATTGAAGCGCGAGGTGAACTGAACGTCGCCCTGATAGAAGGTCTCGGAATAGTTCAGGATGTCGCGCACTGTCCGCGTCTGCCCTGCATTGGCCGTTCCCGTTGCCCCTGTCTGGGTGCGGGTGCTGTCGAGGTCGCGGCGCTGCGGCGACCAGGTGAGGTTCCACCGGACCGCATCGATCCAGCCCCAGCCCGGCGTCCAGGCGTGGGAGAAGGTCAGCCGTTGACGCTGGAGGTCCTGGACGCGCGGATAGGTGCCGTTCACCCAGCCCGCCGAGGTCAGGCCGAAATCCCACATCTGATGGGTGGTCGTGGTCTTGGCATAGTGCTCGTAGGCGAGGCGCAGCTCATGGTCGTCGACCGGGGTCCAGACCAGCTTGCCGAAGCCGTTCCAGCGGTGGGAGCGGAAGGGATCGGTGATGTTGCAGGGGATGGAGCGGATCGCCGGACAACCCCAGAGGCCGCCATCGGCGCGGGCGGTGGAGAAGGTCGGCTGCAGCGCCGTCGTATGGCTGAGCGAGACCAGGGCCTGCAGCACCGGCGTGATCTGCACCCCGGCCATGCCGGTCTTGGCGATGGACCGGTCGAAACTGTCGAAGCTCGTGGACAGCCGCGCGCCCCATCCCCGCGGATGGCCGCGGATCAGGTCCTGCGGGTCGAGGGTGCGGAAGGCGACGAGGCCGCCGAGGGCGTCGGCGCCCCAGAGCACCGAGGCTGGACCGCGCATGATCTCCACCGCCCGCATGTAGGGCAGGTCGATGAGGTCACGGGTGCCGTCGGTGATGCGCTCGATGGTGCGGGCGCCGTCGACGGTGATGGCGACGCGGTTGCCGCTCATGCCGCGCACCGTGAAGCCGCCGAGATTCTTCCAGGGGTCCGCACCCGAGGTGACGCGCTCGACCGAGACGCCGGGCGTGTAGCGCACCACGTCCTGGATATCGCGGACCTGACGCTCCTCCATCTGCCGGCGGGAGATGACGTCGACAGTCGCCGGAACGTCGAGCCTCTGGCGCTCCTCCCGCGTCGCGGTGACGGTGATCTCGTCGCCGCCCGATGCCTCCTGCGCCAGCGCGCCCGCGACCGCCACCAGCATGGCGACGAGCGAAACCGATGCGCCGAACGGCGCCAACATGCTGCGTGACATGACCCACACTCCGAACCGACCTGAAGAATGGCTGGCTGGCGTGAGACGAAGGCGTTCAGCTGGCTGGCACGAAAGCCGCGCACCGCGAGCGGAGGGGCCGGAAATGTCACTAGATAAGTTGACTTATTATGTCAACATAATTTCGCTCCACTCCGTTTTCATTTCTGCAATGAACACCGTGCGGCGATTTCACTCTGGAATCATTCAGGAAAAAACGCGTATCCTGACGAAATCGAGCAGCGTGGCATCATTCGCCGCGAGCACCGCCCGACCCAGTCGCTCCGCCCAATAGGGCTCGGAGCCGTAGCGCAGCCGGCCGCGCCGCAGGCGGTCCGAGAGAAGGTGCAGGTCGAGCTCCTCGGTCATGCCGATGGCGCCATGCACCGCATGGGCGATGGCGGCGACCTCCGCGGCTCCCTCGCCGATGGTGACTTTCGCGGCCGCGACGGCCTCCATCCTGCCAGGCGCCGCAGCGGCGAGATGGGCGGCGGCCCGGGCGCCGTGGACCAGTTCGGTCATCAAGGCGAGTAGCTGCTGCACCGCCTGGAACTTGCCGATGGGCTTGCCGAACTGCGCCCGGTCATTGGCATAGCGCAGGGTGGTGGCGCACATCGCCTCCATCGCCCCGACCATTTCCGCGGCCTCGATCCGGGCGCCGGCGAGAAGCGCGTCGAAGCCGGGGAGCCGCGGGCCGTTGGCGCCGCGCCAGCGCATCCGACAGAAGGTGCCCTCGCCGGTCGTCTCGAGGCTCGCCGCATCGGCCGATAGCAGGATCGCACCGTCGCCGTCGGGCACCAGGACCATATCGGCGAATTCCCCTGCCGGCACCCGGGCAACCAGGGCGCCGTCATCCGTCTGGGCCGCGGCCGCGATGGCGATGATCCCCTCCGGGATCGTCTCCGCGGCCGCCGCGATCGCCGCCCGCGCGGCCATGGTGGCGGCGAACGGCAGGGGCAGGGCATGCCGGCCGGCGGCGAGCAGCACGGGCAGTGTCTCGGCCGCAGAGAGGCCCGCACCGTCCCGCGCTTCGGCGACAAGCGCGTCGAGGAAGCCAGATTCCGCGAGCGCGGCCCAGACGGCCGCTGCCGAGGCCCGGTCCTTCAGGCCCCGCACCGCGGCGGGGGTGACGACCTCGGCCATCAGGCGATCGGCGGTGTCGGCGATGAGGCTATCGGTCATGGCAGGCTCACCGCAGGCCGATGCCGCGGGCGATCATGCCGCGGAGGATCTCGCGCGTGCCGCCACGCAGGGAAAAGGAGGGGGCCATGCTGACCGTATAGGCGAGGGTCCGCACGAGGGCGTCCGGCAGCGACGCGCCGGGATCAGCCGCGATGGCGGCGGAGATCGCCTCAGGGATCATCTGCTCGTAGGTGGTGCCGAGATCCTTGACGAGGGCGGCATGGACCACCGGGCTGTCGCCGGCGACCAGCCGCGCGGTGACGCTCAGCGAGAGAGCCCTGAGCGCTGCGAGATGGGCCGCCAGCCGGCCGACCAGTATGACATCTTCGCGGCCATGGGCCGGAAGGCTCTTGAGATAGCCGAGCCAGGTATCGACCAGCACCATCGACGACAGGATGCGTTCCGGACCCGAGCGCTCGAAGGCGAGTTCCGCATTCACCTGCTCCCAGCCGGCGCCCTCCTCGCCGATCAGGGCCTCGGCCGGAAGCGTGACGTCGTCGAAAGTCACCTCGGCGAAATGCGCGTCGCCCGACAGGTCGCGGATCGGGCGGATGGTGATGCCCGGCTGCCTGAGGTCGATGATGACCTGCGACAGGCCCTTCTGGCGGTCGTCGGGGGTGCCGGAGGTGCGCACGAGTGCGATCATGTAGTGGCAGATCGCCGCATTGCTGGTCCAGATCTTCCGCCCGTTGAGGCGATAGCCGCCACCAGGGAGCGGCTCGGCGCGGGTGCGCACGCTGGCGAGATCCGAGCCGGAATTCGGCTCGCTCATGCCGATGCAGAAGAAGATCTCGCCGGCCGAAATCTTCGGCAGGTAGAATGCGCGCTGCGCCTCGGTGCCATAGCGCAGGATCAGCGGCCCCGACTGGCGGTCGGTGATCCAATGGGCCGCCACCGGGGCGCCGGCGGCGAGCAGTTCCTCGGCGATGACGAAACGGGCGAAGAAACCGCGCTCGGCGCCGCCATAGCGCTTCGGCAAGCTGAGGCCGAGCCAGCCGCGCTGGCCGAGCGCCCGGCTGAAGGCCGGGTCCGAACCCATCCACGAGCGCGCCCGGCGTTCGGGCGGCATGCCCTCCAGTTGCCTGGCGAGGAAGGCCTTGACCTGCGAGCGCAGAGCCTCGTCCTCGGGCGGAATGGCGGCTGGCGGCAGCGAAGCGAGGCTCGTCACGGCTGAAGCGGGTCCTGGTCGTCACCCTCCCCGGAGGAACAGGTGCAGCGTTGGTCTATGTCGCTCAGGCATTTCAATGAATGAAACGGCCTTTCGATGACCCGAGCAGACCATGTTGCCGAACCGGCGGTCAAGCAAGACGGTCCGATCTGTTCGGGGGATGGAACGACCGGTTCGTCCCCATCTCGCATTCATACGCGGCGCGCAGACGATTGGTCCTGCTCAGGCAGCATAGCGGCTCATCGCGAGATCGCCGGTGTCGATCTCCGGCCGGCGCGCCGACAGCATGTCGGCAAGGATGCGGCCCGAACCGCAGGCCATGGTCCAGCCCAGCGTGCCATGGCCGGTATTGAGGTGCAGGTTGGCGTAGCGGGTCGGGCCGATGACCGGCGTGCCGTCCGGCGTCATGGGGCGCAGCCCGGTCCAGAAGGTCGCCGCGTTCAGATCGCCCCCATGCGGGAAAAGGTCGCCGACCGAATGGGCGAGGGTCGCCCGCGGCCCGGCCCGCAGGGTCATGTCGAAGCCGCCGAGTTCAGCCGTTCCGCCGACGCGGATGCGGTCGCCGAGGCGGGTGATGGCCACCTTGTAGGTCTCGTCCATGACGGTCGAGACCGGTGCGGCCGCCGCATCGGTCACGGGCAGGGTCAGCGAATAGCCCTTCACGGGATAGACGGGTATCGAGATGCCCAGCGGCCGCAGCAGGAAAGGCGAGTAGCTGCCGAGCGCCACCACATAGGCATCGCCCGTGATGGTTCCGGCGCTGGTGCGCACGCCCGTCACCCGGCCGGCGGCTGTCGTGATCGCCTCGATCAGCGTCCGGTTCATGAAGGTGACGCCGAGGCCGGCGGCAAGCCCGGCGAGGCGCTGGGTGAACAGGTGGCAGTCCCCGGTCTCGTCGCCGGGAAGCCGCAGCCCTCCGGCGATCCGGTCGCGCCGCGGACCGAGACCGGGCTCGGCGGCCACGCACCCGGCCGCGTCGAGGACCTCGAAGGGCACGCCGCTGTCACGCAGCACGGCGATGTCGGCGGCTGCACCATCGACCTGGGCCTGGGTCCGGAACAGCTGCAGCGTGCCCTGCTGGCGCTCATCATAGGCGATGCCGGTTTCGGCACGCAGGGCCTTCAGGACGTCGCGGCTGTACTCGGCCAGGCGCACCATGCGTCCCTTGTTCAGCGCATAGCGCGCCGCGGTGCAGTTGCGCAGCATCTGGAGAATCCAGAGCCACATCCGCGGGTCGGGGTTGGGGCGAATGACCAGAGGCCCGTGTTTCATCGCGAGCCACTTGATCGCCTTGAGCGGTACGCCGGGTGCGGCCCACGGGGCGGAATAGCCGGGCGAGATCTCGCCGGCATTGGCGAAGCTCGTCTCAAGGCCGGCGCCATCCTGACGGTCGATGACCACGACCTCGTGGCCGTCGCGCGCGAGGAAATAAGCGGTGGTCACGCCGATGACGCCGCTGCCGAGAACGATGACCTTCAAAGGGAACCCCTCCAGCCGCGCCGGAAGCCGTCGGCACGACCTAGAGCATAAGAACAACAATCGTGCGTATCATTGCGATCTGATGCACATTATTGCTTGGAAGTGTTCCCTGTGAAATAAATAGGCGTCTCAACGCAAGGATCGTCCTCATGGACCTCGACGCCTTCGACCATCGCATCCTGCGCGTGCTGCGGGTCGACGGCCGCATCAGCAATGCGGCGCTGGCGGGTGAGGTCGGCCTGTCACCATCGGCCTGCCTGAGGCGGCTGCGGGCCCTGGAGGCCGGGGGCGTCATCCGCGGCTATGCCGCCCTGATCGAGGACCCCACCGACGCCCTGCCGACGGTCGTCGTTATCCAGATCACGCTCGAGCGGCAGACCGAGGACCACCTCAACCGTTTCGAGGCGGCAGTGAAGCGGTGTCCAGAGGTGCGGGAATGCTACCTGATGGGTGGCGCGGCCGATTATCTCCTGCGGGTCGAAACCGACGGCACCGCCGGATACGAGCGCATCCACAAGGAGGTGCTGTCGCGCCTGCCGGGCGTGGCACGCATCCATTCGAGCTTTGCGATCCGCACCATCGTCAGGGCACGCGGGACGGCTTGACCGCCTATTGCACCAGCTTGACCGGCTTCTCCAGCACGGCCAGCACACGCCGGAGATCATGGCCGCGCTTCAGGACGAGGCCGGCCGTGTTGATCACGGCATAGGGTCCCTGTTTCGCCTCGGGGTTCTTCTCGACGCGGTAGAGCGGCATTTCCGAGGCGCGCCGGAAGATGGCGAAGACGGCCTTGCCCTTCAGGAAATCGATGGCGTAATCGCGCCATTCCCCGGCCGCGACCATGCGCCCATAGAGCTGGAGGATCGCCTGCAATTCGCGACGGTCGAACGAGACCCGGGAGGGGGCGGCGCCGACGTTCAGGGGAACGACGGTGCCGGTCATACGCGGCTCGCTGTCGGACATGAGGCTCCTTCCGGCGCTCCGGCTCGCGTCACGGTCCGGACATGATCGACCGGGCCGTGACGATTGGCAAGACGGGGACCGTCGACCGGCCCGGCAGCCTCAGACAGGCTTCGCCGTCCGCTCGAACAGCGGCAGGGTCTTGTACTGACCCTTGGGCATCAGCAGCCCTTCCTCCACCATCTTGTCGTGCTGGATCTTGGCAATGTCATAGGCATAGGAGCCGGCATAGAAGGCGACGGTCCCGCCCGGCCTGGTCTGGCCGACCAGCAGCTTGACCATCTGGTAGTCGGTGAGCCCACCATAGGCGTCATTGGCGGCGGTACGGAACTCGCCGACATGAAACAGCGTGACGATGTCGAACATCGGCAGCAGCCGCGCGTCGAGCTGGTAGATGTCGCCGAAGAACGCCTTGTATCCCCAGCCGAGCTCGGGATTCTCGACGATCATCGTCTCGTAGGTGCGGATCTCGCCGGGCGAGGCGGTGATGCCGAGGATGACGTTCTTGCGGTCCTTCTCGACATTGTGCAGGCCGAGAATGTGGTGGCCGCCGGTGCCGAAATGGAAGATGGCCTTGCCCGAGATCTCGTTCTCGTCGAGCCAGTCGCAGAAATGGACGTCACAGGGGCATTCCTTGACCCGGAGGTCCCAGAAGTGGTCCCAGATGTGCAGTGACATGGTTGTGGTCCTTGTGACGTCGCGATCTCGGCGACGGGCCTAGGGTGAGGAAGTGGCCACCGCCATGGGCGGCCTGAGGGCGACGGAGGCGAGGTGGGCCCCGTGGTCGCCGCGTGACAGCTGCAGCTTGCGGTCGTGCAGGGCCTCGAGGCCCGGCCGCAAGCCGACGCTGATCAGCGTCGAACGGTCGAGAGCGGCCACCAGGGTCGCCATCAGCCGCGCCTCGCCGCCCTCGTCGAGCGCGCTGGTGGCGCCGTCGAGAATGACGAGATCGGGACGCTGGACGAGCAGGCGGGCGATGGCGAGGCGCTGGCGCTCGCCGTTGGACAGGGTCTGGTCCCAGCGGTCGACCTCGTCGAGGCGGCGGCTGAGATAGCCGAGCCCGGCCTCGGTCAGCGCTTCGCTGAGGACCGCATCGTCCACGGACAGGCTCTGGGCCGGATAGAGGAGTGCGCCGCGCAGCGTCCCGGCGGGCAGATAGGCCCTCTCCGGAACGAAGGCGATGGTGCCGCCGGCCGGCAGGGCGATGACGCCGGTCCCCCAGGGCCAGAGGCCGGCGAGCGCGCGCACCAGCGTTGACTTGCCGGTGCCGCTCTCGCCCGAGACCATGACCTTCTCGCCGGCCTCGATCCGGGCATTGGCCTGATCGATGAGCACGCGTCCCGAACGGTCGGAGATGGTCAGCGTGTCCAGCCGCACCATACCGGACGTGGAAGGGGTCAGAGCGACGCCGCTTCGGCCACCTTGCTGGTTGCGATCGAAGTCGCCGTCGATGTCGTCGATGGCATTGGTCAGTTCGGTGACGCGCTGCATCGACGCATAGCACTGGGCGAGCGCGCGGAAATTGTCGACCAGCCAGGCGATGGCCACCTGGACCTGCAGGAAGGCGCCGGCGAGCTGCGTCACCTGACCGAGGGTGAACTCGCCCGACAGATATTTCGGCGCCGCCAGCAGCAGCGGCAGGACAGGCACGAAGACGCCGCTGCCATTGGTCAGCCAGGTGATGTGCCCGTGCCGGCGCACCACGCCGAGCCAGCGCCGCACGAGCTCCTGATAGGTGGTGCCGAGGGCCCGGCGTTCATCCGCCTCGCCGCGGATCAGCGCGACGCTCTCGGAATTCTCACGCAGCCGCGTCAACTCGAAGCGGAGCTTGGCCTCGGCCTCGTTGCGCCGGGCAACCGCCCCCGGCAGGCGATGGCCGACCCACAGCATCAGCAGCGACATGGAGATGCCATAGACGAGGGCCGCCAGCACCATGTATCCGGGAATCCACAGCGTCGCGCCGCCGACCTGGACCGTCAGCGCCCCGCCCACCACCCAGAGGACGCCGACAAAGGTCAGGGCCGAGACGATGGACGAGAGCAGGCCGATGGCAAAGTCGACGATCGGTTCCGTCGCCAGCCGCGTGTCGTCGGCAATGCGGTATTCCGGATTGGCCGGCTCGGTTCGCGCCAGGCCCATGCGGTAATAGCGCTGGCCGCCGATCCAGCGGTCGATCAGCGACCCTATCAGCCACTCGCGCCAGCGGACCTGCAGCGTCTCGCGGGACAGGACGATGCCGACGCCGATGGCGGCGGCGCAGACGACGAGGCCGAAAAAGACGATGACAGCCCAGAACACCGTCTGGGTGTCGGTATTCTCGAGGGCGTCGAAGAACCGTCGGTTCCAGGTGTTGACCGCGAAATTGATGCCCACATTGACGATCAGGCAGGCGGCCAGCGCTGCCGTCAGGAACCAGGCACGGCGCGCCGTCGCTCCCGTCCACCAGCCCGCGGCGAGGACGAAGAAGTCACGGAAGACCTTGCGGTCGAGACCGTCTGCTGCGGAGGCGGGTGGGCTATTCAACGCTTGGGCACCCGCGAGCGGCTGAACACGAAATCGTGAGCGTCACAATCCACCATCCGAGGATGCTACGCAATTCCCCAGATTTCGCCTTGCGGCGCATGAACTGGCGATGAACCGCTTCAGCCGACGCCGAGCACGCGCAGCCAGACGAGCGTCGTGACAGCCGACAGCAGGGTGGACAGCGCCACAGCCGTCGAGGCGATGCCGACGCCCTGCCCGTAGCGCGCCGCGAACAGATAGGCGTTGATGCCGGCGGGCATGGCGGCAAAGAGCACCACGGTCCCGGTCCAGGACGGCGGCAGCGCGAAGATGTGATGCGCGACGACATAGGCGATGGCGGGATGCACCAGCAGCCGCAGCAGGCAGATCATCAGCGCCACCGGCACGTCGGCGCGCACGCCATAGGTCTTCAGCGACAGTCCCAGCGCGATGAGCGAGAGGGGGATGGTCGTGTTGGCCACCATGTCGAGCATGGTCGCCGCCACGCCGGACGGGCGGATGCCGAGGAACTGGAAGGCGACACCGGCCGCCATGGCGATGATGAGGGGATGGGTCGCCAGGCCCCGGCCGAGCTTGACGAAGAGGGCGCCGCCGGTGGCGGCCCGGGTGCCCTCCAGCATCAGGGTCGCCAGCGTCATGGTGATCGGCAGGTTGACCGCCAGCAGCATGGCGATGGGGAAGGCCGCCTCGTCGCCATAGGCCTTGAGGATGATCGGGATGCCGATCAGCACGGTATTGGCCTGGCCCGCCGCAAGACCGGCGATCACCGCATCGCCGCGCGAGCGGCGGAACATCCGGGCCGCCAGGACCGTCGCAAGGCCCCAGACGGTGGCCATGCCGGCATAATAGGCGATCCAGTAGCCCCAGGGGAAAACGCCGGGAAAGACCGCGGCGGTGAGCAGCTTGAACATCAGCGCCGGGGCACCGATGACGAAGAGATAGGAGGTCAGGCCCTCGTTGGCCCGCTCGCCGATCAGCCCGGCCAGCGCCGCCGCGTAGCCGAGGGCGACGAGCCCGAAGACCGGGGCGACGAGCAGCAGGAGTTCGACCATGGGGATGCGCAACTCCCTGAACAGAAACCGCGCAATAAACCATTTCTTCGTCATTCGGCGTTAGGCCTGTCGCATGCCCGCCATGCCCGCCGGAAGAACCGCGACCGCCGCGAGGGGACCGTCCCTGAAGGTGCTGATCGCCGATGACCACGCCTTCTCGCGCGAGGTCGTGGCGCGCATTGCCAGCGCGCTGGGGCATCAGGTGACCTCGGTCGACGGTGGTCACGCTGCCCTCGAGGCAGCCGCCGCCGACCATTTCGACGTCGCCGTCATCGACCGCCGGATGCCCGACATGGACGGCGCCGCCGTCGCCCTGGCGATGCGGGCGCATCCCCGCCATCCGCGCCTCGTGGCGCTCTCCGGCGACGATCCCGCCGACATGCTCCCCGGCCTTTTCGACATCGTGCTGCAGAAGCCCGTCGAGGCCGCAGTCCTGGCCCGGGCTCTGGCGGGCTGAGTGGCCCTCTGTGACAGTTGTGCAACGCACATCTGCCATTTGTTCAGCCATCTTTAAGCAAGCCCATCATTTCATCACACTATCGGCCGTTGATCAGGCCCCGAGGTGATTCCGCGCCATGTCCGTGCGTCCCCTGTTGCGACCCGACGCGACGATTTCCGGACCGCTGGCGCCGGTCGTGCGGAAACGGGCGTCGTCCCGCGCCGGCCGGCCGAAGGACATCCTCATCGTCCTGCATCAGGAGCATTCGACGCCCGGCAGGGTCGGCCGCCTGCTCGAGGAGCGCGGCTTTCGCCTCGACATCCGCCGGCCCCGCTTCGGCGACCCGCTGCCAGCCGATACGCGCAGCCTCGCCGGCGCCGTCATCTTCGGTGGCCCGATGAGCGCCAACGACCCCGACGACTTCGTCAAGGCGGAGACCGACTGGATCGGCGTGGCGCTGAAGGATGAACTGCCCTTCCTCGGCATCTGCCTCGGCGCGCAGATGCTGGCACGCCATCTCGGCGCCAAGGTCGCCTTCCACCCCGAGGGCCAGGTCGAGGTCGGCTATTATCCGCTCCACGCCACCGAGGCCGCCCTGCGCGAACTGCCCTGGCCGGACCATGTCTACCAGTGGCACCGCGAGGGCTTCGACGTGCCGGAGGGCGCCGAGTTGCTCGCCACCGGCGACTGCTTTGCCAACCAGGCGATCCGTGTCGGCAAGGCGGCC
Organism: Phreatobacter sp.; assembly: GCA_019749835.1. Lineage (GTDB taxonomy): Bacteria > Pseudomonadota > Alphaproteobacteria > Rhizobiales > Phreatobacteraceae > Phreatobacter. The sequence continues at coordinate 38,994 of JAIEPJ010000132.1, read as the reverse complement.
TATGGCATCCAGTTCCACCCCGAGGTGACCCACTGGATGATGAACCGCTGGACGACGCGGGCGCATGAGCGGATGGCATCCCCCAACGCCCGCCCCCGGCAGGACCATTTCGACGGACGCTATCTCCATGACCCGGGCGTGCGCCTGTGGCTCGACGCCTTCCTGGATCACTGGACGGCCCTGAAGGTCGCCTGATCGGTCGGCGCCACGGCTGCGTCATGGTCATGACATCGAGCCCGGCGAGCGTCACACTCGACTTGTTCCGCGGCCGATTCGCCGGGGTCCGCGTCTCGGGACGGTCTTGCCGGGGCGCGCCCGCGGTGGCAGCCGGGAACGAAGGGTTGCGGCGCCCGTCAGGGCGCCGACGTGCAGCGCAGGGAGGTCGCCATGCCCCGCATCTTCACCGGTCTCGAGGTTCCCGAGGCCCTGCGCGAGGACCTGGCGAGTTTGCGCGGCGGCCTGATGAGCGCCCGCTGGATGGAACCGGAGGACTATCACCTCACTCTGCGCTTCGTCGGCGACGTCGATGAGCGAACAGCCAACGAGATCGCCGACCTGCTCTATGCCGTGCGCAAGCGCTCCATCGAGGTGACGCTGACCGGGCTCGGCGCCTTTGGCGGCGACCGCCCGCGCTCCATCTTCGTCGCGGTCCGGCAGACCCAGCCGCTGATGGAACTGCAGGCCGAACACGAGCGCATCATGCGCCGCGTCGGCCTGTCGCCCGAACCGCGGAAGTTCGTGCCCCATATCACGCTGGCGCGCCTCGGTCGCGATGCCACCGCCCGCACGGTGGCCGATTGGCTGGCGCTCCGCGGCCTGTTCATGAGCCGCACCTTCATCGTGCCGAGCTTCGCGCTCTTCTCGTCGAAGGAATCCGTCGGCGGCGGCCCCTATCTCGTCGAAGAAACCTATCCGCTGGCGGCGTAACAGAAAAAGGCGGCCCGCAGGCCGCCTCGTCAAGAATGTGAATGCAGGGAAACCGCTCAGTTGCGGGCGGCACCCTGGTTCGCCACCTGCGGCGCAACCTGCTGCTGGGCGGGCGCCGTCTCGGCATTGCCGCCACCAAGCGCGCCCACGGCGCGCGAGAACCAGTTGCCCTGTGGCTGCGCCGGCTGTGCCGCCGGCTGGACGGGTGCGAAGGCCGAGCCCGGAAGCGCCTGCGACACCTCACCGCCGCTTTGCCGCTGGGCGACAGTCGTGCGCATCGGCGAGGGCTGCGGCACCGGCGCACTCATCATCGAGGTGGCGATGGAGGCTTCCAGCGTCACCGGCGTCAACGTGGCCGAGGCGAGAGCGGGGGCCGCGGCAACAGGGGCCGGAGCAGCGGCCGGCGCCGCTTCCGCAACGACCGGCGAACGCGCCGAGACGAGCGTCACGGGCTGGCTCTGCTGGCTGGCGAGCGAGAAATGGGGTTCCGACGAGCCGACGCGAATCTGGCGATGGGCGAAACGGTCCGCGAAGGTGCGATGCGTCCCGCCGTCGATGCCGGAGCGGGCCGGCGCCGGCGTAATCTCGCGGGACAGCACGGCGACCTGCGCCATGTCGCGGGCATGCTTGGCCGCAACCGCCTGGCGGATCGCCGGCGGCACGACATAGGCGGGGCAGCGGCCGGCGGCCTGGAAGCTCGGACGTGGCGCCGACGTGTCGTCGCCGATGGCGGTGAAGCGGGTGCGGATCGACCGGGCGGAGGCCGGTGCCTCGCGCGTCACCGGCGCCATGGTCGTGACCGGCTGGTTCAGCGAGGTCGGCACCGGCGTGCGCGGCGCCGGCGCGGTCGTGACATTGGCGCGCGACGCGCCGGTGCGGCGGGTGCCGGCCCAGGGATCGTTCACGGCGATCATCTCGCGTGTCTCGCCCGTGCCGCCGGCCTGCGCCAGCACCGACTGCGGCGACACCGCGTTGAACACGTAGCGGCGCTCACAGACGTCGACCTGCGGCTCCTGGCGCGTCACCTCGAAATGGTCGTGGCCTTCCTTCAGGTTCTTCCAGAAGGCCATGTTCGGATTGTTGCGGTGGCGGGCCATGTTCCGCGGCGTCATACGGAAGGGGAAGGCCTGCACCTGGAAGCTCTCCTGGCCGCCCTGCAGCGCCTCGCGGGCCAGCGCATAGACCTCCCCGATGGCCTCGTCCGTCATGGCGTAGCAGCCGCGCGACGAGCAGTCGCCATGCACCATCAGGTGCGAACCGGTCCGGCCATGTGAGCGGTCGAACTGGTTGGGGAAGCCCATGTTGAAGGCGAGGTAGAAGGACGAGCGCGGATTCATCAGGCCCATATTGATCTGATAGAACCCTTCCGGCGACTGCCGGTCGCCCTCCCGCACCTTCGGGCCGAGGTCGCCCGAATAATTGCAGATCGGATAGGTCTTGAAATGGGCGAAGCGGCCGGTCGCGTCCCGCTTCCAGACCTCCAGCTCGGCCTCTTCCTTGAAGATCCGCATCAGCACCGGCGAGGTGCGCGTCATGCCCTTGACGTTCAGCTCCTCAAGCACGGCCTGGGCGATCGGCACATTGCCGCGGTTGGGATCGTTGCGCGAAACGGTCTGGCTCTGACAGCCCGCGAGCAGGACGGCGCATGCGGCGACGGATAGCGCCAGCCGCCAGCCGCCGAGCCGGTTGGACCGCGAGATTGCCACCTGGGACATACCGGCCGTCTGCTGCAATGCGATGCTCCCGAAACAGGGCGAACAATGCCCCTCGAACGGTATCAGCTTGGCGCTGCTGATCCTTAACGGACCCTTGAAAACGACCGATAGCGTCAACCTGCGGTTACCGCAACCCGCCGGAAACCACACCGAAGGTTAATGAATTCCTCAGGCTGGTCACAGGTCGGTGATGGTGCGGCAAGGAACGCGGCGGAACCATGGCAGATCACCCTGTCGACCGGATCAGATCGTCCGCCCGATAGCGAGGAACTTGTCACGCCGGAGCCGGCGGACCTCCTCCGGCGGCAGACCGGCCATCCCCTGCAAAGCCGCCTCGATCGCATCGCCCACCCGCGCCACCGCGAGATCGGGATCGCGGTGGGCGCCGCCCAGCGGCTCCGGCACGATCTGGTCGATGACGCCGAACCGCATCAGGTCCTGGGCGGTGATCTTCATGTTGGTGGCCGCTTCCTGCGCCTTGGTCGTGTCGCGCCACAGGATCGATGCGGCCCCTTCCGGCGAGATCACGCTGTAGATGGCGTGTTCCAGCATCATCACCCGGTTGGCGGTGGCGATGGCGATGGCGCCGCCCGAACCACCCTCGCCGATGATGATGGCGACGTTCGGCACGCCGAGGCCAAGGCTGCAATCGGTGGACCGGGCAATGGCCTCGGCCTGGCCGCGCTCCTCGGCGCCGATGCCGGGATAGGCTCCCGCCGTATCGACCAGCGAGACCACCGGGATGTCGAAGCGCTGGGCGGTCTCCATCAGGCGCACGGCCTTGCGGTAGCCCTCCGGTCGCGCCATGCCGAAATTATGACGGATGCGGGTCTCGGTCGTGTCACCGCGCTCGTGGCCCATGATGCAGAGGCTTTGGCCGCGGAACCGGCCGAACCCGCCGATGATCGCCTCGTCCTCGCCGAAGACCCGGTCGCCGGCGAGCGGCGTGAAGTCCTCGACGAGCTTGCCGATATAGTCGAGCGTGTGGGGGCGGCCGGGATGGCGGGCGACCAGCGTCTTCTGCCACGGCGTCAGGGCCTGGTAGAGATCCTTGAGGGCCTGACCGGCCTTCTGCTCAAGCCGCGTCACCTCTTCGGTGATGGACACCCCGCCGTCGCGCGCCGCGACCTCGCGCAGTTCCTCGACCTTGGATTCGAGTTCGGCGATCGGTTTTTCAAAATCGAGGTAGCTGCGCATCGGCAAGGTGCGGCCCAGGACCTGTGAACGGCGACCCGTGGGGGCCGGGGGACGGCCCCGGAGGGCCCGACGAAGCGCGAGCACATGCCTTTCGGGGCAAGGCAAGTCAAGGACGGACCTGTCCCTACCCGTCGTTGCCGAGGGGGTGCAGGTCCCGCACCAGGCTTTTCAGCCGCTCGTCCAGCACATGGGTATAGATCTGTGTCGTCGCAATATCGGCATGACCGAGAAGCTGCTGGACGGCGCGCAGATCGGCCCCGTTCTGCAAAAGGTGGCTGGCGAAGGCGTGGCGCAGGACGTGCGGTGACACCTTGGCAGCGGAGAGCCCGGCTGCCCCCGCGACGCCCTTAAGTTCACGGCCGACATGCTGGCGCGTCAGATGGCCGCTCTCGCCAGAGGAGGGAAACAGCCATTTCGACGGCCCGAGGCCGGCCGTCTCGCGCAGTGCGAGATAGGCAGCCATGGCGTCCTTGGCGGCCCCGTTCAGCGGGACGATGCGTTCCTTGTCCCCCTTGCCGCGAACCACGAGGAACCGCTGGTCGCGGCGCGCCGCCGTCACCGGCAGGGCGATGAGTTCCGATACACGCATGCCCGTCGCATAGAGAAGCTCGAGCAGACAGGTGATCCGCGCCGCTCTGAGACGCTCGCCGACCGGCCGCGCCGCATCATCAAGCCCCTCGCGCGCGCTTGCGAGCAGACGGTCGACCTCAGCCAGCGCCAACGTCTTGGGCAATGGACGGCCGCGCCGCGGGCCTTCCAGCACCGCAGCGGGGTCCTCCCCGCTCATGCCCTCGCCATAGAGGAAGCGGTGGAGTTGGCGGACGGCCGACAGCCGGCGGGCGACGGAGGCCGTCTTCAGTCCGCGGGATTGGCAATCCGCCAGATAGTCGCGGATCGTCGCCGTGGTGACGGCCTTCGGACTCGCACCGGCGGCGGCAAGGAATCCGGCATAATCGTCGAGATCGCGGCGATAGGCCTCGAGCGTATTGCGCGCGGCACCCCGTTCGGCGGCCATCATGTCGAGGAACAGATCGATCTCCCCGGCCATCGCCTTACCGGCGCGGCTGCAGGCGGGCGGGCGGAACCTGCACGGTCATCTCCCGCGCTTCCGGCTCCACCAGATAGGCGAGCGCCAGCATTCCCGAGAAGCCGAGGCCGGCGAGCACGATGAGGATCGTCGCAAAGCGGAACAGCGTCGGCATGACGGAAAGCGCCCTTATCCGAATCGTGTTGGACCATCAAAGCCGGTTCCGGGCAAGCCGCAAGCCGGCGGTGGTCCGGAGAGCGTCCCTCCCGCCGGCGTTGCAAACCGTGGACAGGCCGATGCTGACACTTCCAGGGACGCTGGCGGCCTTCTATGGTCCGGCGCGCGAGGACACATGACGCTCAAGATCGCCACCTGGAACATCAACTCCGTCCGTCTCCGCATCGAGACGGTCGCCCGTTTCGTCGCCGAGCACCAGCCCGACGTCCTGTGCCTGCAGGAGACCAAGTGCATCGACGGGCAGTTCCCGCTCGCCGACGTCAAGCGCATGGGCTACGAGCACACCGCCATTCATGGGCAGAAGGGCTATCACGGCGTCGCCGTCTTTTCCCGTCACGCCCTCGCCGACATCGACCGCCGCGCCTTCTGCGGCAAGAACGATGCACGGCACATCGCCGTCACCCTCGCCGAGGGCCCGGCCGCTGGCACCCGCATCCACAATTTCTATGTTCCGGCAGGCGGCGACGAGCCCGATCCCGCAGTCAACGATAAATTCGCCCACAAGCTCGGCTTTCTCGACGAGATGGAGGCCTGGGATGCGCTCCGCGTCGGCGGCGGTGCGGCGCGTGCCATCCTCGTCGGCGACCTCAACATCGCCCCGCTCGAGCACGACGTGTGGAGTTCGAAGCAACTCGCCAAGGTCGTCTCGCACACCCCGCTCGAGCGCCGGCGCCTGACCGAGGTGGCAGCGGCCGGCGGCTGGGTCGACATGATGCGCGCCCTCACCCCTGAGCCGCAGAAGCTCTTCACCTGGTGGAGCTACCGCTCGCCGGACTGGGACAGCGCCGACAAGGGCCGCCGCCTGGACCATGTCTGGCTGAGTCCGGCGCTCGCTCCCGCCATGCGCGCCGTCGATATCCTGCGCGCGGCGCGCGGCTGGGACCGGCCCTCGGACCACGTGCCGGTGGTCGCGACGCTGGCATTCTGATCCGAGCGGCGGATTGTGTTGCGCTGCATCACCCGAAGGCCCTATGGCGGCGCCGGGGCGGTTTCGTTGACACCCCGCGGGGCCGCTTCTAGGGTGCCGGCCCGGTCGAAATGACTTTCAAATCCGATTATCCGAGCGCGAAATCACCCGCTCGGGGAGGGACATGATGAAGATCCTTGTGCCCGTGAAACGGGTCGTCGATTACAACGTCAAGATCCGCGTGAAGCCCGACGGCTCCGGGGTCGAACTCGCCAATGTGAAGATGTCGATGAACCCCTTCGACGAGATCGCCGTCGAGGAAGCCATCCGTCTGAAGGAAAAGGGCGTGGCCACCGAAATCGTCGTCGTTTCCATCGGCGCGCAGGGCGCGGCGGAAACGATCCGCACGGCACTCGCCATGGGTGCCGATCGCGGTATCCATGTGAAGACCGACGCCACCGTCGAGCCGCTCGCCGTCGCCAAGATCCTGAAGGGTGTCGTCGGCGAGGAGGCCCCGGGCCTCGTCATTCTCGGCAAGCAGGCCATTGACGACGACGCCAACCAGACCGGCCAGATGCTCGCCGCCCTCCTCGGCTGGCCCCAGGGCACCTTCGCCTCCAAGGTGGAACTGGCCGGCGACACCGTCTCGGTCACCCGCGAGGTCGACGGCGGCCTGCAGACCGTGACGCTGAAGACGCCCGCCATCGTCACCACCGACCTCCGCCTGAACGAGCCGCGCTACGCCTCGCTGCCCAACATCATGAAGGCGAAGAAGAAGCCGATCGACGAGAAGGCGCCGGACGCCTATGGCGTCGACGTCGCCCCCCGCCTCAAGGTCCTCAAGACCGCCGAGCCGGGTGGCCGCCAGGCCGGCGTCAAGGTCGGCTCCGTCGCCGAACTCGTCGGCAAGCTCAAGAACGAAGCCGGGGTGCTCTAATGGCCACGCTCCTTCTCGCAGAACACGACAATGCCTCGCTGAAGGATCCGACGCTGAAGGCGCTGACCGCGGCCGTCGCGCTCGGCGCGCCCGTGACGGTGCTGGTCGCCGGATCGGGTTGCGGCGCGGCGGCGGAAGCCGCCTCGAAGCTCGCCGGCGTCGCCAAGGTGCTGGTCGCCGACGACAAGGCCTATGCCAATCTCCTGGCCGAGCCGACGGCAGCGCTGATCGTCTCGCTGGCCGGCGGCTATGGCGCGCTCGTCGCGCCCTCCACCGCCAACGGCAAGAACATCATGCCGCGCGTCGCCGCCCTGCTCGACGTCATGCAGATCTCCGACATCGTCAAGGTGATCTCGCCCGACACTTTCGAGCGGCCGATCTATGCCGGCAACGCCATCCAGACCGTGCAGTCGACCGATGCCAAGAAGGTCATCACCGTGCGCACCGCCTCGTTCCAGGCGGCCGGCACGGGCGGCAGCGCCCCGATCGAGGCCATTGCGGCCGTCGCCGATCCGGGGCTGTCGACCTTCGCCGGCGAGGAGATCGCCAAGTCCGACCGCCCCGAGCTCGGCGCCGCCAAGATCATCATCTCGGGTGGCCGCGCACTCGGATCGAAAGAGAACTTCGCCAAGGTGATCGAACCCGTCGCCGACCGGCTCGGCGCCGCCATGGGCGCCTCGCGCGCCGCGGTAGATGCCGGTTATGCGCCGAACGACTGGCAGGTCGGCCAGACCGGCAAGGTCGTCGCGCCGGACCTCTACATCGCCGTCGGCATTTCGGGTGCCATCCAGCACCTCGCCGGCATGAAGGATTCCAAGGTGATCGTCGCCATCAACAAGGACGAGGAGGCACCGATCTTCCAGGTCGCCGATTACGGCCTCGTCGGCGATCTCTTCACCATCCTGCCCGAGCTCGAGAAAGAGCTCGGCAAGTAAGCCGAGACGCGATGCGGGCGGGGGACGACCTCCGCTCGCGTTCTTGTCAGCGGTCGGGATGGCGTCGGCGGCAGGACCGTCGTAGAGATGTTCGCCAGTTCGTTTTGATCGCACCGCCGCCCGACGCCATGCGCCGGGCCGTCCACCGGGTGGAACCATGGAAATTCGCAAGATCGGCGTGATCGGCGCCGGGCAGATGGGCAACGGCATCGCGCATGTGGCGGCTCTCGCCGGCATCGACGTGTCCCTGCACGACATCTCCGAGGACCGCATCAAATCCGGTCTGGCGACGATCAACGGCAATATGAGCCGCCAGCTGTCGAAGAACCTCATTTCCGAGGAGGAGCGCCAGAACGCCCTGCTGCGCATCGGCGGCGCCCCCAAGGTGGACGATCTCGCCGACTGTGACCTCGTCATCGAGGCCGCCACCGAGAACGAGCAGGTCAAGGTCAAGATCTTCCAGTCCGTCTGTCCGGTCCTCCGGCCGGACGCGATCCTGGCCACCAACACTTCCTCGATCTCGATCACCCGCCTCGCCTCGACGACGGACCGCCCCGAGCGCTTCATCGGCATCCACTTCATGAACCCGGTGCCGGTCATGCAGCTCGTCGAGCTGATCCGCGGCATCGCCACCGAGGACGAGACTTTCGAGGCCTCCCGGGCTCTGTGCACCAAGCTCGGCAAGACCATCGCAGTAGCCGAGGACTTCCCCGCCTTCATCGTCAACCGCATCCTGCTGCCGATGATCAACGAGGCGATCTATACGCTTTACGAGGGCGTCGGCTCGGTCGAGGCCATCGACACCGCCATGCGGCTCGGCGCCAACCACCCGATGGGGCCCCTGCAGCTCGCCGACTTCATTGGCCTCGATACCTGCCTGTCCGTCATGCAGGTGCTCTATGAAGGCCTCGCCGATTCCAAGTACCGGCCCTGCCCGCTGCTGGTCAAATATGTCGAGGCCGGCTGGCTGGGCCGGAAGGCGCAGCGCGGCTTCTACGACTATCGCGGCGAGCGCCCGGTTCCCACCCGCTGACCGGCGGCTTCAGGCGCTGATCCGGTCCGCAGCCAGCGGATGGCCGGAACTGGCGGCATCAAGGTCGCCTCGATCGAGGTCACTGCCGCAGATGGCCCGGTTCCGTCCTGCGCGCTTCGCGGCGTAGAGCGCTCGGTCCGCCTCGCTGACGAGCTCTACCGCGCCCGAAGGCCCGCGTGCCGTGGCAACCCCGATGCTGACCGTCAGGGGCCGCTCCAAGGCGGGATCGCCAATCGCCGTCATGATCTGACCGGCAAGGGAGCAGGCACCTGCCTCGTCGACCCCCGCCAACAGCACGGCGAATTCCTCACCGCCGAACCGGGCCACCACGTGATCGGGCCCGCCGGCGATCGCGCGCAGCTGGTCCGCCACGCGCCGCAATGCCTCATCGCCGGCGATATGACCATGGGCATCGTTGAAGCGCTTGAAATGATCGACATCGACAAGCAGCAGCGAGAGCGGCCGGCCGTTGCGCATGGCGGCGGGAACCATCGTGGTCAGCGCCTCGTCGAAGCGACGCCGGTTGCCAACACCGGTCAACGGATCACTGAGCGCCGAATCGGCGAGCCGTAGATTGGCGCGGGTGAGTTCGGCATTGGTAAACTGGAGCTCGTCGAGCAACCGCAGCGTCTCGCGTTCGGCCCGCATTTGCCGGACGCGGACCCTGCCGAGGGCGAGGATGCACATGCCCTGGAACAGCGTATAGAGAACGCAGACCGGGATGAGGACATAGAGCCCGTCATAGACGATTGCCGCCGCGTGGAAGGCGATCAGGATGGCGACCTGGGCCATGGTCGGTGCCGGAGCCATGTAGGTGCGCAACGTCACCGCCTGAACGAGGACGCAGCCGATTCCGACGACAGCGATGCGCATGCTGTCATCGGCCACCCGGTAGAGAACCGCACCGGTCACGCCCCACAGGATCGCAACCACGAGGCACATGAGGGCGAAGGCCTTGGCGCACCGGCTGACATCGTCAGCCTTGTCCTTCCCCTGATAGAACCGGGTGACGGCGATGCGCATGATCGTGCCCAGTGCAACGAGCAATCCGCAGAACATCGCCTCCTGTGCGGCGCCCGACAGGAAGACCTGGATGATGACGAGCGTCAACGCAGCATTCGCCATGAGATAGGGGCGGAAATCGAAAAGCTCGCGGAGGACTTCGCGCCGCTGCCGCTCGTCGAGTCCGTCAGCATCGAGCAGGAGGGGAAATCTGTCGAACAAGCCGCGGCCCATGCTTTGCGCTGGAAGGGGAGCGAATCGGTAGCGCCGAATGCTTCGTAAGCTTACGTAGGGACGTAACATGCGCCAGACATTTGTGAGAACAGGCGGCGGTATTCACATCTTGCTGGCTCTACGCGCAGAGGCTTCGTTAACCGCACCGTGCGAGAACTGGGATCCGGGACAGGAGACCACCCATGTCGACAGTCGGTATCGCCAGCACGATGATCGCCATGCAGAGCGAGCAGACCCGCATGGGCATCCAGACAGCCATGGTCAAGCAGCAGGTTCAGGCCGACCAGGGCGTCGTCGACCTGCTGGCATCGGCGGTCCAGGCGAGCCCCGCCCCCGGCACCGGGCTGACCGTCGACAAGACGGCCTGACCTGGCTACCTGAATTTCTGGATGAAGGGCTCCACCAGCGGCCCCCAGATGCGGATGCCGCCGGGATTGGGCAGCAGCGCATGCCCGTCGCGTCCGAAGGCCGGCAACAGCTGGAAGTCGAGGGCGCCGCCAGCGCTGCGATAGGCCTCCGCCATACGGCGGGTCAGCTCCGGGCCGAAGGACTGGTCGTTCTCCGTGTAGAGCCACAAGGCCGGCGTCCGCGCCCGCCGTCCCATGAACCCCGCGTCGCGCACCAGTTCGTCGAGGGCGCAGGTCTGGCCGGTCTCGCCCGACCGGCCGCGACGCCCACCGCCGAAATTGATCGTCCCGGCGACGGCCGGGTGGTTCTCTGCCGCGAGGGTCGCAACCGCCCAGCCTCCCGTCGATTGCCCGACGACGATGACGCCGTCCTTGCGCACGAAGGGCAGCCCGGTCAGCCCGTCGATGACGGCGGCAAGGTCGGCCGCGTCGGCACGCCCGGCGGCGAAATGGTTGGGCCTGCGGCAGGCGAATCGCTCGGCGCGTTCGCCACCGGTCAGGCCGTAGCCGCGCCGGTGGACGACCGCCACGACATAGCCCCGCTCGACGAACCAGGAGACGGCATGGGGATAGACGCCGTGGCGTGGCTCGCCGTTACGGGCATTATCGCCCGACGTGTGGTGGGTCATCACCACCAGGGGCCGCGGCGTATCGCCCGCCGGCCGGAAGACGATCGCGGCGATCTCGCGGCCCTCGTCGGCATTGTGCGGCAGGCGCCAGACCTGCTCGCGGTGAACCGTGCCCTCGCTTCCCTCCGGGCGGGGCGCCTGGGCAGCCGCCGGCGAGGCGCAGAAGAGCGCGGCAGCAAGAATCAGAGCCGAAAGCCGTTTCATGCGCGCACCAGATCGCCGAGAAGGCTCGCCGCGACCGTCGCCTTGGAGACGGTGAGCCCCGAGCCGGCGATCTCCGCGACCGCCTTCCTGATGCGTTCGGCCCGCCCGCCATGCACGGCCATCCAGGCCTCGACCGCGGCGGCCCCGGAGGCATCGCCGGAGACCATGTCCGCGGTGATGCGGCGCTCGGCGTCGGCGATCGAATCAAGCGCCCGGTCGAGCGCCAGCCGGTCGAAATAGTCGGTGACGGTGATCGCCTTGGCCGCGCCCTTCATCTGGTCGAGGCGGAAGACCGCCGAGGCGGCGAAGGCGGTGGCAGCGACGTCGGCGACGCCGCGCCCGGTCTGGTCGGCCACCGCGACGATATCGGGGGCGGCGCCGAGATGGTCCAGGCTCGCCAGCACACCGGCCAGCGGGTCCGGCAGCCCGGCGGTCCGGAGCTCGGAGGTGCGGGCGGCGCGGGCGGCGGCGGCCTCCGGCGGCAGCGCCGTGTCGAGGCTCGCGGCCACGGTCTCGATGCCGGCTCGATGATGGGCGACGACGTCGGCGAGGCCGTGGGTCAGGTCGACATTGCGGATGAACCAGATGACCCGGTCGATCAGCAGGTCCTGGATCGCCGCATAGAGCTCGAGCTGCAACGTCCCCGCGACGCGGTTGTCCAGGCTGTCGAGCTCGGTGTTCAGTGCCGTCATGCCGTAGGAATCGCGCACCGCGGCGAAGGCCGAGGCGATGGTGGCGACGTCGGCACCGGTCTGGTCGATCAGCCGGGCGACGAAGGCGGGGCCGCCGCGGTTGATCATCGAATTGGCGAGGCCCGTCGCGATGATCTCGCGGCGCAGCCTGTGGCTCTCCACCGCGTCGGGGAATTTCTCCTGCACCGGCCGCGGGAAATAGCGGACGAGTTCGCGCGCCAGATAGGGATCGTCCGGCACCGACGAGGCGAGAAGGTGGTCGTAGAGATCGATCTTGGCATAGGCCAGGAGCACGGCGATCTCGGGGCGGGTCAGGGGATCGCCGCGTCGGCGCCGGTCGGCCAGCTCCATCTCGTCAGGCAGGTATTCTACCGCCCGATCGAGCTTGCCCTGCGCTTCCAGGCTCTGCATCAGCCTTTGCTGGAAACCGAGATCCTCCAGGCCGCGCCGTTGCGACAGCGACAGCGCCAGGGTCTGCAGGTAATTGTTGCGCAGGACCAGCTGCCCGACCTCGTCCGTCATGGCCGCGAGCAGCGCGTTGCGCGCGGCACCGTCCAGCCGGCCGTCGCGCTCCGGCGTCGTCAGGGCGATCTTGATGTTGACCTCGACGTCCGACGTGTTCACCCCCGCCGAATTGTCGATGGCGTCGGTGTTCAGGCGAACCCCGGCACGCCCGGCCTCGATGCGGCCCCGCTGGGTCATGCCGAGATTGGCGCCCTCGCCCACCACCTTCGCCCGGATGTCGGCGCCGGTGATGCGGATGGCGTCGTTGGCGCGATCGCCGGCCTGGTCGTCGGTCTCTGCGCCGGAGCGCACATAGGTGCCGATGCCTCCGAACCACAGGAGATCGACCCGCGCCTTGAGAATGGCGTTCATCACCTCCTGGGGAGTCGCCTGCGCCTTCGCCAGGTCGAGCATCGCCTGCACCTCCGGCGACAGGGAGATGGACTTGGCGGAGCGGGAGAAGACGCCGCCGCCCGCCGAGATCAGGCCCTTGTCGTAATCGGCCCAGGACGAGCGCGGCAGATCGAACAGGCGCTTGCGTTCGCTCCAGGCCGCACCCGGATCCGGCGCGGGATCGAGGAAGATGTCGCGATGATCGAAGGCCGCGACCAGCTTGGTGGTCTTCTCCAGCAGCATGCCGTTGCCAAAGACGTCGCCGGACATGTCGCCGACCCCCGCCACTGTGAAGGGCGTCGCCGAGATGTCGGTGCCCATCTCGCGGAAATGCCGCTTCACGGCCTCCCAGGCGCCGCGGGCGGTAATGCCCATGCCCTTGTGGTCGTAGCCCTGGCTGCCACCCGAGGCGAAGGCGTCACCCAGCCAGTGGCCCTTGTCGAGGGAGAGCTGGTTGGCGATGTCGGAGAAGGTCGCCGTTCCCTTGTCGGCGGCGACGACGAGATAGGGATCATCGCCATCATGCCGGACGGTCTCCGGTGGCGGCACGATGGTCGCGCCGTCGATATTGTCGGTGATCTGCAGCAGCGAGCGGACGAAGATGCGATAGGCCTCGGTCCCCTCGGCCAGCCAGGCGTCCCGCTGGCCCGCCGGCGGCAAGCGCTTCGGCACGAAGCCGCCCTTGGCACCCACCGGCACGATAACGGCGTTCTTCACCTGCTGCGCCTTGACGAGGCCGAGGACCTCGGTGCGGAAGTCCTGCGGCCGGTCGGACCAGCGCAGGCCACCGCGCGCCACCTTGCCGAAGCGCATATGCACGCCCTCGACCCGCGGCGAATAGACGAAGATCTCATAGAGCGGGCGCGGCGCCGGCAGGTTGTCGATCTTCTTCGACTCGAACTTCACGGCGATGGTCGGCCGGACCTGCCCGTCCTCCCCGGTCTGGTAGAAATTGGTCCGCACTGCCGAGTGGATCAGGTTGATGAAGGCGCGCAGGATGCGGTCCTCGTCCAGCGAACTGACCTGAGCCAGGCTCTCCTCGAAGCGCGCCAGAAGATCGGCGAGCTTGCCGTTGCGCTCCTCCGGCGACAGGCCGAGCCGCGGATCGAAGCGCAGGTGGAACATCAGCACGATGCCCTTGGCGATCGTCGCGTGTTTGCGCAACGTCGCCCACAGATAGTCCTGGCTGAACGGGGCCCGGATCTGCCTGAGGGTGCGGGCGAGGGTGCGGATGACCGCCACGTCGCGCCAGGCGAGACCGGCCTCCAGCGTCAGGGCATTGAAGCCGTCGCTTTCCGCATCGCCGCGCATCACCGCCATGAGGGCGGAGCCGAGCTTCTCGTCCAGCGCCTCAAGGTCGATGACCTGCCCCCCGGGGCGGGCGAGCGACATGTCGTGCAGCCAGACCGGCGCCGTGCCGGCAGGCGCGATTTCGTAGGTGCGCTCGTCGACCACGGCAAATCCCATGGCCTCGAGGATCGGCACGCGCTCGGAGAGCGGGATCGGCCGCCCGCGGGCGAAGACCTTGAGGCCGGCTTCGGTTCGCTCGGCCGCGTCGGGCCGGTAGAAGTCGATGGCGAGGGGGCGGGCCTCGCTGAGGCCCTCGAAGATGCGGATGTCGCCGATGGCGTCTTCCGCCTGCACCGCCTCGCGATAAGCCGCGGAGAAGGCCTCGCGGTAGCGCGCCGCGAGATCGCCGGCCCGGGCCGGACCGTGCACCAGCGCGAGCGCCTCACCGAGGCCATCGCTCCAGGTCCGCACGATGCGCGAGACCGCCGCCTCCAGCGTCGCCCGGTCGATGCGCGGGGTCTCCCCCTCGTCCCGGCCGATGATGAAATGGACCCGCGTCAGAGGCCCGTCCGGGAAGAACGGATAGAAGGCCGAGACGCGGCCGTGATAGACGCCGGCCAGGTAATTGCCGATGGCCAGCCGCACCGTCGTGTCGAAGCGGTCGCGTGGCACATAGACCATCACCGACACGAAGCGGTGGAAGCGGTCCTCGCGCGGCAGAACCCTGACGCGCGGCCGGTCCTCGAGCTGCATCACCGCCATGGCGTGGTTGAACAGCGTGTCGTCGTCGATCTGGAACAGCTCGTCGCGGGGATAGCTTTCCAGCACGTTGACCAGCGCCTTGCCGGAATGACCGTCGGGGTCGAAGCCGGCCCGCGTCAGCACGCGGTCGACCTTGCGCCTGAGATAGGGGATCGTCCGCGTCGAGCGCGTATAGGCGGTCGAGGTGAAGAGCCCGACAATGCGGGCCTCGCCGACGAGCTGGCCGTGCCGGTCGAAGCGCTTCACCCCGACATAGTCCATGTGGATCCGGCGGTGCACGCGCGAGCGGACATTGGCCTTGGTGATGATCAGCGGCACCGGCTGCATGAGGAATTCGCGCAGTTCCGGCGTCATGGTGACGAGATCGGCCCCGCGCCGCAGGATGCGCACATTCTCGTCGCGCAGGATGCCGAGTCCGGAGGTGAATTCCGGCTCGAGCTGGCCTTCGGCGACGCCGCCCACATAGGCGTAGTCGCGGATACCGAGCAGGGTGAAGTTGTTGGCGGCCAGCCATTCCAGGAACTGGATTCCCTCGGCCATCTCGGTGACCGGCAGGACGGGATTGGACTTCAGGTCCTCGATGATGGCCCGCACGCGCGCCTGCATCGGCTTCCAGTCGGCGACGCAGATCCGCACGTCGGCAAGGGTCGCCTCCAGTTCCTCGACCAGCGCGGCGCGGCGGACCTCGTCTCCGATTCTCTCGACATGGACGTGGATGAGGCTCTCGCGGGTCGAGGCCTGCTCGGCGTCGAGGCCCCGATAGGCGGACAGGGTGCCGTCCGGCTCGCGCTCGACGGTGAGGATCGGGTGGACAACCAGGCCGACCTTCAGACCCTGCTCGGCCAGCACGCCGAGCACGGAATCGACGAGGAAGGGCATGTTGTCATTGACCACCTCGATGACCGTGACGGCGGCGAGCCGCGAGGCCACGGAGGTCGGTTCGGGGTCGGTAAGCCGGATCGAGGAGCGGCCGGGAATCCGCCGGGTGAAAGCGGCATGGCTGGCGACGGCCAGCGCAGCGAGATCGCGCGCATCATAGGCGACGACGTCCTCCGGGTCGGCGCGGCCGAACAGGTCGGTCGCATAGTCGCCGGGAACGCTGGCCTCGGTGCCGCGCAGGATGATGCCCGCCTGCTCGATGATGGCCGCGGCCCCCCGCGCATCCTCGGCCCGATTGCTCATGCTCGTCTCCTTGCGGCAGATTCGTCTTGGTTGTTGGCGCCGTGCGGGCAGGATGATCACGCTGCCCCTCGGCCGTAAAGTCAATTTCGCCGGCCCGATGGGCCATGCTACCACCCTGCGACGCGGTGATGACGCCGGCCGGAACCGGCGGGTCACAGGATCGGTTTCGGGAGACAGCGCCATGCCGGCATCGCCATCGAAGACAAAGAGCGCAGCCAAGGCCGCTCCGTCCGCCAGATCCGCCAAGAGCGCCGAGAAGCCGGCCGGGCGGGACAAGGCCGCGGCGGAGGCGATCATCGCCCTCGACCTGCCAGCCGCGCCGCTCGATGCCGAGACCGAGGTCTTTTTCCAGAAATGCCGCGACAAGATCGGCTTCGTGCCGAACGTGCTCCTCGCCTACACCCACGACCTCGCCAAGCTGAAGGCCTTCTCGGCCATGTACAACGACCTGATGCTGGCGCCTTCCGGCCTCAGCAAGCTGGAACGCGAGATGATCGCCGTCGCGGTGTCGGCGGTGAACCGCTGCTTCTACTGCCTCACCGCCCATGGCGCGGCGGTGCGCCAGCTCTCCGGCGATCCCGAACTCGGCGAGATGATGGTGATGAACTACCGGGCCGCCCGCCTGGATGCCCGCCAGCGCGCCATGCTCGACTTCGCCGTCAAGCTGACGGAGACGCCCTGGACCATCGACGATCCCGACCGCGACGCGCTGCGCAAGGTCGGCTTTTCCGAACGCGACATCTGGGACATCTCGGCCACCGCCGCCTTCTACAACATGTCCAACCGGATGGCCTCGGCCACCGACATGCGGCCCAACGGCGCCTATCACGGGACGGCGCGCTGATTTGCGGCACCCGGGACTGGCAGCGCGGCCGCGCGCGCCTAGATGACACGGGATCAGTTTCTGTCGTCGCGCCACGGAGCCCCCCATGGCCACCAACACCACCTATCTCGGCCCAGCCGATCTTCCGGACGTGATCCCCGTCTTCCCCCTGCCGGGCGCACTGCTGCTGCCGCGCGGCCAGCTGCCGCTCAACATCTTCGAGCCGCGCTACCTGGCGATGATCGACGACGCGTTCCTGTCGGGCCGCCGCCTGATTGGCATGGTGCAGCCGGTTCCCGCCGACGAGGACGCCAAGCGCCCGACCCTGTCAGCCGTCGGCTGCGTCGGCCGCATCACCCAGCTCGCCGAGTCCGGCGACGGCCGCTACATGCTGAGCCTGACCGGCATCACCCGCTTCCGCATCGTCGAGGAACTGGCGGTCACCACGCCCTATCGCCAGTGCAAGATCGACTGCGAACCCTATCAGGGTGATTTCGAGGCGCGGGTCGGCGAGGATGATGTCGATCGCGACGGTCTCCTGAAGACCCTGAAGGAATTCCTCGAGGTCAACGACATGGAGGCGGACTGGGACGGCATACGCCGGGCCCCGACGGAGATTCTGGTCAACGCTCTCTGCATGATGTCGCCCTGGGGCCTGAAGGAGAAGCAGGCCCTGCTGGAGGCGCCCGACCTGAAGACGCGGGCCGCCCTGCTGGTGGCCGTCACCGAGGTGGCGCTCGCCAAGGACCGGCCCGCCGACGACAAGCAGCCCCTGAACTAACGGCACTGGCCGCGGGCGCCGCAACCGGCTAGACCGTCGCCGTCCGCTTCCGAGGGAACCATCCCATGACCACGCCGACCGATCGCGACGACTCCAGGCCCCCCGAGAGCAGGACGGCGGTCCCACAGACCCGGCCGGGAACGGTCGACCCGCGCCTTCTCGAGGTCCTGGTCTGCCCGGTGACGAAGGGGCCCCTCGACTATGACGCCGAGGCCGGCGAGCTCATCTCCCGCGCTGCCAAGCTCGTCTATCCGATCCGCGAGGGCATCCCGATCATGTTGCCCGAGGAAGCCCGACCGCTGGCCGACTGACCCCTCAGACCAGCGCCGAGCCGTCGGTGTGGCGCTCCACCAGCGCCTGGCGCAGCTTCTCGATGGCGCGGTTCTCGATCTGCCGGACCCGCTCCTTGGAGATGCCCAGCCGTTCGCCGAGCGATTCCAGCGTCGCCGACTCCTCACTCAGCCGGCGCGCCCGGATGATGTTGAGCTCCCGGTCGGACAGGACGTGCAGAACGTCGCGAAGCCAGGCGACCCGGCGGCTGCTGTCGATCGTCTCGCCCACCACCTCGTCGGGGAGCGGCGCCGCATCGACGAGGTGGTCCAGACGTTCCGACGAGGCCCCGCCGTCGCTCTCGTGGCTGGGGGCGTTGAGCGACATGTCGGAGCCGGAAATGCGGGCATCCATGACCGCGACGTCGGCCTGCGATACGCCGATGGCCGCGGCGATCTGCTGGTGGAGGACCGCCGAGCCGATCCCCGCGCCCAGCGTCTGTGACAGCTGTGCCCTGAGGCGCCGCAGATTAAAGAACAGCGCCTTCTGCGCCGAGGAGGTGCCGCCGCGGACGATGGACCAGTTCCGCAGGATGTGGTCCTGAATCGAGGCGCGGATCCACCAGGTCGCATAGGTGGAAAAGCGCACATCCCGCTCCGGCTCGAAGCGGGAGGCGGCCTCGAGGAGGCCGACATGGCCTTCCTGGATCAGGTCGGCCATAGGCAGGCCGTAGTGGCGGAAGCGGGCGGCGATCGCGATGACGAGCCGCATATGGGCCTGCGCCAGCCGATGGAGCGCCACCTCGTCATGGCGGTCCTTCCAGCGGATGGCGAGGGCCTGTTCTTCCTCGCGGTCGAGGAAGGGAGCATTGCGGGCCGCCTTCGCGAGGCTGTGGCCGATCCCGGAAACCTGCGCCATCACATGCCTTCCCTGATCTCGTCCGGACAGGTTTTCCCTGGTCTGTGTTTCGGCTTTACGACCCGTCGTCGGCGCCGGATCAACGGGCCGCAGCGGCCATGGCAGGTCCGCTCGCACGGGACCCTCGCCCGGTATGGCCTGGCGCACCACCTGGCCTACAACTGCTCATGCGACAGGACGCCTGGCCGAGCCACACCACCCAACAAAAAACCCGGCGCGATGGCCGGGCTTTCTGCAGGATCGGGAGGGGTCGTGCCGCTCAGGCGGCTTCGACCTCGGGCTCGTCGCTCTCGTCGGCTTCGTCCGCTTCGGCCTTGGCCGGACCGCGGCGCGGACCCTTGGCGAGCTGCGCCTCGATCAGCTTGACGGCCTCGGCCTCGACCACCCGCTCGACGGCGGCGAGTTCGCGCGCCATGCGGTCGAGGGCCTGTTCATAGAGCTGACGCTCCGAATAGGACTGTTCCGGCTGGGCGTCGGAGCGGAAGAGATCGCGGACAACCTCGGAGATGGCGATCAGGTCGCCTGAATTGATCTTCGCTTCATATTCCTGGGCGCGGCGGGACCACATCGTGCGCTTGACGCGGGCGCGACCCTTGAGGACCTCCATGGCCTTCGCCATGACCTCGGGCTCGGCGAGCTTGCGCATTCCGACCTGGGCGATCTTGGCGGTCGGCACCCGAAGCGTCATCTTGTCCTTTTCGAAGGTGATGACGAACAGTTCGAGCTTGAACCCAGCGATGTCCTGCTCCTCGATCGACACGATCTGTCCGACTCCGTGGGACGGATAGACGATGAACTCGTTCGTCTTGAAGCCCTGACGGGTCTGCGCGTTCTTCTTCACGGTCATACTGCGCCTTACTCCTCGCCGGCCGGATAACGGCCGCTGGTGATGCCCGCCCCGCATGGAGCGGGTGTCGGACCCACGGCCACCTTGCGGCGCCGTGGCGTTGTGCGCGAAAGGAACGTCGGCCTGGACTGATCGCCCGGCCGGCCCCTGACGTCAGGCGACGAGAAACGACCTTCCGCGGCGCGATCAGCACCCTTTGGCAGGGTCTACCGCGACGATTTGTCGGAGATTTCCGAAAAATAACGCTCCACACGAGGGGAGCGTACCGGTGGGACCGCTTTTCTGATCGACTGTGGCAAGACCGTACCACAATTTTCGCCGAATTCAAAGGCTTGCGCTCGCAAGGGTGGCCCCTACCGGCAACCCGCGACCGATTTTGCACATGTGGTTACCGCAAGGGGAGGTTCAGTCGCCCTTGCCAGGGGCGGCCGACAGCAGCGGCTCCTTGCCCGGCTTACCGTCCCACTCCTTGGCGTCGGGGAGCGGATCGCGCTTCTGCGTGATGTTGGGCCATTGCGCCGCGAAATCGGCATTGATGCCGAGCCATTTTTCCAGGCCCGCCTCGGTGTCCGGCTTGATCGCCTCGGCCGGGCACTCCGGTTCGCAGACGCCGCAATCGATGCATTCGTCAGGATGGATGACGAGAAAATTCTCGCCTTCATAGAAACAGTCGACCGGGCACACCTCGACGCAGTCGGTATATTTGCATTTGATGCAATTCTCGGTGACCACGTAGGTCATGCGAATTCTCCGGAAGCACGACGGCGTCGACCTCGCCGATTACCAGATGAGGTCGTTCGCACGCAAGCGATGGGGTGGTGCAGCGCACGCGCCCTCTTGTCTGCAGCCGGAGTCCACACGATCTAGTGATCGCTTTCCCTGGGGATCCGCGCCATGAACTACATGAAGACCGCCATCCTCCTGGCCGCCATGACCGCCCTTTTCATGGGCGTCGGCTTTCTCGTCGGTGGCCAGGGCGGCATGCTGATCGCGCTGGCCGTCGCCTGCGCCATGAATTTCTGGAGCTACTGGGGTTCCGATAAAGCCGTCCTCAACATGTACGGTGCCGAGGAGGTCGACCAGCATTCAGCGCCGGACCTCTACCAGATGACCTGGGAAATGGCCCAGCGCGCCGGCATGCCGATGCCGCGCCTTTTCATCATCCACGAGGACCAGCCCAACGCCTTCGCCACCGGCCGCAATCCGGAAAATGCCGCGGTCGCGGTCAATACCGGGCTTCTCAACGCCCTGACGCGCGAAGAGGTTGCCGGCGTGGTCGCCCATGAACTGGCCCACATCAAGAACCGCGACACGCTGATCATGACGATCACCGCGACGCTCGCCGGCGCCCTCTCCATGCTCGCCAATTTCGCCGCCTTCTCGGGCGGAAACAGCCAGAACCGTAACGGCTTCGGCGTCATCGGGACCATCGCCATGATGATCCTCGCTCCCCTCGCCGCCTCCATCGTGCAGATGGCCATCTCCCGCTCGCGCGAATACGAGGCGGACAAGATGGGCGCGGAAATCTGTGGCAATCCGATCTGGCTGGCCTCGGCCCTTGCCAAGATCGCCGGCGCCCATGACCGCACGGTCAACAACACCGCCGAGCACAATCCGCAGACGGCGCACATGTTCATCATCAACCCGCTGTCGGGCGAGCGCATGGACAACCTGTTCTCGACCCATCCCGACACCGGCAACCGCATCGCCGCCCTGCAGCAGATCGCCCAGGCCTGGGGCATGGCCGGTCACGTCGGCTATGGCCAGCCGCAAACGGCCCCCTGGGGCAGCAATGCCCGCCGCGGCGGCCCCTGGGGCTGACATACGGCCCTTGCGGGTTGCCGCGGGGGCGCACGGGGCCTAAACGGGCGCCATGACCAAGCGCCCGTTTTTCCATAAGGCCCGGCCGAAGACCGTCAAGCCGAAGCCCGCCGCCCATCCGGGCCTGCCGGCCCGCCGCCGGGCCTGCGACCTCGTCGAAGCGGTGCTGCTGCGCCGTCGCCCGCTCGACGAGGCGCTGGAACTGCCAACCGAGCTCGACGGCCTCGACCGCGCCCTGGCGCGCAAGATCGCCGCCACGACGCTTCGGCGTCTCGGCACCATCGACCGGCTGCTGGGCGAGCGGCTCGCCAAGGGCCTGCCCGAGGGCCTGCCGCGGCTGGAGACCGTCCTGAGGACCGCCGCCTGCCAGATCCTCTTTCTCGACGTGCCGGACTATGCGGCCGTCGACAGCGCCGTGCGCATGGTGGAGAACGACCGCAAGGCCAAGGGCTTCGCCGGGCTCGCCAATGCAGTGCTGCGGGGCCTCGCCCGCGACCGGGAGGAGGCGCTGGCCACTCTCGACCCCCTGGATGACCTCGCGCCCTGGCTGCGCGACCGCTGGACTGATGTCTATGGCGCCGAGGCGACGTCTGCCATCGCGACGATCGTATCAGCCGAGCCGCCCCTCGACCTCACGGTCTCGTCCGACCCCGAGGGCTGGGCCGAAAGGCTCGGTGGGTTTGTGACCCCGACCGGCTCCGTCCGGCTGAAGGCGGAGGGCGCCATCCCCGACCTTGCCGGCTATGCCGACGGCGCCTGGTGGGTGCAGGACGCCGCCGCGGCTCTTCCGGCCCGCCTTCTCGGCGACATTGCCGGCCTGTCCGTCGCCGACCTCTGCGCCGCGCCCGGAGGCAAGACCGCACAGCTCGCGCGCGCGGGGGCCCGCGTCACCGCCATCGACCGCTCGCCGCGGCGGCTGGAGCGGCTGATGGAAAACATGACGCGCCTGAAGCTCGACGTCACCGTGCGGGCCATCGACGCCCTCGACCTCGAAGGCCAGTTCGACGCGATCCTCATCGACGCGCCCTGCACCGCCACCGGCACCCTGCGCGGCCATCCCGACGTCATGCACCTGAAATCCGCCACCGACGTCGAGGGCCTCGCGCGCCTGCAGGCGCGCCTCCTTGACCGGCTCGCCGTCCTTCTGAAGCCCGGCGGGCGCGCGGTCTACTGCACCTGTTCGCTGGAACCAGAGGAGGGCGAGGCACAGATCGCCGCCCTGCTTGCCCGGGAACCGCGCCTCGCGCTTGACCCGGTCCGCCCCGACGAGCTGCCCGGCATCGCGCCTTTCGTCACGGCGGCAGGCCACCTGCGCACCCTGCCCTCGCACTGGCCGGATACCGACCCGGCCCGCGCCGGCCTCGACGGCTTCTTCGCCGCCCGCCTCGTCTTCCGCGGCCCCTGACACGGCAAAGCCCGCCCGGATCGCTCCGGGCGGGCTTCGTCAGGCGCGGGACAATCAGCCCTGGCGACGCGGAATCAAGCGCGTGACCTCGCGGGACATGTCGCGCAGCACCTCTTCGGGAGACGCCTTCTGCTCGACGATGCGGGCGAGGTTGTCGACCATGACCTGGGTGACGCGGACCGAGTTCTGGCCCGGGAAGGCGTACCACGGGATCATCAGGTGAACCTGCTTGGTGGCGGCCTGGAACAGCGGGTTCGCCTTGTAGAACTCGCTCAGATAGCTCGGATCGTCGATGGCGAGCTGGTTGCACGGCACGTAGCCGGTGTTCTTGGTCATCAGCGTCGTGCCCTCGGCGGAGGTGGCGAACTTGATGAACTCCCAGGCGGCGGCCTGACGGGCCGGATCCTTGGCGGTCATCATGGCGCCGGCGCCGCCGGTCGGCAGGCGGCCCTTCACCGGATCGATGACCGGCAGGGTCGTGGTCTGCAGCTCGAAATTGCTGCCGACCATGCCGGAGACCTGGCGCACCTGTGCCGTGGTGCGGAACATCATGCCCATCTTGCCGGCGCCGAAGGACTGCAGGTCGGCATTGCCGGTGAGGTTGGGCATCTTGCCTTCCTTCACCATGCGGTCGAGCAGGCGAAGGGCGGCGAGGCCTTCGGCGCCGTCGAACGCGACCTTGCTCTCGTCCTCGGTCAGCATCCGGCCGCCATGGCCGTAGAGCAGGGCCGAGAACATCCAGTCGTCACCCGGCCAGCGGAAGAACATGCCGGAATTGCCGTCGCCGAGGGCGGAGATCTTCGCCGCCAGGGCGATGACGCCGTCCCAGTTCGTCGGGAAGGTCTCGGCGCTGGCGCCAACCTTCTTGAGGAGGTCGACGTTGAGATAGCTGATCGGGTTGGAGGTGGCGAAGGGCAGGCCGCACTGCACGCCGCCATGGAAGCCGAGACCGAGGATGGGCTTGGAATAGCCGATCTTCGCCAGGTCGCCCTCGCGGTCGAGGAAGGGCTTCAGATCGGCGGCGATCGACCGCTCGGCGAAGAGCCGCAGGCGGTTGAGGCCCTGGAACGAGACGTCCGGCATGCCGCCGGTGGTCGCCTGGCGCAGCACGAGCTGGGCACCGTCCTCGTAGGTGGGCGTCGGATTGACATAGGTGACCTTCACCTTGTCGCTCTTCTTGTTGAAGGCCTCGGCGACGGCATCCATGGCCGCCTTGAAGATCGGCGGCATGGAGTAGTGGGCGACGACCTCGATGGTCTGGGCGCGGACGACATTCGGCATGGCGAGCGTGGCGGCGCCGGCCATCAGGCCGAGCGTCGAACGGCGGGTGATCTTCTGAGACATGACAACCTCGGTTACGGGGCTGAGGGTGTGGAATGGTCCCGCCGGCCGGCCCCTCCGGCGCAGCGGGGCAGGAGCGGGATCAGGCGCGGGGCAGGAGGCGCGTGACGTCGCGCGCCATGTCGGCCAGCGCTGCATCGACGCTGGCTTTCTGCTCGACGACGCGGGACACGTTGTCGGTGATGGTGGAGGAGATGCGCACCCCGTTCGGCCCGGGGAAGGCGTACCAGGGCACCATGATCGGCATCTGGCGGACGCCGGTCATGAATAGCGGGTTATCGCGGTAGAAGGCGCCGAGATAACGCGGATCGTCGGCGGCCAGCTGGTTGACCGGCACATAGCCGGTGCCCTTGACCATCACGGCCGTGCCCTCCGGCGAGGTGCAGTAGCGCAGGAAGCGATAGGCGGCCTGCTGCTTGGCGGGATCCCTGGCGAGAACCATGCCGGCGGCGCCACCGGTCGGCAGGCGGCCCCGGGCGCGGTCGCCCAGCGGGAATTCCCAGGTGGTCAGATTGAAATTGCTGCCCAGCGAGCGCATCGCCTGGCGCAGGAACGCGGTCGACCAGAAATACATGCCGACCTTGCCGGCGGCGAAGGCCTGGGCGCCCGCTTCACCCGAGAGCGCCGGCATGCCGCCCTCCTTGACCAGACGGTCGAGCACGGTGAGGGACGCCTTCCCCTCGGGCCCGGCGAAACCGATGGTGCGCTCGGCCTCGTCCATCATGCGGCCACCGAAGCCGAAGAGCAGCGCCGAATAGATCCAGTCGCCCTGCCACCGGTAATAGGCGCCGTGGACGCCGTCCCCGAGCGCCGAGATCGCCTTCGACGCCGCGATGATCTCGTCCCAGGTCGTCAGCTTCCTGTCGGGATCGAGGCCGGCGCGGCGGAACAGGTCGGCATTGACGAAGACGATCGGATTGGACGTGGCGAAGGCGAGCCCCGCCTGGATGCCGCCCGCCGCCCCGATGCCGAGCAGCTCCGGTGTGTAACCCAGCTTCGCACTGTCGCCCTCGCGCTTCAGCAACGGGGCGAGGTCGACGGCGAGACCGCGCTCGGCGATGACCCTGAGGCGGTTGAGGCCCTGAAAGGTCAGGTCGGGCTGGCGGCCGGTGACCGCCTCGCGCAGCACCAGCTGGGTGCCGTCGTCATAGCTCGCCGTCGCCTGACGGTAGCTGACCTTGATCTCGGACTGGGCGGCCATGAAGCCGGCGGCGAGCTGCTCCTGCACGTCCTTGAAGACGGCCGGCATGGAGTAGTGGACGTCGATCTCCACCGGATTGGCGATGGCCAGACGTGGGGCAGCGACGCTGGCGGCCGCGACGGCGAGCACCGTGCGACGGGTAAGGCGGATCGTCATGACGGTCTCCGGTTCTGCAACGGACAGGGAACCGGCCTCATCCCTTGAGGCCGGTCATGGTGATGCCTTCGATGAAGCGCCGCTGGGCGATGAGGAAGGCGGCCACCAGCGGGATCGTGGTGATGGTCGCCGCCGCCATCAGGGCACCGAAATCGTCGCCCGCCTCTTCGGTGCGGAAATAGATGACGCCCAGCGCCGGGGTCGCCAGTTCGCCCTTGCCGGAGACGGCGATGAGCGGCCAGAACAGGTCGTTCCAATGGGCCACCACCGAGAAGATCGCGAAGGCGGTGGCGGCCGGCCAGGCATTGGGGACGATGATCCGCCAGACGATGGACCATTCGCCCAGCCCGTCCATGCGGGCGGCATGGATCAGCTCGTCCGGCATGGCCCGGAAGAACTGGCGGAACATGAAGATGGCGAAGACGGAGATGGTCGAGGGCGCGATGAGCGCCGCATAGGTGTTGAGGATGCCGGTCTGGGCGAAGGCGATGTAGAGCGGGATCGCCGGGACGTGGGCGGGGATCAGCAGCCCCAGCATGACGAAGGCGAAGAGCGTCTCGCGGCCGCGGAAATTCAGCTTGGCGAGTGCGTAGCCGGCCGGCAGGGCGAAGGCGAGCTGGAAGACCAGGATGCCGAAACAGACGATGGCGCCGTTGAGCAGGTAACGTCCGATCGGCACCTCGCTCAGCACCCGCCCGTAATTCTTCTCGAAGGCGAAGGTCTGCGGGATCAGCGACATCGAGGCGCGCCAGACCTCGTCCAGCGGCTTCAGCGAGACCGAGATCATCCAGATATAGGGCATCAGGAAGATCAGGCCGAGGACCGAGAGCAACGCCAGCCGCGGCAGATCGGCGACCAGGCTCTTGTCGTGCGGGGAGGAGGGGGTCATCGGCGCCTCACCCGTAATGGACGCGGCGGTCGAGCACGCGCGTCTGAAGGAGCATGAGGACGACGACGGCGCCGAGGAAGACGACGGTGATCGCCGCCGAATAACCCATGCGGAAGAAGGTGAAACCCTCGGTGTACATGGTGTAGAGCAGCACCTCGGAGGCCTTGTTCGGACCGCCCTGGGTCAGCGTCGCGACAATGTCGAAGACGCGGAGCGAGCGGATCATCGTGATGGTCAGCACGAAGAGGCTGGTGGGGCCGAGCAGCGGCCAGGTCACCGTCCAGAACCGCGACCAGGCCGAGCGCACCCCGTCCACTTCCGCCGCCGCATAGAGGTCGCGCGGAATGGCGGTCAGGCCCGCCAGGAACAGAACCATGTTGAAGCCGATCTGCTCCCAGACGCCGATGATGGACAGCGTCCACATGACGCTATCGGAGGAGCCGAGCCAGTTCGGGCCAACGATGCCGAGGCCGCGGAGCGCCGCATTCACCGGACCGATCGTCGGGTGGAACATGTACTGGAAGGCGGTCGCCATCGCGACCATGAGCGAGACGACCGGCAGGAAGAACACGGCGCGGAAAAAGGCGCGCCCGCGCGTGCCGCTCTCGATCAGCAGCGCCAGCATCAGCCCCCCGATGATCGAGACCGGCGTCGTCACGGCGACGAAGAAGGCGGTGTTGCGGAACGAGGTGACGAAACCCCGGTCCTCCAGGAGCTCGGCGAAATTGGCGAGCCCGACGAAGCGCAGCGCCGGCGCGCCCAGTTCATAGTCGGTGAAGGCGATGGCGACGACCGCCGCAGTCGGGATCAGCAGCATCAGCACGAAGGCGAGGATGGCCGGGGCGGTCAGCAGCCAGGCGGCCAGCGCCTCGCCGCGATGGGTCCGCTCGCCGGCCGGCGCGGCAGCGGCATGGCCAAGGGGAAGCGCGACGTCAGACATGCGCCGCCTCCGGGCGCCGCGGCTGCGTACCGCCGGCGCCGATGCGTGCAGCCGTCTCGCTGCCGATGAGACCGACGCGATTGCCGACGGGATCGAAGGCGAGGAGGCGCCCGGCGAGCGGGGCGACGGTCAAGGCCTGGCGCGACGGCGCGGCCTCCCAGGCCTCGGGGGCGAGGCGCAGGATGAGGTCGGATCCCTCCCGTGTCTCGCGGGCATAGACCAGCACCTCCGACCCGAGGAACTCGACATGACCGACCGTCACCGCGATGCCCTGGGCGGCCAGAGTCAGATGTTCCGGCCTGACGCCGATGGAAAGCTTTCCGGTCAGGCGCGGCGCGACGAGGCCGGTCGCGACGCCCGCGACCGAGACCTGCCCCTCGCCGTCGGCCTCGCCGGCCAGGATGTTGATGCGCGGCGAGCCGATGAACCTGGCGACGTCGATCGTCGCGGGTTGCTCATAGACCTCGCGCGGCGAGCCGAACTGCAGGACATTGCCGCCGAGCATGACGGCGACCCTGTCGGACATGGTCATCGCCTCGGCCTGGTCATGGGTCACATAGACCGTGGTGACGCCGATGCGCTTGTGAAGGTCGACGAGCTCGCGGCGCATGTCGTGGCGCAGGGCGGCGTCGAGGTTCGACAGCGGCTCGTCCATCAGGAAGGCCTTGGGATGCCGCACAATGGCGCGGCCGAGGGCGACGCGCTGGCGCTGGCCGCCCGAAAGCTGTCCGGGCCGGCGCTCCATCAGATGGCCGATGGACAGGAGCTTGGCCGCCTGTGCGACCTCCTCGCGGATCGCCGCGCGGCGAGCGCCCGTGCCCGAAACGAGACGGCCGAGGAACGGCGCGCGCTCCAGGGTCGTGAGCCGGCGCATGACCAACGGCAGCGCCATGTTCTGCTCAACCGTCATGTGCGGATAGAGCGCATAGTTCTGGAACACCATCGCGACATCGCGGTCGGCGGCGCGGATACCGGTGACGTCACGCCCGCCGATCGACACCGCACCGCGGTCCGCCTGTTCGAGACCCGCGATGATGCGCAGGAGGGTGGTCTTGCCGCAGCCGGAAGGACCGACCAGCGAAATGAAGGATCCGGCATCGAAAGACAGCGACACGCCCTTCAGGACGCGCGTCTCGCCAAACGACTTCTCGATCCGGTCGAGGACGATTCCGGCCATGAATTCCCAACTCCCAGGATGGGGTGGGGGTACGCGGCTTTCACGACAGCATGGCAACGCATGAATGACGTTTCACCGACGCTTGGACGACGGCGTGATGACAAGGCCGGAGCGGCTATGCCTGTCGTCGCACTGTCATGGACGGCGCCTAGTCAGCCGGCGAACCGCACCCTAGGGAAGGCCCTCATGCTCATCGCCCATCTGACCGATCTTCACGTCCGTCCGCACGGTCTTGCTGCCTATCGGACGGCCGAGACCAACATGCTGACCGAGCGCGCCATCGATGCGGTCCTGGCGCTCGACCCGCGCCCGGATTGCGTGCTGATCACCGGCGACCTCACCGACAATGGCCTGCCGGCGGAGTACGAGAACCTCAAGCGGATGCTTTCCCGCCTGCCGATGCCGGTCTGGCTCATCCCGGGCAACCATGACCGCCGCGAGAACCTGAAGAGCATTTTCAGCGCCTATCCCGGCCTGTCCGATGATCCCCATTTTGCCCACTGGGCGACCGATCTCGGCCCCCTCCGCATGATCGGCCTCGACACCGTCGTTCCCGGATCCGGTGCAGGGCGCCTCTGCGCCGAGCGCCTCGCCTGGCTGGACGCCCGCCTGTCGGAGGACAGCGCCAAGCCGACCATCGTCGCCCTGCACCACCCGGCCTTCGTCTGCGGCATCCACCACATGGACCGCATCAACCTGATCGAGGGCAAGGCCGAGCTGGAGGCGATCATCCGCCGTCACCCCCAGGTCGTGCGCGTGTTGTCCGGTCATCATCATCGGCCGATCCAGGCGCTCTTCGCCGGCACTCTCGCCATGGTGGCGCCGAGCGTGGCCCATCAGGTGGTGCTGGATCTCAACGACAAGCCATCGGGGCAGTTCAATTTCGAGCCGGCCGCCTTCCACCTGCATCTGTGGACGGAGGCTGCCGGCCTCGTCAGCCACACGGCCTATGTCGAGAAGGCGCCGGGCCCCTATCCCTTCCTGCGTGATGCCGACTATCCCGGCGCATGACGCTGCAGGCGCAGCGGTCCGGGCCGGCGAGGCCCGGACCGGACGTCAGTCGTAGCGCAGGTCGGTCGCCTTGCCGCGAAACACCCAGTAGCTGAACGCCGAATAGGCGACGATGACCGGCACCACGACCAGGGCGCCGACAAGGATGATGATCAGGCTCTCGGGCGCCGACGCCGCGGCATAGATGGTCAGCCGATCGGGCACGATGAAGGGATAGAACGAATAGGCGAGGCCAAAGAAGGCCAGGGTGAAGATTCCCGCCGAGCCGGCAAAGGGCACCCAGGCAAACCGGTCCCGCGCATGCGGCTGGTTGGCCAGCACCACCCATAC
Organism: Phreatobacter sp.; assembly: GCA_019749835.1. Classification (GTDB taxonomy): domain Bacteria; phylum Pseudomonadota; class Alphaproteobacteria; order Rhizobiales; family Phreatobacteraceae; genus Phreatobacter. The sequence goes on along the minus strand of JAIEPJ010000132.1, from coordinate 8,870 downwards.
CACCGAAGCCAGCACCAGGGCCATCAGCGGCAGGGGCGACAGGAACAGGAACTCCGGCAGCGAGAACCAGCGGTCGAAGATCCGCACCGAGACGAGCGGGGTCACCACCGAGATCACCGCGAAGCCGATCATCGTGACGACCAACGCGGCGCGTGCCCGTCGCACTGCCCGCCGCTGCAGGTCGCCGTCGGTCTTGATGATCAGCCAGGTCGCGCCCATCAGCGTGTAGCCGGCCGCCACGCAGACCGCGGTGACCAGCCCGAAGCCGACGGTCGCCAGGCTGCGGTCCAGCCCCATCACATAGAGCCCGAGCATGTAGCCCTGCGACAGCGCCGTCAGCAGCGAACCGGCGAAGAACACGCGATCCCAGGTCGGCTTCCAGCCGGCCTCGGCCTTGGCGCGGAACTCGAAGGCCACGCCGCGCATGATGAGCGCGATGAGCATCACCGTCACCGGCAGGTAGAGCGCCGAGAGGATCGCCCCGTGGGCGACCGGGAACGCGACGAGGAGAAGGCCGACGGCGAGCACCAGCCAGGTCTCGTTGGCATCCCAGAACGGCCCGATCGAGGCGATCATCCGATCGTGATCCTCAGGCCGGGCGACGGGGAAGAGGATGCCGACGCCGAGATCATAGCCGTCGAGGATCACATAGATCAGGATCGAGAGGCCCATGAGGGCGGCGAAGGCGACAGGCAGCCAGACGGCGGGATCATCGAACATGGCCGGTCACTCCGCCGCAACGAAGGCGGTGGGATGGGGCGTCGGGCCGGTCTCGATCGTCTGGGGCTTCGCCCCCTTGCGCGCCAGCAGGAACAGTGTTGCCACATAGGCCGCCAGCAGCAGGGCATAGACCGCGAGATAGGCGGCAAGCGTGGCGGCGATCATCGCCGCGGGCACCGCCGATGCAGCCTCCGATGTCCGCAGCACGCCGGTCACCAGCCAGGGCTGGCGGCCGATCTCCGTGACATACCAGCCGGCGAGGGTCGCAACCCATCCCGAGAAGGTCATGCCGACCAGCACCCGCGCGAGCCAGGGATGGGGATCGCCGCGACGCCACAGCCACCAGGCGGCGACCCAGGACACGGCCAGCATGAGCAGACCGACGCCGATCATGATGCGGAAGGCGAAGAAGACCGGCGCCACAGGCGGATGCCGTCCCGCGAAATCGTTGAGGCCGGGAACGACACCCTGCGGATCATGCTTCAGGATCAGGCTCGCCCCATAGGGGATGCCGATCTCGAACCGGTTCGAGCGGGTCGCCTCGTCCGGCCAGGCGAAGAGGATCAGCGGCTTTGCCGGACCGGTCTCCCAGTTGCCTTCCATGGCGGCGACCTTCTGCGGCTGGTGCTCCAGCGTGTTGAGCCCGTGCATGTCGCCGGCGAGGATCTGCAAGGGAATGAGGATGGCGGCGACGGCAACGCCGAAGCGCAGCGCCGCAAGCACAGCCGGCGTGCGGTCGTTGCGCAGCCAGCGATAGGCCGACAGGCCGGCGATCAGAAAGGCGGTCGTCAGACCCGAGGCCAGGAGCATATGCGTCAGCCGGTAGGGCATCGACGGATTGAAGATGATCTCCATCCAGTTGGTGGCATGCACCACGCCATTGCGGATCTCGAAGCCGGTCGGCGTGTGCATCCACGAATTGAGCACGATGATCCAGAAGGCGGACAGGGTCGTGGCCCCGGCCACCAGAACGGTGGCGAGGGTATGGACCCAGCTGGGCACCTTGCGGAAGCCGAACAGCATGATGCCGAGGAAGACGGCCTCAAGGAAGAAGGCGGTCAGGACCTCATAGGCGAGGAGCGGGCCGGCGACATTGCCGACGCGCTCCATGAAACCTGGCCAGTTCGTACCGAACTGGAAGCTCATGGTGATGCCGGAGACGACGCCGAGGGCGAAGCTCAGCGCGAAGATCTTCACCCAGAAATGGTAGACGTCCATCCACTTGAGGTCTCGCGTCGCCCGGTAGCGCAGCTTGAAGAAGACCAGGGCCCATCCCAGCGCGATGGTGATCGTCGGGAAGAGGATGTGGAACGAGATGTTGGCGCCGAACTGGATGCGCGCGAGAAGGATAGGGTCCATGGGTCAGACCTCGTTGGCCAGGTTCGGCCGTGCCGGCGGACCGGCATGACGACGGGCGATGATGAGAACGCGCTTGCCGGTCGCGATCCGTTGGGCGCCATGGTCCCCGCGGACCAGGAGGTCCCGTCGGTGGCGGCCTGATGACGGCGCGACGGCGCGACGAGGGGACGGACCGGGTGGCGGCGCGATCGAGGCGCCGGTGGAGAAGCGACAGGATGACCGGGGCATCGGGGGGTACCGGGCTTTCTTGATTTTCAGATATTACTGAAAATAGCGAAAGCGACGCGAAGATCAGGGTGCCGGTCGAAGACCCTGCAGGTCGAACAGTGTCGCACGGTACGCCGCACCGCCCTGAGGCGCGCGACCTCCGGCCGATTTCGTTGTCAGCTTGCGGTTGTATGCCGATCCGTCGGCTCGACCGCCGACAGTTGCTGGATCAGATCGCCGACGGAGCACCAGTCGTCATCCTGGCGACCGGAGGCGCCGAGGCCCTTGAGGACCTGCAGGACGGCGGCAGCGACGGGCGCGAAGACCTGGGCGTCGTTGAGGGCTTTCGCCGCGATGGCGAGGTCCTTGGTGATCAGAGCCGTGCGGAATCCGGGCCGGAAGTCGCGGTCGAGCAGCTTCTGGACATGGCGCTCCAGCACGACGCTGCGGGCAGCACCGCCGAGCAGCGCCTCGCGCACGCGTGCCGGGTCGACGCCCATCTTCATCGCCAGCGCCATGGCCTCGCTGGCGCCGACCAGATTGGCGGAGACGCAGATCTGGTTGCAGGCCTTGGCGACCTGACCGGCACCGCTCCCACCGACATGGACGATCGTGGTCGCCATCGCCGCAAGGAAGGGCCGTGCCGTTTCGAGGGCCTCCGCCGGGCCGCCGACCATGCAGGTCAGGGTTCCGTCGGCAGCGCCCTTCTGGCCACCCGAGACCGGCGCGTCGAGCAGGGCGACGCCCCTGGCCGAGAGGCGACCGGCAAAGTCACGGGTCGCCACCGGGTCGATGGTGCTGGTATCGACCACCACAGTCCCGGCGGCAAGGCTATCGGCGATGCCCGCGGAACCGAACAGCACAGCCTCGACATCGCCGGTCGCCGGCAGGCAAAGGAACACGACGGCTGCTCCGCCGACCGCCTCCCGTGCCGAAGCCGCCACCAGGGCACCGGCCGCGGCCAGGGGGGCCGCCTTGGCGGCGCTGCGGTTGAAAACAGTCGTCGCGAACCCCTTTTGCGCCAGGTTGGCGGCCATGCCCGCCCCCATGACGCCGAGGCCGATGAAGGCGACGCTCCCTGCCGACCCCGTCATGACTCAGGAATCGCCCTTGGCGGCGAGCACCGCCCGGGACGTGTCCTCCATCGCCTTCATGAAACCGGCGCCGTCGAGATAGGCGAGGTCGAGATTGGTCCGCTGAGCGATCTCCCTCATGCGGTCGCTCTGCAGGATCCGCGCGAACAGGGCGTCGTGATAGGCGATGATCGGCGCCGGCGTGCGCGCCGAGACCATCAATCCCTTCATGTTCTCGATGTTGACCGGGACGCCGGCTTCCGTGAGCGAGGGCGTGTCAGGGAGGATACTGCTGCGATTGGACGTGGTGGCGAGGATGAACACATGGCCGGCATCGGCCTGGTTCTTGGCCTCGGCCGGCGTCAGCAGCGTCATGTCGAGCCGCCCCCCGAGCAGGTCCTGCAAAGCATGAGCACCGCCGCGATAGGCGACATGGGTCATCTGGATGCCGGCCGTCTTCTCCAGCGCCTGGAAGGCGGCATGCAGGATGCCGCCCTGGCCGGAGGACCCATAGGTCAGCTTGCCGGGCTCGGCCTTGGCGCGCCTGACCAGTTCGGCGATGGAGTTGATGCCGCCCTGCCGAAAGGTGACCAGCACCATGTGCTCGCGGTTGACCCGCGCGATGCCACGGAAGTCCTCAAGCTTGTAGTTGAGGCGGTTGTAATGCGGCAGGGTCGTGCTCTCGCTGCCGCCGCCGACGAGCATTGTATAGCCGTCGGGCTCGCCACGGGCGACGAACTCGGCGGCGATGGCGCCGGCTGCACCGGGCCGGTTCACCACCAGGATCGGCACCGGGGAGACGCCTTCGGCAGCCTGGGCTACGGCCCGGGCGGTGACGTCGGTGCCACCGCCGGGCTGGAAGCCGACGAGCAGCGTGATCGGGCGGCTCGGCGTCCAGCCGGACTGGGCCCGTGCGGACAGGACCGGAAGGGCGAGGGCGGAACCGGCAAGGCTCAGAAGGTGACGGCGGTGCAACATGTGAATCCTCCCTTGGCGACGTCGCGCTGCGGCGACTTGGTGATAGAGCGGTCAGGCCCCGGCGGCGGCCCGCCCGTTCCGGAGATCGACGAGGTCGATGGGTTGCGGCATCGGGACGGCGAGATCCGCCGCCAGATCCGACAGTTCCCGCACGACCGCGGGGACGAGGAAGATGCCGGTCTCGCGGCGCCCCTGCGCCAGACGATGTTCATATTCCCCGGCAAACAGGATCTCCGCTATGCCGGGGCCCCGCGGCTCGGCCTTCAGCAGCGCCACATAGTCCTGCATGCGGGCAAGGAAGGTGGACAGCGGCATGAAGGCAGTGATGTCGATGAGGATGAAGCTGTGGCCGACATCCTGCGGATTCTCCCAGTCCTCATACATGTTGCGCACATGCGGGCCGTAGCCGGCACCGGTGAGAACGCCGGCGAGGATGTCGATCGCCATGGACAGGCCATAGCCCTTGGCGCCGCCGAGCGGCAGAACAGCCCCTGCGAGTCCGGCTTCCGCATCGCGCGTCGGCTGTCCGGCCGCATCGATGGCCCAGCCCTCGGGGATCGCCTCGCCGCGCCGCGCCGCCGCGATGAGCTTGCCGCGGGCCACCTGGCTGGTTGCCATGTCGAGGAGGAATGGTGTCGGTCCGCCCGTAGGGGCGGCGATCGCCAGCGGATTGGTGCCGAGGAATGGCCGGACCCCGCCCGTCGGCGGCATGGTCTGTGACGCGTTCGAAACGATGACGGCGATGAGGCCCGCCGCGGCCGCCTGTTCGGCGAAATAGGCAGCCGTGCCGAAATGGTTGGAGCGACGCACGCCGACGGTCGCCACGCCGAAGTGGCGCGCCCTCTCGATAGCGAGGTCCAGCGCCTTCTGGCCGACATAGGCGCCGAAATTGTTGCCGCCGTCGACCAGCGCCGTCGCGCCGCGGTCCTGGACGACAGCGGGCTCGCGGACGACGTCCACCATGCCTTCCCTGACACGGCGGAGATAGATCGGCAGGCGCAGCACGCCATGGGATTCGACGCCGCGCACATCGGCATAGACCAGGGAGGAGGCAACCGGGCCGGCCACCTGCTGCCGCACGCCGCCAGCGACGAGCGCCGCCGTGCAGAAGTCGGTCAGGGCCTCAGGAGTGAACTGGGTCACAGCGCGCAGCCCCGTGCCCTCAGGGTCGCATCGACCCAGGACCTGTCGATGCTGCCGTCGGCGATGGAGGCGAGGATGGCCTGTTCGCGCGCCATCTGGGCGCGGCTCAGCCGGGCCACCTCGGCCGCTTCTGCCTGCGGAATCGCGAGGATGCCGTCCGCATCACCGATGATGATGTCGCCCGGCCTGACCGGCATGCCGCCGATGCTGACCGGACCGTTCAACTCGCCCGGCCCGTCCTTGTAGGGCCCGCGATGGGTGACGCCGCGCGCATAGACCGGCAGCGGCGAGGCGCCGATATGGTCGGTGTCGCGCACCGCCCCATCGATGACCAAGCCGGCGAGGCCGCGGCGGGCGGCAATCGACAGCATGATTTCGCCGATGATCGCGTTGGTCAGATCGCCGCCGGCATCCACCACGACGACATCGCCCGGCTCCGCCATGTCGATCGCCTTGTGGACCATGAGATTGTCACCCGGGCGGGTGCGGACGGTGAAGGCCGTCCCGAGCAGCGCCCCGCCCCGATGATAAGGCCTGAGGCCGCAACCACCGGCGAAGAGCCGCGCCATGTTGTCCGAGGCGATGGACGTCGGCACACCCGCAAGGCCGTCGACAAGGTCTTTGCTGGCCGCTACGCGGGCCTGAACGCGAAATCCGATGCTCATACGTCCTCCCGGACCGTCTTTTCGCCGGGAGTATGGAGATCAGTCAAAAGACGTCCAATAAATTGATAGACAAGGATTGATGCGCTATCCGTATCAATGTGGATATTGTCGGGTTGCGCAGTTTCGTCGTCCTCGCCGAGGACCTGCATTTCGGCCGCGCCGCCGGGCGGCTCGGCATTGCCCAGCCGCATCTGAGCCGCCGCATCCGCGATCTCGAAAAGGACCTCGGCGCCGTCCTGTTCGAGCGGACCCAGCGCCGCGTCGCGCTGACCCGCGCCGGGACCGCCCTTCTCGCGCGCGCACGCCGCATTCTGGAAGATCTCCGGCGCGCCGGCGACGAGACGCGGGCGATCGCAGAGGGCAAGTCGGGCCGTTTGCGCATCGGCTTCATCCATTCCGCGACCTACGGCACCCTGCCGGAGCTCCTGCGCCTGTTCAGCAGCGATCACCCGCAGGTGGGGCTCGACCTCGCCGAGATGACCATGGCCGAGCAGGCGGCCGCGCTCGCCGCGGGCGATATCGATGTCGGCATTCTCCGGCCCGTCGCCGGCGTCGAGGGCCTCTGCTTCGAGACGATCCGGCGCGAGCATTTCCTGCTGGCCGTGCCGGCCGACATGGCCTTCTGCACGGGGAGCACGGTGTCGCTGCGCGACCTCGCCACTACGCCGATGATCGGCTTTCCGCGGCTGAGCAGCCCGCTTTTCCATGCCCGCATCACCGGTGCCCTCGACCGCGCCGGGGTGACTCCGGTCATCGTCCAGGAGGCGACGCAGATCCACACGGTCGTGGGCCTCGTTTCGGCCGGCCTCGGCGTCGCGCTGGTGCCGGAGGTCGCGGCCCGCCTCGGCGTCAAGGGCGTGCGCTTCCTCGTCATCAGCGACGGCCCGGAACCGGTGGAGGTCTGCATCGGCACCCGGCGGGGCGAGACGTCCCCCGCAGTGCTGGCCTTCGCCAGGGCCGGCGCGCAGCTTGGCGGCGGGCCGGCAGGCGAAACACCCCCGGCACCTGCCTGAGGCCGCAACACGCCCGACCTCCCGCAAGAATGCAAAGCGGCCCCCTCTCGCAGTCCATCGCCGCTTCCGTTATGGTTCGCCCGCTCATTCGCCGAGGACCCTGCATTGACCCCATCGCTGTCCCGCCGCACTGCCCTCTTTGCTGTCCTTGCGGGCGCGGCGGCGCTCGGCGGGTGCGGTCGCAGGGGTGGTCTGGAACTCCCTGGCGAGACCCCCTCGCCCATCGGCGGGCCGACGCCGCCGAACCTGCCGCCGCGGGCCGAAGTCCCGGCCGACCCCGCCAACCCCACCCAGCGCCAGGCGGAGCCGTCGGCGCGCCGCGACTATGACCGTAACCGACCCGTCGGTGGCGGCCAGTTGGTCCCCTCCGGGCAGTTCATCCTCGACCCGCTGCTCTAGACCTGCCGGCCGCACAGCCGCGACACTGAAGCCGAACACCCCCGCCATGCATCATTTCGCCTATCGCGACGGCCGCCTTCACGCCGAGGACGTGCCGCTCGACACCATCGCGGCCGAGGTCGGCACGCCCTTTTACTGCTATTCCACGGCGACGCTGGAACGGCACTATCGCGTCTTCTCGGAGGCCTTCGCTGGCCTCGACTTCCTCGTCTGCTATGCGATGAAGGCCAATTCCAACCAGGCCGTCATCAAGACCCTGGCGCGGCTCGGCGCCGGCATGGACGTGGTCTCCGGCGGTGAGCTGAAGCGGGCGCTGGCAGCCGGGGTCCCCGGGGATCGGATCATGTTCTCCGGTGTCGGCAAGACCGAGGCCGAGCATGCAGCGGCGCTGGAAGCCGGCGTTTTCTGCATCAATGTCGAGAGCGAGCCGGAGGTCGCGCAGCTCTCCCGCGTCGCCACGTCCCTCGGGCGCACGGCTCATGTCTCCTTCCGCGTCAATCCCGACGTCGACGCCAGGACCCACGCCAAGATCTCCACGGGCAAGAAGGGCGACAAGTTCGGCATCCCCATCTCCACCGCCCGCGAGGCCTATGCCCGCGCCGCCAAGCTCCCCGGCATCCACATCGCCGGCGTCGACATGCATATCGGCTCGCAGATCACCGACCTGCAGCCCTTCGACGACGCCTATGCCCTGCTGGCCGAATTCGTCGGAACGCTCCGGGCCGACGGCCACGCCATCGACCATGTCGATGTCGGCGGCGGCCTCGGGATCCCCTATCGCGACGACAACGAACCGCCGCCCGAGCCCACCCGCTATGCCGAGGTGGTGAAGCGCCATACGGCGAGCCTCGGCGCCAGGGTGATCATGGAGCCCGGCCGCATGATGGTCGGCAATGCCGGTATCCTCGTCACCCGCGTCATCTATGTGAAGGAAACCGAAGGCCACACCTTCGTCATCGTCGACGGCGCGATGAACGATCTCATCCGCCCGACGCTCTATGAGGCCCATCACGAGATCCGGCCGGTGCGCCAGCCCGTCCCCGGTGCGCCGAAGCCAAAGGTGGATGTGGTCGGTCCGATCTGCGAGAGCGGCGACTATCTCGCCCTCGGCCGCAAGCTTCCCGCGGTCGGGCCCGGCGACCTTCTGGCGGTGATGACGGCCGGCGCCTATGGCGCGGTCCAGGCAGGAACCTACAACACGCGGCCCCTGTCGCCGGAAGTGCTGGTACGCGGCGCGGACTATGCGGTGGTGCGGCCGCGATTCGACGTCGAGGCCATCATCGCCATGGATCGCCTGCCCGACTGGCTGTAGT
>JAIEPJ010000021.1 GCA_019749835.1 Phreatobacter sp. | reverse complement strand
CCTGTTCGCCAAGGTATCCATGCATGCGGTGCGGCGCCTCGCGCTGCTGACCTTCGAGCACATGCACAAGCTCTCGCTGCGCTTCCACCTGGAGCGCAAGACCGGCGGGCTCACGCGCGTGCTCGAGTGTGGCCGCAACGCCATCGAGACCATCGTCAGGATGATCATCCTGCAGCTTATGCCGACCATCCTCGAACTTGCGATGATCGTCGGCATCCTCCTGTGGATGTTCGACTGGCGCTATGTGGTGGTCATCCTGGTGACGGTCGCGGCCTATCTGGCCTTCACCTACTACGCCACGGAATGGCGGATTGCCATCCGCCGCGACATGAACGAGAGCGACACCAACGCCAACGTCAAGGCCATCGACTCGCTGCTGAATTTCGAGACGGTCAAGTATTTCTCGGCCGAAGCGCGCGAAAAGGCCCGCTACGACGTCTCCATGGCGAAATACGAGACCGCCTCGACCAAGGCGCTGACCTCGCTCGCCGTGCTGAATGCAGGACAGGCGGCGATCTTCACCGCCGGCATGACGGTGGCCATGGTGCTCTGCGCCATCGACATCACCCGTGGGCGCAACACGGTGGGCGACTTCGTCATGATCAACGCCATGATGATCCAGCTCTACCAGCCGCTGAATTTCATGGGCATGGTCTATCGCGAGATCAAACAGGCGGTGACCGACATCGAGGCGATGTTCGCCATCCTCGGCCGCAATCCCGAGATCGTCGACCGTCCGGGCGCGCCGGACCTGAAGGTCGACGGCGGCACGATCCGCTTCGAGGACGTGACCTTCGCCTATGATCCGGCGCGGCCCATCCTGAAGGGCGTGTCCTTCGAGGTGCCGGCGGGCAAGTCCATCGCCATCGTCGGTCCGTCGGGGGCCGGCAAGTCGACCATCTCGCGCCTGCTGTTCCGCTTCTACGACATCAGCGGTGGACGCATCACCGTTGACGGCCAGGACATCCGCGAGGTGACGCAGGCCTCGCTGCGCCAGGCCATCGGCATGGTTCCGCAGGACACCGTGCTGTTCAACGATACGATCCGCTACAACATCCGTTACGGTCGCTGGGAGGCGAGCGACGCCGAGGTCGAGGAGGCGGCGGGCCTCGCCCAGATCCACGACTTCATCGCGCGCAGCCCGGACGGCTATGCGACAGAGGTCGGCGAACGCGGCCTGAAGCTCTCGGGTGGCGAGAAGCAGCGGGTCGCGATCGCCCGCGCCATCCTCAAATCGCCGCCCATCCTGGTGCTGGACGAAGCGACATCGGCGCTCGACAGCCATACCGAACGGGAGATCCAGGAAGCCCTCGACCGCATTGCCCGCGACCGCACCGCCATCGTCATTGCCCACCGCCTGTCGACCGTGGTCAATGCCGACGAGATCATCGTTCTCGACGACGGCAGGGTGGCCGAGCGCGGCACGCATGGAGAACTGCTTGCCAAGGGCGGCCTCTATGCCGGATTGTGGAACCGTCAGCGCGAAGCGGCCGAGGCCGAGGAAAAGATCGCAGGCCTCGATCGCGGCACGCCCGCCCGGTCCCAGGAAGCGGCCTCGGGTTCGTCCGCCGAACGCGCTGGAACCTTCGTCAAGCCGCCACGGGAGGCGGCGGAGTAACGGCCCGATGGTCGAGACACGCGAGCGACCCCTGTCGTTGTCCTACCGCCGGCCTGCGGACCGTTCGGAGAAGAACGTGCTGCGGGGGGTGCTGGACGGCCTGCGCCACGATCCGCAGTCCGACCTCGCCGAAGTGGGCTCGGGGTTCGGGCTCGGACTCATCTCGCTCCTGTTCATCGGTCCAGTGGCGCTGCTCGCCGCCTGGGGCCTGCAATTCGCCACCGGCATGTCCTTCGGCACCGACCAGACCTGGCTGCTGGCGGCGCTCTTCTGGCTCGGCGGCTGGGGCGGCATGAGTGCGGTACGCGTCGTCGCGCGCCGGGGCCGTACGACCGCGCTCAGGCGGGCGCTCCTCGCCGATATTGCCGAGGGTGACGTGCAGGAGGAGAGCTGGCGCTTCGTCGAGGCGATCGGCTTCCAGGAGGCCGAGAGGATGCCGCTCGTCTATCTGGTCCTCGCCGATAACGGCTCCGTCGTCGCCTTCGAGGAAACGCGTCTCACGGGCCGCGAGCGTAGCCCCAGCGAGGGGTTCGTCTCGGCAGCGCCGTCCGACGCGGTGCTGGTGCGTGGCGCCCGCTCGGGCATCCTTATCAGCGAGAACTATTCCGGGCCCGCCCTGCCGCTGCTCGACGTGCATCCGCTGAAGCTTGCGGGCGAGGACAGGCCGGCCCATGGCAGCCTCGTCGACCGCCCGTGGATGGCGGTCGCGGCATGGATGTCGGGTCGGCCGTCGATCGGCTGACAGACGCCGTCGCGGCTCCTCAGGAAGCCTCGGGCTCGAGGGCCCTCCGCGCCAGGGCCACGGCCTCTGCCAGCACGGCCTGATCACCCACATGGTTGGCGAGGATCAGCACCAGCCGGGCGTTGAAGGCGGCGCTGGCGCTCTCCGACAGGGGCCTGTGGGCATCGGCGAGGATGCGCAGGGCGGCATCGGGGTCGGCGAAACGGTTCTCGGTCATCAGCGGCGTGGCGGGCTTGTCCTCATGTTGAGATTCAACCCGTTCAGACGATGATTCCGATTCAGCGCGGTCGGCCAAGTCCTTGTCCTGGAATCCCTTTGCGCGCCGTATCGCATGTTCGACCTTCACGGGATCGGGGCTGCGCCAGCGTGCCGCCAGATGTCCGTCCGGGCGCAACAGGAAGCCCGCACCGGGCGTGGCGTCGAAGCGCTGGGCGAAGAGCCCGTCGCCGTCGCGCAGGTCCGGGCCGATGGTCAGGCGGTCGCAACCGGGAACCGCGATGCCCGTCTCTCCCATCGTGATCAAGGTAAAGCGGCCCGCGGCGAGCGCGGTGAGGTGGGTTTGCAGACCGTCGGGAAACATGAGCGGCAGATCGGGAACGGGGGCGCCCAGACGCGCGGTCCCGGCCCAGACATCCTCGTCCGGCGTCGAGAGTTCGCTGTCGTAGGTGGTGGGGGTGGACAGCCGCCCGGAATTGACGAGGCGCCGCGCGAAGGCGGCCCGGGCGGCCAGCGCCAGTGCGGCATCGCGGACGGTCCGCTCGCCCGGCGACGGCGGCGCGATGAAATCGGTGGCGCGCGTCGAGTTCAGAATGTTCTCGTCGGCTGCGGCGCCGCGCTCGGCATCATAGGTCGCGAGCAGGCCCGGTCCCGCCTCCCCCCTCAGAACCAGGCCGAGCTTCCAGGCGAGGTTCTCGGCGTCCTGAATCCCGGAATTGGCACCCCGGGCTCCGAAGGGCGAGACCTGGTGGGCGGCATCGCCGGCGAAGATCACCCGGCCATGGATGAAGCGGGCGAGCCGGCGGCACTGGAAGGTGTAGACCGACACCCATTCGAGCGTGAAGGCATCGTGGCCGAGCATCCGGCGGATGCGCGGGACGACATTTTCCGGCCGCTTCTCCAGCTCGGCATCGGCATCGCGACCGAGTTGCAGATCGATGCGCCAGACATCGTCCGGCTGCTTGTGCAGCAGGGCCGACTGTCCCGCATGGAAGGGCGGCTGGAACCAGAACCAGCGCTCCGTCGGAAAGTCCGCCGTCATCTTCACATCGGCGATGAGGAACCGGTCGTCGAAGACCTCGCCGGCGAAGTCGAGCCCCATCATGGAGCGGATCGGCGAGCGAGAGCCGTCGCAGGCGATCACCCAGTCGGCTGCGATGCGGTAGGGGCCGTCCGGCGTCCCGACGGTGAGGATGGCGCCATCGCCCTGCGGCGCGACGGCGTCGACACGGTTCAGCCAGCGCAGGTCGATGAGGTCGGCGAGTTGAAGGGCGCGCGCCACCAGCGCCGCCTCGACATGGAATTGCTGGATATTGATGAAGGCGGGACGGCGATGGCCGGTCTCGGGCAGCAGGTCGAAATCGTAGAGTTCGCGCTCGCCGAGGAAGACGCGGCCGCGCTGCCAGGTCACGCCCTTGGCCACCAGCGCATCGCCGATGCCCAGCCGGTCGAAGATCTCCAGCGTCCGCTTGGCAAAGCAGATGGCGCGGCTGCCTTCGCCGATGCGGTCGGCATCGTCGAGGACGAGGCTGGCAATGCCGGTGAGAGCGAGATCGATGGCCAGAGACAGGCCGACGGGTCCGGCGCCGACGATGACAACGGGATGGCGCGCGGGCATTGCAGCGGACTGATCCGCGTGACGCCGATAGGCGAAGCGAAGCGGCAAAGCGTCCGGTGCGGCGATCGGCATGGAGGGCCCCCCGATGGTTACGCCTGAAACCATTTCCGCCAGTTCTGACCGAGGCACGCGCCCCCGTCCACCCCGCCGCTCAGCCGCCGGCCCGCATGACGGCGCTCGCGGTCTTGAAGATGGCACTGGCGATGCGGAAAGCGGAGAAGAAGGCGATCGCGGCCAGGACGAATTCCAGGATGCAGCCACGGCGCCACAAATGCGCGTAGAAGGCGAGCGATACGTAGGGCCAGCGGCTCCGATAGGGAGAGAGGCCCCGCATCCACGGCCGCATGAGCATCTGGCGCGCCGGTACGCCGAGCTCGTCGGCCACCCAGCGCGGCCAGAAGGACAGGAGCCAGGCCGTCGCCCCGATCAGCGCGAGCCAGACGAGACCGTTGAGAACGAGATCCATTCGGCACTTTCTCGGTATCTGCGGCGATGCGGGTCCACGCGGCCCGGTGTGCGCCCGGGAGGTCAGCCGCCGCTGGGAGCGACCGGCGTATCGGCGCGGGGGGCGTAGAGGGGGCCAATGACGCGGATGTTGCGGCGGTCCGGCTCACTGCCGCCGTCCGGCGGGGACGGCAGCTGAAGGCCGTCCGGCGTCGTACCGCGGATCTCAAGCGGTTCCGGCGCGGCGGGGGCGCGGATGGTGCCGTCGAGACCGATGGTTGGGCGGGGCGTGCCGTCGCGGCCGCGCGCCCGGTCGAGCCGCTCCAGTCGCTCGGCATCGCGCCGGGCGCGCTGCTCCAAGGCGATCTCCTCGCGCACCGCCTGCCGCTGGTCGGCAGGCATGGACAGAAGGCGCGCCTGCTCCGCGGAGATCACCTGGTCGCCGGCGCGCAGCGTCGGGTCGGCGCGGTCGGAGAAGGCCTGGGCCCAGGAGCCATTGCGCGGCCGGCAGGTACAGGCGGCATCGAAACGCTGGCGGAAGCGCAGCGCATTGGGCAGCGCCGTGTAGGGCGCACCATCCATCGACACGGCGTTCTCGATCTGGTCGTCGCGCATGCGGTAAAGCGCGACCTCGGCGCCAGGGCACTGCATCTGGCAGAGCTCCTCCTGGCCGAGCTGCGCCCCCGGCCGCGGCGAGGAGGTCATGGGAAAGAAGGCGCCGTCGCAGAGTCGGACGCAGACGGCGCGGTGGCCGACATTGCGCGGGCGGGCATCGCCGTCGCCGGGACGCAACTGCTCTTCGGGCACGGGCGCGACATCGTCGAAGCGGGGGTCGCGCCGGGCACTGAACAGGTGCTCGATGAAATTGCCGAAGCCGGGACGCGGCGGCTCCGCGCCTTCGCGATAGGCGGTCTGGGGACGCGAATCCGGCGTGCGGTACTCGCGATGGAAATCCCGGTCCGGCGTCGCGCCGAAACCGAAGAAGCCGGGACGCGGCGGGGCTGCTGCCTCGCGCGTCACGCCGCCGCCGCGGCAGCCATTGGCGTCGAAGGCGGCGATGAGCTGCGCCCGCTGCTGGGCCCGCTGGGCGGTCTCCACCCCTCCGCCGCCCGCCTGGGCTTCGAGTTGGGCGAGATTGGCCTGCATCTGGCGGCGGCGGGCGTCGAGGGCAGCGCACTGGGCGCCCTGGAAGAAACCACCGCAGCCGGCGGCCTGATAGGCGCGGGTGACATTGGCGATCTCCGCGCGCTGACTGCGGGCCGCAGCAGCGAAACGGCGATTGACCGCTCCGCCGGAAGGCGCCCGGTCGAGCTGGGCGATCCGGGCGCGAATCTGTCCGCAAGCCGCCGAGGCCTGCGCCAGGGCCTGCGACGGCCGTGCCATCTCGGCGGCAATGGCCAATGCCACCCCCGCCAAAGCCAGCCACACCGCCCGCCTGGGCACCCGACGAACCTGCACGTGTCCCCCTTCGGACTGTTCCGGCATCTCATGCGCCGGTGCGATGTAGCCGCAAAACTATTTCAATTTCGTGGTCTTCGCCAGAACACGCGCCGATGCAGTCCAGCCTCCCTGGCGCGCCATTGCCGAACGGCGAGCCCTGCGTCCAAATGGCTCCTTGCCGCCCTGGTTCCGAGAGGACCCGCCAATGACGTCGATCTTCCACCGCAGCCTCGCCCACGACTACCCCGTGGCCGTGTCGGGCGCGGGCCTCGTCATCCGCGATGCCGCGGGCCGCGCCTATCTCGACGCCTCGGGCGGGGCGGCGGTCTCCTGCCTCGGCCATTCGCATCCGGACGTGCTGGCCGCCATGCATGCCCAGCTTGATAGCCTCGCCTACGCCCATACGAGCTTTTTCACGACCGCGGTGGCCGAGGAACTGGCTGAAACCCTCGTTGCCGATGCGCCGGACGGCATGGGCCATGTCTATTTCCTCTCCGGCGGATCGGAGGCGATCGAGACGGCGCTGAAGATGGCGCGGCAATATTTCGTCGAGATCGGCCAGCCGCAGCGCCGGCATTTCATCGGCCGGCGGCAGAGCTATCACGGCAACACGCTGGGGGCCCTCGCCATCGGCCACAATGCGGCGCGGCGGGTGCAGTATGCACCACTGCTGATCGAAGCCCACCATGTCGCGCCGGCCTATGACTATCGCGGCCGCGAGCCCGGCGAGACGCCAGAGGCCTATGGCGCGCGCCTCGCCGCCGAACTGGCGGGTGAGATTGACCGGCTCGGGCCTGACAGCGTCATCGCCTTCGTCGCCGAGACCGTGGGCGGGGCGACCTGCGGCGCCATTACCGCCCCACCCGGCTATTTTCGTGCGGTTCGGGAGATTTGCGACCGCCACGGCATTCTTCTGATCCTTGACGAGGTCATGTGCGGCATGGGCCGCACCGGCACGCTGCACGCCTGCGAGCAGGAAGGCGTCTCGCCGGATCTCATGACCATCGCCAAGGGGCTCGGCGGCGGCT
The DNA here is from genome assembly GCA_019749835.1 of Phreatobacter sp. GTDB lineage: Bacteria > Pseudomonadota > Alphaproteobacteria > Rhizobiales > Phreatobacteraceae > Phreatobacter. The sequence goes on along the minus strand of JAIEPJ010000021.1, from coordinate 52,187 downwards.
TCGCCCCCATTGGGGCCGTACTGGTGGCAGACAGTGTGTTTCAGGCCTTCGACCGCGGCTCGAAACTGTTCCAGCACGGCCATACCTATCTCGGCCATGCGCTGGCCTGCGCCGCCGGCCTCGCGGTGCAGAAGGTCATCAAGCGCGACGGGCTCCTGGCCAATGTGCAGGCCCAGGGCGCGCATCTGACGCGCCGTCTGACCGAGCGCTTCGGCAACCACCACCATGTCGGCGACATCCGCGGCCGCGGCCTGTTCCAGGCCATCGAGATCGTCGCCGACCGCGGCACCAAGGAGACCTTCGACCCGACTTTCAAGCTCCATGCCCGCATCAAGGCGGAGGCCATGGGGCGGGGGCTCATGGTCTATCCCACGGGAGGCACCGCAGACGGCACGCGCGGCGACCACGTTCTTCTCGCACCGCCCTTCATCGCCACTGCAGCCGACATCGACGTCATCGTCGAGCGGCTTGGCGAGGCGGTGGACGCGGCGATCACGGCGGCAGCGTGACGGCGGCCGCGGAACCGGTCGCGCTCGCGGCGACGGCTTCCGTCCAACCGCCACCCTTTCCGCCATCTCGATTCTTGACACCGGTCGGGGGGAGCCGCTAGGAACGCGGCTCTTCGCCACTCGGTGGCGCGGGCGCGTAGCTCAGCGGGAGAGCACTCCCTTCACACGGGAGGGGTCACAGGTTCAATCCCTGTCGCGCCCACCATTCCCTACAACCGACCAGACGAACCGATGGCGATGCGTGGCGCCGCCTGTCCGGGCCGGAACCTGCCTGTCACCAGCATTGGGATCTTGCTCCGGGTCACGCCGGAATGGCGGTCGCCGCCGCCCGTGATCCCGGACGGTGGCGCGCGTCCTATGGCGTTTCGACACCCGATCCCCGGCTCCACCCGCATGCTCTCCTGGAACCCGTTGCCAACCTGATATATCAGGTGTACCTGTCATATCAGGAGCGGATATGCTGACAGTGATCGGCGGAGTACGGGACAGGGCGTCACGCGGCCGGACGGCGGCGACGGCGGTCCATGGCCTGTTGCGCGACGATATCCTGTCGCTCCGCCTCGCTCCGGGTTCTCAGCTCAACGAGAAGGACATCGCCGCCCAGCACGGCGTCAGCCGCACGCCGGTCCGCGAGGCCCTGCTCCGCCTCTCGGACGAGGGTCTGGTGGACATCGTCTCGAAGTCCGGCACCTATGTCTCGCGAATCCCGCTGGCCGACCTGCCCGAAGCCATTACCATCCGGCGCGTTCTGGAGCAGCATGCGGTGCGCGCCGCTGTGGAGCGCGCTACGAAAAGCCAGATCATCGAACTCGGCGCCATTCTGGCGCGGATGGCGGAGGCGGCCGAGTCGGGAGACACGGAAGCCTTCCACCGGGCCGACGAGGCCTTCCACGAAGCGATCGCGGCGGCCGGCGGCCATCCCGGCGTCTGGGCGCTTGTCCGGCACGTCAAGCTGCAGGTGGACCGGTTTCGCCGCCTGACCTTGCCGCTTGCGGGGCGGATGGCGCGTGTAGTGGCCGAGCATGAGGCGATTCTGAAGGCCCTTGAGCAGCGCCGGCCGGATGCCGCGGCTGAGGCGCTCGGCCGGCACATCGACGGCCTCAAGCTCGGGACCGAGGATCTTAAGCACTTCAACCCCGATTTTTTCGTGGAGGATAGCGGGCGGCCCGACCTGAAGCGCGCCTGAAGCCCATTCACCGCCAGGTCCCGAAGGACCCTGCGGCAACAAGCGGCGGATCAACCGCCCATCACACCATCATCACGGGTAGGGAGGACACCCCATGACCATCACACGCCGCAACGCCCTGATCGCGGGCGCGGGACTTGCAACGACCGCCATCGGCCCCTTCGGCGCCACGCCGCTGCGCGCCCAGCAGACGAAGCTGAAATGGGCCCATGTCTACGAGACGGGCGAGGCCTATCACACCGATGCCCTTTGGGCCGCGGCGGAAATCGCCAAGCGCACCAACGGCAAGTACCAGATCGATGTTTTCGCTGCCTCGCAACTCGGCAACGAGAACCAGATCAACGAGGCGCTCGGTCTCGGCACGGTCGACATCATCTATACCGGCGTCGCCTTCGCCGGCTCGATCCACAGGCCGATCGCCATCACCAACGCGCCCTATGTGCTGCGCGACTTCAACCACTGGAAGGCCTATCGCGACTCGCCGCTGTTCCGGCAGATCGCCTCGGGCTACGAGGGCCGCACGCGCCACAAGGTGACCGCCCTCACCTATTACGGCGAGCGCCATGTGACCGCCAACCGTGCGATCAACAAGCCCGAGGATATGCGCGGCATGAAGCTGCGCGTGCCGCCGGCGCCGCTCTTCCTGATGTTCACCAAGTCGGTCGGCGCCAACGCGACGCCGATCGCCTTCGCCGAGGTCTATCTGGCGCTGCAGCAGGGCACCGTCGACGGCCAGGAGAACCCGCTTCCCACGATCATGGCGAAGAAGTTCTTCGAGGTGCAGAGTCACATCATGCTCACCGGCCACATCACGGAATCGCTGCTGTCGATCGTCGGCAGCCACGTCTGGGCCCGGCTGAACGACGCCGAGAAGAAGATCTTCTCCGACGTGCTGATGGAGGCCGCCTCCCGCGCATCTGACCATATCCGCGAGAGCGAGCAGAAGCTCGCCGAGGAATTCCGCAAGCTCGGCAAGACCGTCATCGCGCCTGACCGCGCGGCGTTCCGGGCCGTGGCGGTGCCGCTGCACAACGATGCGGCCTCGGGTGCCGGCTGGTCAAAGGCCGAATACGACGCGCTCCAGGGGCTTGCCTCCTCCAGCTGAGGCGGCGGCGCCTTCTCCACCCGACATCGAGACGGTGGTGCCTTTGCCGGCGCCACCGTCTCCTGCAGCGCCCCACACTGCCTGTCCGACAAGGTTCCCATGTCATCGCCGCCCCCGACCGCGCCCGGCGCGGAGCATCTGATCGTCGTCGAAGACCCGGACGTGCGGATCGAGCACTATCCCGAGGACTGGATCGCCTTCGCCCTGTTCTGGCTGATGGCCTTCGTCGTCTTCCTGCAGTTCTTCTCCCGCTACATTCTCAACTCGTCCTTCTCATGGACAGAGGAGATCGCGCGCTACCTGCTGATGTGGGTGACCTTTGTCGGATCGGCGGTCGCCATGCGCCGGCGCAACCACATCGCGGTGGAGGTGCTGCACCAGTTCCTTCCCGGACCGGTCGTCCGCCTGCTCAACTTCCTGATCGACGTGGTCGTGCTGGGCTTCGTCGCCCTGCTCGTCTGGTTCGCCTGGCAGGTGACCGAGCGCATGGAGATCCAGCGCATGACGGTCTTCGACCTGTCGATGAGCATCGTCTACGGCGGCATCCTTGTCGGCTGCCTGCTCATGCTCTGGCGCGCCGGCCAGATGTTCATCGCCAATGCCCGCCGCGGGTGGCGCCCGGACCCGGCCCGCCAGGGCCTCATCATCGATTGAGGGCGCAGCATGTTCTGGCTTTTTGGCACCTTCGTCATCCTTCTGCTCCTCGGTACGCCGATCTTCGTGGCGCTTGCGGCGGGATCGCTCGCCTACATCAAGTTCGAGACCATGATCCCGGACTTCGTGGTGCTCCACCGCATGGCCGGGGGTGTCGATTCCTTTCCGCTGCTGGCGGTGCCGTTCTTCATCCTTGCCGGCAACCTGATGAACACCGCCGGCATCACCAACCGCATCTATGATTTCGCCGTTTCGGCGGTCGGCTGGATGAGGGGCGGCCTCGGCCACGTCAATGTGGTGGGCTCGGTGATCTTCGCGGGCATGTCGGGCACGGCCGTGGCGGATGCCGGTGGCCTCGGCACGATCGAGATCAAGGCAATGCGCGACCACGGCTACAAGGACGAGTTCGCCGTCGGCATCACCGCGGCCTCCTCGACCATCGGGCCGATTATCCCGCCCTCGCTGCCCATGGTGATCTTCGGCGTCGTCGGCAATGTCTCCATCGGCCAGCTCTTCGCCGGCGGGCTCATTCCCGGCGTGCTGATGGCGGTGATCCTGATGTTCTACGTCACCTGGTATGCGCGCCGGCACGGGATCGGCCGCGACCAGGTGTTCCGGATGAAGGCGCTGGGGCAAACCTTCGTCCGCGCGATCCCGGCGCTGTTCACACCGACGCTGATCATCGGCGGCATGTCGCTGGGCATATTCACGCCGACCGAGGCGGCGATCGCGGCCTGTGCCTGGGCGCTGCTGCTCGGGGCGCTGCTCTACCGGTCGCTGTCGCTCAAGCAGTTCTACCGCATCACGCTGGAGACCATCGAGACCACAGCCAGCGTGCTCATCATCGTCGCGGCAGCCTCGCTATTTGGCTGGGTGCTGACCACCACACGCGTCACCGAAGCGATCGCGACGGGGCTCCTGTCGATCACCGACAACCCGCTGCTGATCATGCTGCTCATCAACCTGTTCCTGCTGGTGGTGGGCTGCTTCATGGAGACGATCGCGGCAATCTCCATCCTCGTACCGATCTTGATGCCCATCATCCTGAAGGTCGGCATCGATCCCGTGCAGTTCGGCGTCGTCATGGTGCTGAACCTGATGATCGGCCTGCTCACGCCCCCCGTCGGGATGGTGCTGTTCGTGCTGTCGAAAGTGGCCAATATTTCCTTCGAACGCACCGTGTCGGGTGTGACGCCCTTCCTCGTGCCGCTGCTGATCGTGCTGGTGCTGATCTCGGTCTTCCCGTGGTTCACCACGGCGCTGCCGACGCTCTGGTACCGTTGACCGCGAGCGGCAGGAATGAAGAGCCCGGCGCTGGGGCCGGGCGTCATGCCAGTGTGCGGGGGCCGGGCGTGAGCCCCCCTCACCCGTCGTTGGCGGCCTGGGGCCAGGTGGCGGGCGGGTCCTGCGGGCCGCGCCAGGAGAGCATGAGCCCGTTACCGACGGCCCAGGCGCGCAGGGCGGCGAGCAGCGCGTCGGGACGGCTCACCTCGGGCACCTCCTCCTCGATGAAACGGTCCACCGCGGCCAGGAGGTCCGGCGGGATCTGCAGCTTGATGGTGGTCATGCGCGCATCCTCGAACGTGCTCTTGAGCGGCACGATGGCGACTTTCTCGTACAGGAATGGTTAACGGGCAAGCCCTGAGCGCGATCAAGGTTGCCGTTTCCTTGTCCGTGTCGCAGCAAATGTCGCGAAGGCTCAGGCGCGGTCGCGATCGAGCATCATCTCCGTCACATAGGCCGCCAAGGCGCCATAGAGCGCGTGGCCGATCGTGCTCATGACGGTGAGCTGGCCGCCCCAGGCGAGAAGCAGGAAGGGCAGACCGGCCAGCGGTGCGAAGATGCCGAGCGCGATGAAGGTGGTGAAGGTGCCCCAGACCCAGCCGTTCCAGCGCCGCCCGAGCGAGACGCCGTTGCGGGTCAGAAAAAAGTAGCCGAGCGGGTAGCCGACGATGCCGGTGACGTAGTGGAGCGCCTTTGCGGCGACGTCGGAAGGCTCGAAGCCGAGGCGGGCGGCGAACAGCGCCTTGATCAGGGCCGGCGGCTCCAGCGGCCCGCCGGCGACGATGGCGGTCGGCACGTTGGCCCAGATCTCCCACAGGCCGAGTCCGGCTAAACCTCCGACCATCAGGGCAATCATCTCGCGCAGGCCCGGCATGACAACGCCGGCAATACGAAACTGTTGGTTCATGGCGGATCGAGCAGTGTCGGCGATCATGGCGGGCCCCCTCATGTCGTGGTGCGAGGCGACCTCGCCCCCTGCCTGACCATTCGCCGAGCGCGCCGCGGCGTTACCTTTCGGTGGTCTCACCAAACCGTGAAGCGGCCATGTCGCCGCTTGCGGTCCCTCGTGTAACGCCGCTGTCGGTCACCGCGTATTCGGCCTTGCAGCAACCGACAGGCGAGCCCGACATGACCGCACCGCTCAAGCGCCCGCGCGATGTGCGCCTCGATGTCTTCCGCGGCCTGTGCATGCTGATCATCTTCATCGCCCACATGCCACAGAACCCCTGGCTCGCCTGGATCCCGGCGCGGTTCGGCTTTTCCTCGGCAACGGAACTCTTCGTCTTCGGCTCCGGATTCGCGAGCGCCATGGCCTTCGGGCGGAGCTATGCATCCGCCGGCTTCATCCCGGCGACGCTGAAGATCGTGCAGCGCATCTGGCAGCTCTACTGGGCCCATCTGGCACTGTTCGTCGCGCTGGCCGGCACGACCGTTCTTCTCGCTCCGGCCGACAGCCATGCCATGCGCGCCCTCGCCTATGTCTTCGCGGCGCCGGCCCAGGCGCTCGGCGGTCTCGTCACGCTGACCTATGTACCGATGCTGCTGGACATCCTGCCGCTCTACATCGTCGTGCTGGCCTTGGTGCCGGTGATGATGGCGGCGCACCGGCTGCACCCCGTCGCCCCCTTCGCCCTCTCCGCGGCGCTCTACATCGCCGCACAGGCCTTCGGTCTGGCCATGCCAGGCCGCTCCGACAATGCCGGGACCTGGTTCTTCAACCCCTTCGCCTGGCAGTTGCTGTTCTTCGCGGGCTTCGCCATCGGTCTCGGCTGGTGGAAGCCACCAGCCCTGACGCGATCACCGCTGGTCGGACTTGCTGCGGCCATCGTCGCCGTCTCGGTGCCGTTCAACTTCTGGATGATCACGGACGCCTTCCCCGTCTTCATCGACCTGCAGTTGCTGGTTCTGCCGGCCAATACCTGGACCAACATCCACCCGGTCCGCATCATCCACTTCCTGGCGCTGGCCTATCTTGCCCTGTCGCTGCTGGAAGGGGCGCGCTGGCTGCTCGAGACACGCGCGGCGGCGGTCCTGACCCTCGTCGGCACCCAGTCGCTGCCGGCCTTCCTCGCCTGTACGGTGCTCGCCTGGATCGGCGGCATCGCGCTCGACATCGTCGGCGACGGGCCCGGACCGGCGGCCCTGGTCAATCTCACCGGCCTCGCCGGCATCGTTGCGGCAGCATGGCTTGCCCGTCTGTTCAAGGCGGCGCCATGGACGACGCCGACGGGTGCGGCACGTGCGGCGGCCCCAGCGTCCCCTCCCACAGCCGCGCTGCGGGCCGAGGGCGCCTGAGCCGTCAGAGCCGATAGGCCATCCGCAGACCGCCCCAGTGGCGGCCAAAGATGCGGATCGGCGCGTCGATCTCCTTCATGTTGACCGTGACGCCGTTGCCCATGTCGCGGACATAGGACTGGACGAGGTAAGGCCGCGAAGAGCGGGCGGCCGAAAGGCCGGCGCGGTCGTCGAAGATTCGCTTGTTGCGGCAGTTGGCGGCGTTCCAGACCGGATCGCCCGGCTTCTGCGGATGGGCATAGATGCGGTTGTGGACCGGCAGATAGGCATTGCGGTCCACCGCAGCGCAAAAGGTCATCTGCTTGTCGACGGCGAGCCAGCGTTCCTGGATAGGCGGCAGTATCTCCTCGAAGACCTTGAGGTAGCGGGTCGAGAACTGGACCGGATCGGTGCCGGGAATGCGCACATAATTGTTGTCGAACGCGTCGTCGCGCGACAGCCTTCCGGCCTCGATGGCCTGTTCCACGGCACGGCTGATCTCGGCGGCCGCCTTGACCACGTGATCGATGCGCAGGGCATCGGCCTCACGAAGCGCAGCGATCGTCTTCACTAGGGCAGCACGCCCGGCTTCGTCCGGCGTGATGAATTCGCAATGGGTCCCGAGCGCCGACCGGGCGACCACCCTGATGCGGAACGTGGAGAGGTCGTTCACAGCGGCTGACGCCATGGCGCCGACTGGCAGTCGGTCGACCTCGCCAGCCGCCAGCAGCATCCCACCTTCGGAGAGGTCCATGGTCTTCGTGCGGATGGAGCCGGCGGGGCCATCGATACGGACGGCGCGTTCAACGGGAAGGCGGTCATGACGGCGGCGGTCGCCGACTTCCGACTGGCGCAGGAAGATGGTGAAACGCGAGCGCAACTTCTCGGTCAGCAGCTTGGCCTGACGACCGGCCTCGTCGGCTTCGTCCGAGGTGGTTTCGGCCTGGACAGCCGCCTGATCGATCGCACCGGCGCCGGACGCGACATCGGCGATGAAGGCGGCGCTGTTGCCGGCCGAGCGCGAGAGTTCGCCGATGGTGGCGACCTGCTGTTCCACCGCCTCGGCAACGGAGGCGAAAACCGGACGGATCGCATCGACGGCACCGGCGATCTGCTGGACGGCAGCGATGGAGGCCTGCGAATCCGCCTGAAGTTTCGCGATGCGCCGCGAGATCTCGTCGATCGCGCGCTGCGTCTCGAGGCTGAGGCTCTTGACCTCGGTGGCGACCACGGCGAAGCCCCTGCCGGCCTCGCCGGCGCGGGCCGCCTCGATCGTCGCGTTGAGGGCGAGGAGGTTGGTCTGGCGGGCGATCTTGGCGATCAGGCCGACCACCTGATCGATCTCGCCCGACGAGGCTCTCAGGCCGTCGACGCTCACCGAGGCGAGACCCGCCGCCTCGATGGCATCCTGGGTGAAACGCGTCGCCTGGCGTACGCGGTCGCCGATCGCCGCGGCACTCTGCCCGAATTCCTCGGTGGCGGCGGCGAGCTGGCTCGAATTCTGCGAAGCACCGGCGGCGAGCTGGTCGAGCGCGCGCGAACGATCGCGGATCGCCGCGAGGGCACGGCTCGCGGCAGCCGTGCCGTCATGGACATGGTCGGCGGAATCCGAGACATCCGCGATCACCTTCATGAGGTCGGACTCCACGAGCCCGATCGTGTCACGGATCTGGACGATCTCGGCCTTCAGTCGCGCGATTTCTTGAGTAGACCCATCCGGCTCGGCTGCGGGCATATGCGGCGACGCCCCAACCGCCGGGTTGCGCACCTTACGCATGCGGCCAAAGTCCATCGGCGTTCCCTCTGGCTCCCCGTCAATTGACGAGATTATTGCGGGAATTGTCGCGCAAGAGGGTAAACGGTCGCTTAAACGTATCGTTGGGCGGGACGCGGCCCCGAATTAGACTTTCGGCGAAGTCAGCAGGCGCGCGACGGTCTCGGGCAGGCTGTCGTAATGGTCGATGATGACGTCGGGGTCGAGGCTCTCAAGCGGTATGGCCGTATAACCGCCGGAATAGGCCACGACCGGCACACCGGCGCCCTGGGCAGCGCGAATATCGGTGTCGGAATCGCCCACCATCACCGCGCGGGCAGGATTACCGCCGGCATCGCGGACCGTCAGAAGGATGTGTCGGGGATCGGGCTTGCGCAGCGCATAGGTGTCGGCCCCGGCGATGAAGGCGAAGCGGCGCGTCATGTCCAGTTCGTCGAGGAGTTTCTTGGCAAGCCGTTCGATCTTGTTGGTGCAGACGGCAAGGATCATCCCCGAGTCGGCCAGCCGGTCGAGCGCCTCGAGCATACCGGGAAAGGGGCGGCTCTCTCGGGTCAGGCGGGTTTCATAGACGGCGATATAACGGGCATAGACCGCCTCGATCTCGTCCTGGGTGCCGCCCCTGCCCTTCAGCTTCAGCGCCTTCTCGACCATCGGCTTCATGCCGTGCCCGATCAGCTTCTTCGCCGCCTCGAGATCGATGGCGTCGAGCCCCTCCTCCTCGAGCAGCCAGGAGAGTGTACCGATCAGGTCCGGATGGGTGTCGACGAGCGTGCCGTCGAGATCGAAGACGATGGTGGCGGCCGACATGCCTGTGTTCTCCCTGCAGATCCGGCAGGTCATGCCGAATATGGGCGGGATTGTCACCTGACGTTTGGCTGCCGTGCCGGCCGGCGGGATGCGCCGCCTGCGGGCGGGTGCTAGAACGCCTTCACGTCCCTTAACAAGCCCCGGAGGCTCCGATGAACGCGCCCCTGAAGACCACGCCCCTGCCGCTGAAGGACCCGACGCTCCTGAAGTCGCAGTGCTACGTCAACGGCGAATGGGTCGGTACCCCCATCGATCCCGTCGTCAATCCGGCCACCGGCCAGACCATCGGCCACGTGCCGCGCTTCGGCGCGACGGAAGCCGCCGAGGCAGTCGCTCACGCCGGCAAGGCTTTCAAGCTGTGGTCGAAGAAGACCGCCAAGGAGCGCTCGAACATCCTGCGGAAATGGTTCGACCTGATGATCGCCAACACGGACGATCTCGGCCTGATCATGACCGCCGAGCAGGGCAAGCCGCTGGCCGAGGCCAAGGGCGAGGTGGCCTATGCCGCCTCCTTCGTCGAGTTCTTCGCCGAGGAGGCGCGGCGGGTCTATGGCGACATCATTCCGCAGCACCGGCCCGACCACCGCATCCTGGTGCACAAGCAGGCCATCGGGGTCTGTGCCGCCATCACGCCGTGGAACTTCCCGGCGGCGATGATCACCCGCAAGTGCTCGCCGGCCATCGCGGTGGGTTGCACCATGGTGGTGAAGCCCGCCCCGGAAACGCCGCTCACCGCGCTGGCGCTGGCCGAACTCGCCCATCGCGCCGGCATTCCGGCTGGCGTCATCAACATCATCACCGGCGATGCGGCGCCCATCGGCAAGGTCTGGTGTGAGCATCCGACCGTGCGCTTCATCGGCTTCACCGGATCGACGCCGGTCGGCAAGCTGCTCATGGCGCAGGCCGCCTCCACCGTGAAGCGCGTCGGCCTCGAACTCGGCGGCAATGCGCCCTTCATCGTCTTCGACGATGCGGACGTGGATGCGGCCGTCGAGGGCGCGATGGTGTCCAAGTACCGGAACATGGGGCAGACCTGCGTCTGCGCCAACCGCATCTTCGTGCAGGAATCGGTGCATGACGAGTTCGTTGCCAAGTTCACCGCCAGGGTGAGGGCGCTCAAGGTCGGCAACGGCCTGGAAGCCGGCATCGACCAGGGCCCGCTGATCAAGCCCGCTGCCGTCGACAAGGTCGAGGCCCACGTCAAGGACGCGATCGCCAAGGGCGGCAAGGTCGAGACCGGCGGCAAAAGGTCCGCCCTCGGCCATACCTTCTTCGAGCCGACGGTGATTTCCGGCGTCACCACCGACATGCTCGTGACCAACGAGGAGACTTTCGGGCCGCTCGCCCCGATCTACAAGTTCAAGACCGAGGACGAGGCGGTGGCGCTGGCCAATGCCACGCAGTTCGGCCTGGCGAGCTATTTCTACGGCCGGGACATCGGTCGCATCTTCCGCGTCGCCGAGGCGCTGGAATACGGCATGGTCGGCATCAATACCGGTCTCGTCGGCACCGACGTGGCACCCTTCGGCGGCGTCAAGGAATCAGGCCTCGGCCGCGAGGGCTCGCATTACGGGCTCGACGAGTTCATCGAGATCAAGCTGATGATGCTCGGCGGCATCCAGTAAGGACGGCCATTTTCGAAGCTGGAACAGGGCGGAGCCTTGCGGCGCCGCCCTGATCATGTCGAGGCGCCCTCAGCGCGCCGCAACGCTGACCGGTGACAGCGATTTCAGGCCACGCGCCGGCACGATGACGAGGTCGAGTTCGGAGCGCCCGCCGCGGCCGATGGACAGGCGCTCGGGTTCCCCGATCACCGCGAACTGGCCCTGCAGCGTGGCCTGCTGGCGGGCCCATGTGCCCGCCAGCGCGATGATGAGGATATCCGCGCCCTGATAGGCGCGGGGCTCCTGCCGGAAGGCGAAACCACGCGGATCGGGCCCGATGACCATGACGTCGGCACGGTCTCCCACCGCCAGGTCGACCTTGCCGCCTTCGTTCCAGGTGAGGCCGACCACGACCGGCCCGGCACCGCGCGCCACGCCCTTTGCGGCGAGGATGGGCCGCAGCGCCGTCCAGTCGAAGGCGTCGATGGTCGGATCGGCCCTGACCGGAACACCGAGGCGGGTCAGAAGGCCCGTGGCGCCGAGCCCGCCGACGATGAGCACGATGACCACGGCGAGACCCGCGCTCCATCCCGCCCATGCCCTGGGCGAGGGACTGGCGAGGGGATTGGCGACCATCCAGGCCCCGAGCAACGGGAAGACGAAGAACCAGCCCGGCATCGGCCAGTGCGGCAGGGCCCAGCCGGACCACAGCGACTGCAGCGTGAAATAGAGGATGGTCGGCGCCGCCAGGGCCATGAGAAACAGGCGGCGCGGGTCCTTCAGGAGGCGCAGGTTCTGCGCGGCGATGATGGCTAGCGGCACCGCGATCCAGGGCGCCAGCCAGACGAACTGGCCGGCCAGCATCTGGGCGAAGGCGGCGAGGGTCAGCCCCCGCCCGCCCCCCCTGCCCGCCTGGAAGCGCAGGGAAGCCCAGTCATTGGCGAGGTTCCACAGGATGACCGGCGAGACGACGAGGGCCGCGATGACGGCACCCAGATAGGGGGCGGGGTGGACGAGCCAGCGGCGGTGCTCGCTGGCGAGCAGGAAGAGTGCGAGCCCGGCGACGACGAAGAGTGCGGAATATTTGGACAGGCCGGCGAGGCCGAAACAGAGACCTGCGAGGAGCCAACCCGTCCAGGCTGATGGCGTCTCGCCCGGTGCGGGAAAGAACAGCCGTGCCAGCGCCAGCACGCCGCCGGCGAGACAGAACAGCAGTGGCCCGTCCGGGACGATCCAGGTGCCGGGGGAAGCGAGGAAGAACAGCGACGCGTTGAGAGCGAGTACGGCCCACACCCCTTCCCAGCCGCCGAACAGGCGCCGCGTCAGACCAAAGAGCAGCCAAGACGCGCCGGAAAACATCAGGATGAAGGGAAGCCGCACCGCCCATGTCGTCCCGAACAGCACCATCGACAGGTTCGCCAGCCAGAGATGCAGCGGCGGATGGTCGAAATAGGAGAGCGCGAGGCGCCGGGCCTGTCCGAGCGTGTAGCTCTCGTCGACGCCGAAGCCGAGCAGCGCGGCGAAGGAGACGCGCAGCAGCGTGAAGGCGAGGATTAGCCCCAGCGCCGCGCGCGCGGGATCATCGGGAAGGAAGGAGAAGGGCTTGTCGCCGGGCGCTGCGGTCATGCCGGGCGGATTAGCCGATCAGGCGCGCTGGCGATAGCTCTGCACGGCATCGGCCACTGATTTCGCACCGAACAGGACGAAGGTGAGGCCGACGAGGCGCGTGACGATCAGGCCGTGGGTCATGAAGAAGCGCCGAACCGCCGGCAGGCCGGCGACGGCAACAAGGATCACATCGGCGAGGATGAAGCCGAGGAAGGCGACAAGCATGACCTGCGGCGCGAGGTCCCAGGTCAGCAGCCCGGAATAATGGCCCACCAGCACCGTGAACATGGCGACGGAGACGGGATAGGCCTTGGGATTGGTGACGCCGAAGACGAGACCGGCGAGCAGGGGGTGGCGGCTGCCGACGACAGCCGTGCCGGCCGCCTCCCTTGCCATCAGCGCCTTGACGCCGAGAAAGACGAGATAGGCGCCGCAGGCGAGGCCGAGGATCTCGAACAGCAGCGGACCCAACTGGTTCACGCCGACGATCGCGGCAAGGGCGAGCGTGCCCCAGAGCACGTCTCCGACCAGGTGGCCGGCGACGAACCATGTCCCCGACAGGCGTCCCTCCTTGGCCGCCAGGGCGAAGAGCGCCAGGAAGGCGGGTCCGGGGGTGAGGACATAGATCATCGCCGCGGCGAGGGTGGCGAAGAACAGGCCGAAGGTCATGGGGTTGGCTTTCGCGATGCGACTCGGTGTCGTCGCCATCCGACCACCCGCGACCGCCAGCGTCAAAGCCCACGAGTCGCGGTCGGCCGCTTGCGCCGGTGGCCCCTGACAGAGACAGGGATATGTCTTACACCCCAGACAGGCGGCAGACATAGAAGGGCGGGTGAGATGATCGCGGTGATCTTCGAGGTGATCCCGGCCGAGGGAGCCCTCCCCGGCTATCTGGAGCACGCGAAAAGGCTCCGGCCGGAACTGGAGTCTATCGATGGCTTCATTTCCGTCGAGCGCTTCCAGAGCCTGACCGATCCGGCAAAGCTCCTGTCGCTGTCGTTCTGGCGCGACGAGGCGGCAGTCAAGGCGTGGCGCAACCATGCCATGCATCGGGCGACGCAGGCGGCGGGACGGGACGGCATGTTCGCCGGCTACCGCCTGCGCGTCGCGGCGGTGATGCGCGATTATGGCATGACCGAGAACCGGGACCAGGCTCCCGACGACAGCCGCGAGAGCCACCGCGCCTGAGCGCGATGGCGGGTCCGCGCGGCAGAACCGTCAGTTCTGCAGCTTGATGTTGCCTTTTTCGATGATCGTCTTGAATTTTGCGATCTCGATGACGGCCTTCTGGCGCATTTCGGCGCCGGTGGAGGGAATGGCAGCGGCCCCCATCTCCTCGAAGCGCTTCACGACGGCCGCATCCTTCAGCGCCTCCATCTGCGCCTTTTCCAGCGCCTCGACGATCTCCTTCGGCGTGCCCTTGGGGGCGACGAAACCGTTCCAGGAGGTGATGTCGAAGCCCGGGAGGGTGTCGTTGAGCGGCGGGATTTCGGGAGCGATGGCGGCCCGGGTGGCCGAGGTCACGGCGATGCCGCGGATGGAACCGGCCTTGTAGTGGGGGAAGGGCGAGGTGAAGTTGTCGAAGGACAGTTTGACCTCGCCGGTGATCAGCCCCTGGACCAGCGCGGCCGAGGAACGGAACGGAACGTGGGTCATGCGCGTGCCGGTAAGCTGCATGAAGAGCTCGGCGGACAGGTGGATGGAGGTGCCGATGCCGGACGAGCCGAAATTCTCCTTGCCCGGATTGGCCCTCAGATAGGCGATCAGCTCGGCCAGGTTGTTGGCCGGGATCGACGGGTGGATGCAGAGGAAATTCGGCTGCGACGAGGACAGGCCGATGAACTCGAAATCGTCCATCGGCTTGAACGGCAGACGCTCGCCGAAGAGGTTCGGATTGATGCCGTGGGTGGAGATGGTCGTCATGCCGATCGTGTAACCGTCCGGCTGCGCGCGCGCGATCGCCGCGACGCCGACATTGCCGCCCGCGCCAGCGCGGTTCTCGATGACGAAGCTCTGCCCGAACCTCTGGGTGAGCTTCTCGCAGACGATACGTCCGATGACATCCGTCGACCCGCCGGCGCCGAAGGGCACGATGCAGGTGACGGGACGGGCCGGGTAGGTCTGGGCGAAGCCCGCAGTGCCGATGAAGGGAGTGGCGAGCGTTCCGGCCGCCAAGCCGAGCACGGTGCGCCTGTCGATAGCCTTGGTCATAAGTCCTCCTGGGATGAATGCGCGGGCTTGGGCCCCCGTCTTTTGGCGAGAACCCTAGCACGGCTTCACCTCTGCGCAACCGCCCAGGCCGCGGCGCGGGAGAGGAGGACGGAGGGCGTGACACCCCTGGACGTCACGCGACTCCCGGCAGAAAGCCAGCCGGCGGGCAGGCCTCAGGGCATGGACTTCAACTGCCGCGGCAGCGCAGCCAGGTCGGCCTCCAACTCGCCCATGCGGGCGCGCAAAGCCGATTCGGCTTCGGTCCGGTTTGTGAACTCGGCGCCGTCGACAACGAATTTCTCGCCGCGCAGGAAGCCGGACTTCTTCACCTTGACGCCATGAGTCTTGAGGTCGTCGAGAACCGTCTGGGCCGCTGTGATCTTGGCGTTGACGGCGGCGTTGTGTTCGAGCGCCAGCGCGCGGTCACGCTCGCGCTGGACGCCGGCGAGCTTGGCGTTCCGGGCGTCGATACGGGCGCGGTAATCGGCTGCTTCCAGCCATTCCGTGCGCTGACACACGACGAGCAGGGAGGCCGTGGTGCCGGCAGCCCAACCGAGGCCGAAGGCGCCGAGCACGGCTTCGGGCTCGCGGCGGCTGCCCGCCCGCACAACCTTCTGGTGCTCGTGATAGGTCAGGCTCTTGTCCAGCGGCACGACCATCTTGATCTCCCACTGGTCCTCGTTCAGCGAGGCGATGAGCTGGTCGAGACGGCTGGTGATGGCGGGCACGTCGACAGTGACCGCGCCGAGGCTCCACTCCTTGTCGCCCTCCGTCTTGGTCCAGTTGGGAAACAGGTCGACGGTGAATTGCTTGGTCTCGATCCAGGGGATCATGGCGGTGGAACTCGTGGGCAGGGAGGGAGCGGGAACGGGGGCCGGGGCAGGGTTCGGAACAGGTAGCGGCGCGACGGCGACCGGCGGGGGAGCAGCAGGCGCGAGGGTGGGCAGGTCGGGGGTAACAGGATCCGCCACGGGGGGAGACGGCATGGCAATGGGTTCGGAGGGCACCGTCGGCGCGGCGGCGGCGATGGTGGCCGCGCTCAAGGGCGGATCCGGCCGATCGAGGCTAAGGCCTTCGAGTGCGGCGGAGAGTTCGTCGAGCTTCACCCGGTCGTCGGGCCCGAGCTCAACGGCCCGGGCGGTCGCGGGAGGCGCCGGCGGAGGCGAGTCCGTCGAGGTAGCGGGTCCAGGTCGCGTCGTGGTCTCGTCCGAGCTCATACAGGTAGTCCCATGAATAGATGCCGGAGGAATGCATGTCGTCGAAGGTCAGGCGGACCGCGTAATGCCCGACCCGATCGATGCCGATCAGCTGGACGTCCTTCTTGCCCCCGACGAATTTGCGCTCAGACGGCGAATGCCCCTGCACCTCCGCAGACGGGCTCTCCACCCGGAGATATTCGGCGTCGAGGGCGAAAATATGCCCGTCATCGTAAGTGACCGTCAGCAGCCGGCGGTCGGCGGACAGCCTGAGTTCGGTCGGCCAGGCGTGCTGCCGGCCGGTGGCGCTCTCAACGGTACTGATCTCCGTCATGGCGGAGCTCCTGTCTGAGACGTGTCGCAGGACGGAACGGAGAGGTAGACTGTTCTCTCGCCATCTTCAACGTCGCAGGAGGTGACGACCGGGCCTTCAACGCCTAAATAGACAAAAGAGGCGGTCGCCATCCCCCGGGACGCGACCCGGAGGTGCGTATGTTCGACCCAGCTGTGACGAGACCGCTCCCGATGATCGATCCCTACGGACGGTCGATCGACTATCTGCGTGTCTCCGTGACCGATCGTTGCGATTTTCGCTGTGTCTATTGCATGTCGGAAAACATGGCCTTCCTGCCCAAGAAGGACCTGCTGACGCTCGAGGAACTCGACCGTCTCTGCTCCGCCTTCATCGGCAAGGGTGTCCGCAGGTTGCGCCTGACCGGTGGTGAGCCACTGGTTCGCAAGGATGTGATGACCCTGTTCCGCTCGCTGTCACGCCACCTCGACCATGGGGCGCTGGACGAACTGACCCTGACCACCAACGGGTCGCAACTTGCCCGCCATGCCGCCGACCTCGCCGCCTGCGGCGTCCGGCGCATCAATGTCTCACTCGACACGCTGGACGCGGGGAAGTTCCGCGAGATCACCCGCTGGGGCGACCTCGACGCGGTCCTCAAGGGGATCGACGCGGCCCTGGGCGCGGGCATTCACGTCAAGATCAACGCGGTGGCGCTGCGCGGCGTCAATGAGGCCGAAATCGAAGGGCTGGTCGCCTGGGCCCATGGCAAGGGCATGGATATTTCCTTCATCGAGGTCATGCCGCTCGGCGACATCGAGCCCTCGCGCCTCGACCAGTACCTGCCGCTGTCGCTGGTGCGGGCGCGGCTCGGTGAACGCTGGACGCTGACCGAGAGCCTCCATCGGACCGGGGGGCCGGCGCGCTATGTCGATGTGGCCGAAACCGGCGGTCGGGTCGGTTTCATCACGCCGATGACCCACAATTTCTGCGAGAGCTGCAACCGCGTGCGCATCACCTGCACCGGCACTCTCTACATGTGCCTCGGACAGGACGATGCCGCCGACCTGCGCGCGCCGTTGCGGGCGTCGGAGTCAGACGATCTCCTCAGCGAGGCCATCGACCGCGCCATTGCCCGCAAGCCCAAGGGTCATGATTTCGTGATCGATCGCCGCACCCGCCAGCCGGCCGTGTCGCGTCACATGAGCATGACAGGCGGATGAAAGATCGTGTCGCCTGCAACTGCGCCTCTGCAACATTATGACAATACTTGAATCGATTGACACCTATGCAATTGACGCAGCGGAACTTGCCGCTTTTCAGCCGCAATTTTCTTGCTTAAGCCGCGCCACACGGGCGGCTCGCTTTGGCAGATCAAACTGCGACGGTCCCGACAGGCATCCCTGATCAACCGTCGTTCGTCGCCTTCGCGCGCAGTGACGATTCATTTTCCAAAGGCGTCTGCGATGACCTCTGCATCCATGCCGCAGCCAGATCCCGCGACCGTGCGGGACGCGCTGCGCCGCATCACAACATCCACCTTCGTGCCGGCCGGCTCGGTGTCGGCGACGATCCTCACCCATGTTGTCGAGCGCACGCTTGCGGGAGACGAACGCACGATCAAGGCCTATACGATTGCGGTCGAAGGCCTCGGTCGGTCACCGGATTTCAACCCGGATCGCGATTCGACAGTGCGTGTCGCGGCGATGCGGCTGCGCAATGCGCTCGACCTCTACTATGCAGGCCCCGGCGCGCGCGATCCGCTGCGCATCCGGATGGCGCCAGGCAGCTATCGGCCGACCTTCGAACTCCGGGCGGCGAACGCCACCGGGGTGGATCCCTCCGACCCGGCCCGACCGAGTATCGCGCCCGTCCCGGCAGCGGCCGTGGTGCGTCCGCGCCGCGGGGCCTTCACGAGTTCCGCACGCTGGCTCATCGCGATCTCGGCGATCCTTGCCGTGGATGTCGTGCTGACCGTCATGCTCATGGCGGCCCAGCTGCGCGGCGATGCGGCTGGCCATGAGGTCCCGATGACGCAAGGGCAGGAGCATGTCCGCGCCGCAGAGAAGGTCGCATCGGCCGACCTGATCTTCGCCCAGATCCACGAGCGGGTGCAGCGCAGTTATCGTCAGGCCGAAACGTGTCTGCGCCGAGGAAACGGCGGGGGCAGCCAGCCCGATTTCGCCGTCCATGCAGGACCCGGTTGAGTACAGCCATCGGCCGGCTGTCGAATGTGGTGGCCTTCGCGGGGCTGATGCGACGAAGCGACGCTCGACCGCCAGCCTGCCTGGCGCTAGCACGGTCGCAGGGACGAAACGACCGGAGCGCTGAAGCGTGGCCCACTACGACGTGATCGTCGCCGGCATCGGCGCGATGGGATCCGCCGCGGCCTATCAGCTGGCGCGGCGGGGACGCCGGGTGCTCGGCCTGGAGCGTTTCGACATTCCCCATGCCATGGGCTCCTCCCATGGCGTGAACCGCATCATCCGCCTCGCCTATTTCGAACACCCGCTCTACGTGCCGCTGCTGCGCCGGGCCTACGAACTGTGGCGCGAGACAGAGGCGGCCTTCGGCGAACAACTGCTCCATATCTCCGGCGGGCTCGACGCCGGTCCGGCCGAGGGCCGCGTCGTCGCGGGGTCGCTGGCAGCCTGCCGTGAGCACGACCTGCCTCACGAGTTGATGGATGCGCGTGAGACCCGCCGCCGATTTCCGGCCTATCGGCTTGCCGAGGGGCATGTCGCCAATTTTCAGGCGGATGCCGGCTTCGTCATGAGCGAGCGCGCCATCGTCGCCCAGAGCACGATGGCGATGGCGGCGGGCGCCGAAATCCGCGGACGCGAGGCACTGACGGGCTGGGAACCGACGGCCGGTGGCGGGGTCCGGGTCACCACGACGCGGGCGACCTATGAGGCGGAGCGTCTGATCCTGTCGACGGGGGCCTGGATCTCAAACCATGTGCCGGACCTTGCCCGCCTCGCCGTGCCCGAGCGTCAGGTGCTGGGCTGGTTCCAGCCGCGCGATCCCGCCCCCTTCGCGCTCGGTGCCTTTCCGGTTTCGATCGTCGAAACGCGCTTCGGGTCCTGCTACCAGTTCCCGGTCTTCCATGTTCCGGGCTTCAAGATCGGCCTCTACAACCACCGCCGCGAAACGGGTCATGCCGACAGCCTGTCGCGGGAGCCGAACGCCGAGGACGAAGCGGCGCTGCGCGAAGTCATGCGCGACGTCTTCCCCGCGGCAGACGGACCGACCCTGGCGCTCCGCTGCTGCCTTTTCACCAACACGCCCGACGAGCATTTCGTCATCGACACCCTGCCCGGCCTGCCGCAGGTCGTCGTCGCCTCCCCCTGCTCCGGTCACGGCTTCAAGTTCGCCAGTGTCATCGGCGAGATCCTCGCCGACCTGACCATCAGGGGCAGCAGCCGGCACGACCTCTCGCTGTTCCGTCTCGACCGGTTTGTCCAGGCGGGAGCCCTTCCTTGACGCCCCTCACCGCTCCTGCCGTCGCCAGCGGCGCCAACCGGCGCGGCATCATCGCCATGTGCACCGCCATGGCCTGTTTCATGACCAATGACACGCTGGTCAAGCTGGTCGCGGAGGACCTGCCGTCAGGCCAGATGATCGCCATCCGCGGCGCCTTCGCGACCGTGATGGTCTTCACCTGGCTGGTGATGGCCGGCCACGCCCGTCAGATCGGCATGGCGGCATCGCCGCTGGTGGCGACGCGCGCCGGTCTTGAGGCGATCGTCGCCTTCCTGTTCATCACCGCCATCGCGTCGATGCCGATCGCCGACATCACCGCCATTTTCCTGATCACGCCGCTCCTGATCACGGCCTTGTCCGGCCCCCTTCTGAAGGAAAAGGTCGGTTGGCGTCGCTGGTCGGCGGTCGCCGCCGGTTTCCTCGGCATGCTGCTGGTGGTGAAGCCGGGCGGGGCCGGCTTCGTTGCCGGCTCCGCCACCGCCATGGCGCTGGCCAGCGTCGTCTTCTGCGCGATCCGTGACATGGTCACCCGCTTCATCGACCCGCGCATTCCGACGATCGTCATCACACTGACGACCTGCGTCGCGGTGGCCCTGTTCGGAGCCGCGATGATCCCGTTCCAGACCTGGGTCACCCCGAGCCTGACCCATGTCGGGCTGCTCTTCGCAGCAGCGACCGTGGTGGTGGTCGGCAACCACGCGATGATCCTCGCCTTCCGTGGGGTCGAGGTCTCGCTCGTCTCGCCGTTCCGATACTCGGTCATGGTCTGGGCCATCGTCTCCGGCATCACCGTCTTCGGTGAATGGCCGGATGCGACCAGTTGGGGCGGGATCGCCCTGATCGTCGGTGCTGGCCTCTACACCCTCCATCGCGAGCGGGTCAGGCTGAGGATGAGAAGCTCGGAGGTGGAGGCGCGGACGACCCTCCCATGATCTGGCGGCGTTGGCCCGTTTTCTCAACAATGGCGCCACGTGCGGGTAGATAACGCTCTTCATTGCGACGCGATGGGGATTCCGGTCCGAATCTTCCACCGCCCACTATTGTCCCCGCCACAGCCGTGGCATAGAGGACGTGCGACATTTCGACGTAGTACCGGTCACCGCACAACAATTGCGGGGTCGGTCAGCGGGACAGGCATGGTGGGCGATCGAGGGACAATGCGGGCTGCGTCGATGACGTAGCGAACGGCCATTGTCGTGAGACATGTTTCATGATGCTTCATGGCGGCGGGTCTTCCGCTCGCATGCGTGAGAGCGGGGTGCCCCGGCGCCCTCTCCTGCGGCTCCGCAAGATCAGGGCCTTCCAGGGGAGTCTACCCGGCATGCAGGGACTGCTTTCGATCAGCCGTGTCATCGACTCGGTCAACACCTATATCGGCAGGGCCGCCAGCTGGCTGATCCTGGTGGCTGTCATCATTTCCGCCGGCAACGCCATCATCCGCAAGGTGTTCTCGAGTTCATCGAACGCTTGGCTGGAGGCGCAATGGTATCTGTTCGGCGCGGTCTTCATGCTCTGCGCGGCCTGGACTTTGCTCGCCAACGAACATATCCGCATCGACGTCGTGAACAGCCTGTTCTCGAAGCGGGTGCGCAACTGGATCGACGTCGTCGGCCATACCCTGTTCCTGATGCCGTTCTGCATCCTGCTGCTCTATGACAGCTGGCCGTTCTTCGTGAAATCGTACCTGCAGAACGAACAGTCGATGAATGCTGGCGGCCTCGTCGTCTGGCCGGCCAAGTTCCTCGTCGTGGCCGGCTTCGTGCTGCTGTTGTTGCAGGGCATCAGCGAGCTCATCAAGCGCGTCGCCATCATGCGCGGTGAACTCGAGGACGTGCATGGCGGCGGACATCACGAGATGGCCGAGGCGGAAGCCGCACGGCTGCTCGAAATCGCCAAGGCACAAGGCCTGCTCGACGCGGCCAAGAAGTGACGCGTACCGGGAGAAAATCAGTGTCCATCCACCGTTCCCTCTCGGGCGCGCTCGCCGCCGCCGCCCTGACACTCCTCGCCCTCACCCTCTTCGCCGAGCCGGCCCATGCAGCGACAGGCTCCGGTTTTGGCGATTTCGTGCGTGCCAACATGGCACCGGTCATGTTCGTGGCGCTCGTCTTCTTCCTGCTCCTCGGCTACCCGGTTGCCTTTGCGCTCGCGGCCAACGGACTGTTCTTCGCCATCATCGGCATCGAACTGGGCCTGTTCCAGCCGAACTTCCTGCAGGCGCTGCCCGAGCGCATCTACGGGACGATGAACAACGATACGCTGCTGGCGATCCCGTTCTTCACCTTCATGGGCCTGATCCTTGAGCGCTCCGGCATGGCGGAAGACCTGCTCGACACGATTGGCCAGCTCTTCGGCTCGATCCGCGGCGGCCTTGCCTATGCGGTCATCTTCGTCGGTGCTCTGCTCGCCGCCACGACCGGCGTCGTAGCTGCCTCCGTCATCTCGATGGGCCTTATCTCGCTGCCGATCATGCTGCGCTACGGCTATGATCGCCGGCTCGCCTCCGGCGTCATCGCCGCATCCGGAACGCTGGCGCAGATCATTCCGCCCTCGCTCGTCCTCATCGTCATGGCAGACCAGCTCGGACGCTCGGTCGGTGACATGTATGAGGGCGCCTTCGTGCCCGGTCTCGTGCTGTCGGCGCTCTATGCGGGCTATGTCTTCCTGGTCACCATGACACAGCCGAAGAACGCGCCGGGCCTGCCCAAGGAAGCGCTTCTCTACATGCAGGACGACGGCAAGCGCGGCAGCTGGAAGCTCGGTGTCCTCGTCCTGGTCTCGGCCATCGTCGCCGTCTTCATCATGAACCAGACAAGCGTCCGGGGCGGCGCAGACTTCGTCATCCTGGCGATGTCGGTGGCGGTGATGGTCGCCTTCATCGCCGTCGTCTGCAATTATTACTTCGGCGCGCAGCGGCTGCTCCTCACGGTCGCCATCACCCTGGCCCTCATGGTCGCCTACTTCTTCCTGAAGCAGGGTGGTTACCAGGTCTGGTCACTGATCGCCGAAGCCGCCGCCTTCGGCTTCGGCTATGCGATCGTGGTCGGCCTCATCGAGCGCTTCGGCAATTTCAAGATGATCTCGCCCATCGCCGAGCAGGTCACCTTCGTCATGGTGCCGCCGCTCGGCCTGATCTTCCTGGTCCTGGGCACGATCTTCATCGGCCTCGCGACGCCGACCGAAGGCGGCGCCATGGGCGCGGCGGGTGCGATGATCCTGGCCATAATCAAGCGGCGACTGACCTTTGACCTCGTCCGCCAGGCGACGGAGTCAACAGCCAAGCTGTCCGCTTTCGTGTTGTTCATCCTGGTCGGCGCCCGCGTCTTCTCGCTGACCTTCTACGGTGTGAACGGCCACATCTGGGTCGAGCATCTGCTCGTCTCCCTGCCGGGCGGTCAGGCGGGCTTCCTGATCGTCGTCAACATCATGGTCTTCCTGCTGGCCTTCTTCCTCGACTTCTTCGAGCTGGCCTTCATCGTCGTGCCACTGCTTGGCCCTGCCGCCGAGAAACTCGGCATCGACCTGATCTGGTTCGGCGTGATCCTCGCGGTCAACATGCAGACGAGCTTCATGCACCCGCCCTTCGGCTTCGCCTTGTTCTATCTGCGATCCGTGGCGCCAAAAGAGGCCTATGTCGACAAGATAACAGGCCTCCGCATGGAGCCCGTTACCACCATGCAGATCTACTGGGGAGCGGTGCCCTTCGTCGTCATCCAATGCATCATGGTGGCTCTGGTCATCGCCTTCCCCAGCATGGTCATGCACTACAAGGGCGCGGTTTCGACCGTCGATCCCTCGAAGGTCGATATCCGGATCGAGTTGCCCGGCCTGGGCGGCGGCCTGCCGAGCTTCGATGCGCCGGGCGGCTTACCGGGCCTGGGTGGACCGCCTCCGGGTCTTGGTGGCCCGCCACCCGGCCTCGGCGGACCGCCGCCCGGGCTGGAGCCGCCACCGGCGCCGCGCAACTGATGATGACCGGGCCGCGACTCACCGTTGCGGCCCGTGTCTTTTCGGGCCTAGACGCTCAGCGACCGGACCATTATCGATGGGCCACGGAGTGGTCTATGCAACCGACAGTGCCTCGCCTGTTTCAGCTCGCCGTGATGGCGATGACCCTGGTCCTCGCGGGGTGTTCGACCCAGCCGCGGCTGCCGGCAGTTCCCCGGCACGAGACGTCCGAGGCGTCGTTCCTCGGCATTCCCGATGCACGCTTCTCCCTGAGCGGGGACACCGCGGCCCTCACCGCCAGCTTTGCCGCATCCGAACAGCGGCGGCGCCTGTCGGGCGAAACCGGCACGGACCATCTGCTCGCCATTTCAGGCGGCGGCGAGAACGGCGCCTTCGGAGCGGGTTTGCTCTACGGCTGGACGGAAAGGGGCGACCGGCCGCAATTCCGCCTCGTCACGGGCGTGTCGACCGGTGCTCTGACGGCGCCTTTCGCCTTCCTCGGAAGCCGCTACGACGCGCAGCTCAAGGCGGTCTACACGACCATCCAGCGGGACAACATCGCCCAGATCCTACCGATCATCACCATCCTCAACGGTGATTCCGTCGCCGACAGCCGGCCGCTTGCCGCGCTCATTGCCACCCACATCACGCCGGAGATGGTCGAGGAGATCGGCCGCGAATACCGGAAGGGTCGCGTGCTGATGATCGGCACCACCAATCTCGACCTTGGCCAGCCGGTGGCCTGGAACATCGGCGCCATCGCCATCAGCAACCATCCTGGAAAGGTCCAGGCGATCCGCGACATCCTGCTCGCCTCGGCCTCGATCCCGGGCGCGTTTCCGCCTGTGATGATGGACGTCATGGTCGGCGCCACCCGCCGTCAGGAAATGCATGTGGACGGCGGGGCGACGACCCAGGTGTTCCTCTATCCGAGCGATGCGCCGCTGCGGAGTGCCCCCGCCGTGGTGCGCCGCGTCCCACGGGTGGCCTGGATCATCCGCAACGGTCGGACACAGGAACTGAACGAGGAGGTCAAGCGTGGCCTGTTGCAGATTGCCGCGCGGTCGATCTCGACGATGATCACCTCGAACGCCATCGGTGACATCTACCGGATGTACCTCGTTACCCAGCGCGACCGGGTCGACTTCAATCTCGCCTATATTTCCAGCCGTTTCACGGTGCCCTACGAGAAGCCCTTCGATCCCGTCTACATGAACGCGCTGTTCGAGTTCGGCCGCAACGAGATTCGCACCAACCGGCCCTGGCTGAAGCGCCCGCCGGGCTATCGGCCCTGATCTGCTGGGTAGAGGTTCGGGCAACAAGCATACAGTGGTCCCATGCAAAAACCCCGGCGGATCGCTCCGCCGGGGTTTTCTGTAACTCGCCGCTCGGACGATGGTCAGCCGCGGGCGCGGGCCCGGATCATGAAGGTGTCGTAGGTGTACTCGGCGACCTGCCACCACAGATACTGCTCACCGCGGAAGGCGTTGTGGTGATCGAGGATCCTCTTGAAATCGGCATTTTGCGCCGAGGTCTCGGCATTCACCTCGTTGGAGGCCCGGAAGGACGCCTCCAGCACCTCGAGCGAGAACGGCCGTAGCTGGGTGCCGGCAGCGACGAGCTGGCGCAGAGCGGCCGGGTTCTGGGCATCGTACTTGGCCTGCATCCAGGTGTTGGCCTGATGCGAGGCGTTGAACAGGATCGCCTTGTAGGACGCCGGGAGGGCATTGTAGCGGGCGATGTTGAACATGTTGTGGAGCATGGCTCCACCTTCCCACCAGCCGGGATAGTAGTAGAACGGCGCGACCTTGTTGAAACCGAGCTTCTGGTCGTCATAGGGACCAACCCACTCGGCCGCGTCGATCGTGCCCTTCTCGAGCGAGGGATAGATGTCGCCAGCGGCGACCTGCTGGGGCACGACGCCAAGCTTCTGCATGACACGTCCGGCAAAGCCGCCGATGCGCATCTTCAGCCCCTTCAGATCGTCGGCGGTGCGGATCTCCTTGCGGAACCAGCCGCCCATCTGACAGCCCGTATTGCCCGCGGGGATCGCATAGATGTTGTGCTTGGCAAAGAAGGCGTTCATCAGCTCCATGCCGCCGCCCAGGAACTGCCAGGCATCCTGCTGCCGCGAGTTGAGGCCGAACGGCACGGCAGTCCCGAGCGCGAAGGTCGGATCGATGCCGGTGTAGTAATAGGACGCGGTGTGGCAGGACTCGACCGTGCCGTCGCGCACAGCCTGCATGGCCTGCAGTCCAGGGACGATTTCGCCGGCGGCGAAAACCTGGATCTGGAACCGGTTGTCGGTCATCTCCGCGACGGCCTTCGAGAAGACCTCGGCGGCGCCGTAAATGGTGTCGAGGGACTTCGGAAAGGACGAGGCGAGGCGCCATCTGACTTCCGGAGCCGTCTGGGCGATCGCCGGGGCGGCGACAGCGGATGCGGCGGCGGCGACCGACGCGGTCTTGATGAATGTGCGGCGCTCCATGAGCAGTTCTCCCTAAGGTCCCGCAGTGAAAAAAAATCGGCCCGTTCGCCGGACTCGTGCGCCGGACAAAACCACAATTCACCAACGCATGCCAGCTTTGCCGATTGGGGGGCCTCTGAATTTCGGATGGCTAAGTGTTTGTACATAGCGGGCTTTCGCAGGGTGGATTGCAACCCCGGAGACTTGACCTCACGCCCGCCACGGGGATGGTAGACGTCCCTTCCTTCCAGCCATCGCAGCGGAGTTAACATCATGGCGAAAGTCGCGTTCCTCGGTCTCGGCGTCATGGGCTATCCCATGGCCGGCCACCTCAAGGCCAAGGGCGGCCATGATCTGACGGTCTATAACCGCACGGGCGCCAAGGCCGATGCCTGGGTGGCACAGCATGGCGGGAGAGCCGCGCGGACGCCGAAGGAAGCCGCCGCCGGTCAGGATTTCGTCTTCGCCTGCGTCGGCAACGACGAAGACCTGCGCGCCGTCACCATCGGCCCGGAGGGCGCGTTCCAGGCCATGGCGCCGGGCTCTGTCTTCGTCGACAACACCACCGCTTCCGCCGATGTCGCGCGCGAGCTCCAGGCCAAGGCGAAGGCTCTCGGCATCGGCTTCGTCGACGCGCCGGTCTCGGGCGGCCAGGCCGGCGCCGAGAACGGCGTTCTCACGGTCATGTGCGGCGGAGAGGAATCCGATTATGCCCGCGCCGAACCCGTGATCATGGCCTTTGCCCGCGCCGCCCGCCGGCTCGGCGGCCCCGGGGCCGGCCAGCTCGCCAAGATGGTCAACCAGATCTGCATCGCTGGCCTCGTCCAGGGCCTCTCCGAGGGGCTGCATTTCGCGCGCAAGGCCGGTCTCGACATCGAGCAGCTCGTCGACGTGATTTCCAAGGGTGCTGCCGGGTCCTGGCAAATGGAGAACCGCCACAAGACGATGAACCAGGACAAGTTCGACT
This sequence comes from Phreatobacter sp., assembly GCA_019749835.1. Classification (GTDB taxonomy): domain Bacteria; phylum Pseudomonadota; class Alphaproteobacteria; order Rhizobiales; family Phreatobacteraceae; genus Phreatobacter. Next base: position 24,818 of record JAIEPJ010000021.1, on the reverse strand, counting down.
TCGGCTTCGCCGTCGACTGGATGCGCAAGGACCTGTCTATCTGTCTGGCGGAAGCCCGCCGCAACGGGGCGACGCTGCCCGTGACGGCGGCGGTCGACCAGTTCTATGGCGAGGTCCAGGCGATGGGCGGCGGCCGCTGGGACACGTCCAGCCTCTTCGCCCGCCTTGAGCGCAAGTGACGCGCGACGCGTCGGAACGGTTCCCCCGCGACCGGATCTAAACCCGTGCCGCCACCGCCTGCCGCAGCGCCGGGATGAGGTCGGCCTCGAACCAGGGATGGCGCTTCAGCCATCCCGAGTTGCGCCAGGAGGGGTGCGGCAGGACGAAGACAGCCGGGCTTTCGCGTGCCGCGAGAACGGCCTGCCAGGCGCCGACGGTCTCGGTCAATGTCGCGCCGCGCCAATGGCCGAGGCCGAGCCGTCCGAGGTGATAGGCCTGCGCCGAGGCGCCGATGGCAAGGATGAGGTCGACCTGCGGCATGACCGCCATCAGCCGATCGTGCCAGGCGTCGCGGCATTCGCGGCGCGGCGGCAGGTCGCCTCCCTTGGCGTCGAGGCCGGGGAAGCAGAAGCCCATGGGAACGATGGCGAGGCGGGCACGGTCGTAGAACACGGCCTCGTCCAGCCCCATCCATGACCGCAGCCTGTCGCCGGACGGGTCGGTGAAGGGCCGGCCCGAGGCATGGACGCGGGTGCGGGGGGCGTGCCCCGCGCCGTGGTTGCGCGCGGGGGCCGACGGCCACACGACAGGCCGCGGGGTATGGGGAAGCGGCGCGCCACGGGGGGTGTCGACGCAGATCCGACAGGCGGATATGGCGCGGCCGAGGGCCTCGAGGCCGTCTTCGCCCTCGCCTGCCTTGCCGTCGGTGACACGCCGCCCGGCGGTCAGGCGTCCGCCCTCAAGCCTTGGCGCTGGGACGGGCGGCCATCGCCCCATGCCAGCGTTTCAGGTCGACCAGTTCGTCGGGGACGGCGACGCGGGTCGGCTTGAGGAAATCGACCCCGATCATCGCGGTGATGTCGGCATTGGTGAAGCGGTCGCAGCAGACGAAGTCGCGGCCCGCCAGCTGCCTATCGAGGAAAGCGAGTTCATCGACGATGCGCGCCTTGTTGACCTCACCCCATTCCTTCACCTGCGGCACCTCCATGACGGCCATGGCGGGGTGCAGATGGCGGAAAGCCGAGGCGATGGTGGAGAGAAGGTTCAGTTCGGCACGGCGCGACCACATCTCGATCTCACCGATCTCCTTCGGCGTCCGCCCGAACAGGTTCGGCTCGGGATGGAGCGCCTCGATATAGCGGCAGATGGCAATGGACTCACACAGGATCGACCCGTCGTCCAACTCCAGGGCGGGGGTTCGCTGGCGTGGATTGACGGCGGCGTAGCTCGCCGACTTCTGTTCCATCTTGCCGAGGTCGATGGTGACCTTGGGGATGTCGATGCCCTTTTCGGCGAGGAAGACGCGCACCCGGCGCGGATTGGGTGCGAGCGGGGTATCGTAGAGCTTCATCGCGGGCGTCCTCGTGCGGCAGGCTTCTTATCGTGTAACTGCACATCAGAGGCAGGGGAGGGTCAAGCCGGCGGGACGGGGGATGGGCGTCAGCGGCGCGGCCCGAACAGGGCACGGCGGAGCGCTCCGACATTCTGCACCATGGCGGCGGGCATCGGCTCCTCGGCCATGGGAATTTCGATGGGCGCGACGACGGGCGGACTGGCGATGGCCGGCAGCGCCTCCATCACCCGTTCCGCGGGGAAAGTCACGGTCACTTCGGTACCGATTCGCACGGTCGACTTGAGCGTGAAGGTGCCGCCATGCATGGAGACCAGGCCCTGGACGATGGGCAGTCCAAGGCCGGTGCCCTGCTCGGCATTCTTGATCGCGTTGGAGCCCTGGCCGAAGTTCGACAGGACGATCGGAATCTCGTCCTCGGGAATGCCGGGGCCGGTATCCTTCACCGCGATATATTGCCCGCCCGATGCCGTCCAGCCGACCTTCAGGGTGATCTCGCCGCCAAGCGGGGTGAATTTGATGGCGTTGGACATCAGATTGAGCACGATCTGCCGGATCGACCGCTCGTCGGCCCAGAGCTTCGGCATGTCCGCCTCGAAGCGCTCAATGATGGCGACGCCCTTGTTCTTGGCGCGTACCTTCAGGAGGTGGTGGCAGTCCTCGACGACATAGGCGAGCGTCAAGGCCTCCTCGTTGAGGTCGTAGCGGCCCGCCTCGATGCGCGACAGGTCGAGGATCTCGTTGATCAGCGAAAGCAGGTGCTGGCCCGAGGAATGGATGTCGCCGGCATATTCGGCATATTGCGGCGAGGAGTGAGGGCCGAACATCTCCCCCTTCATCACCTCGGAGAAGCCGAGGATGGCGTTCAGCGGCGTGCGCAGTTCGTGGCTCATCTGGGCGAGAAACTGCGACTTGGCGATGTTGGCCATCTCGGCATTGCGCCGGGCCTCGTCGGAATTCGTCTTGGCCGTCTCCAACTCGCCGATCAGCGCGTCCTTCTCGGCCCGCGCCTCGATGGTGGCAAGGTTGGTCTGGTAGAGGCGCGCCGAGATGATGGCGAAGAAGACGAGCGTGCCAAGGGCCATGGCTCCGAGAACGGCGCCCTGCATGCCGTGGAGCAGCAGAAAATAGGCGATCACCGTGCCGGCGACGGGCAGCGAGGAGGCAAAGACGGCGGCCGGCAGGGTCGAGCCGATCATCGCCGAGACGGCGACGACGATGAGCATGCCGACGAGCAGAAAATTGCTCGCCTCGGCGACCTCGGTGCGCATGACGACGATGAAGGCGAGAACCCAGGCGAGGCCGAGCATGACCTCGGCGATAACGAAGCGCAGACGCCAGGAGCCAAGATCGGCCTTGTCCGGCGCGACCTTGAGGAAGGACCGCGCCATGAGCATGCAGAAGCCGTGGGCAACGAGGATGACGAGGCCCGCGGCGGCTCCGAGCGCCGGGTTGGTGGCCCAGCCGGCAACCCAGCCGGTGGCGACGGCGATCAGGGCGACGGCAATGCCTGCCGAGCGCTTGTTCTGCGCGAAGACGCGCATCAGCTCATATTCGAACGAGCGTTTCGTGCCGGTGGTCGAGGTCAGCCGATCACGCGCATCGCGCACCTGACGGACGACGCGCTTGCGGCTCTGGGCTTGCTCACGCGCCTTCTCGGCCTGCCGGTCGTCCGGCCGTCCGTCTGCCGCCGTCACGCCCATCCCCGGGCACCTCTCCAACGCAACGCAACTCAGGTCGAAATGTGGCAGAGGTTGATTAACGGCAGGTCGAGATCCATGGTAAACGAACCATGAACACGCTGGTTCATTCCTGATTCCCCGCTCCGGCTCCGCCATGCTGCGTTTTTCCCGTTTCCGCAGCCTGCGGCCCAACACCGGCTTCGTGTGGCTTATCCTGGCTGTCGCGGCGCTCACCACCTATGCCATCCGCCATGCTCTCCAGGGGCCCGCGGCCGGCCGTAGCTTCGGCGGCTATGCGCGCATCGTCGACGGTGACAGCTTGGTCGTCGCCGGAGTCGAGGTGAGGCTTTTCGGCATTGATGCGCCGGAACTCTTCCAGCGCTGCACGCGCGAGGGGCGGGATGTGCGCTGCGGACGGGAATCCGCCCGTTCCCTGATCGCCATGGTCGCCGGCCAGTCCCTCGCCTGCGAGCGTCGTGACATTGACCAGTACGGGCGGACCATCGCCGTGTGCCGCGTCGAGGATGTCGACCTCGGACGGGCGCAGGTTCTCTCCGGTCATGCCGTCGCCTATGGCGCCTACTACCAGGACGAGGCTTCGGCCCGGACGGCCCGAAGGGGCCTCTGGGCTGGCGAATTCGTTCGCCCGCGCGAATGGCGCGACCGGCACAGGCCGGGGGTGATGCCGGAGAGCTGACACCTCTGCTAAACGGTTCTGATCCCGTCAGTTTCGGCGTCGAGTAACCTTGCATTAACCATGATCGCGGACAGTGCGACGGCGAGCGATGCGTCTCGCCACCGGTTTCATGATGCCTCCGACGCCGCAAGATCTGCTCTGGCCCGTCATCATCGCGCTCTGCGTGTTCCTCGTCCTTGCCGGCCACGTCACGCTGGAAAGCGGCCTGGTGCGCGCCAAGCACAGCGTCAACGCCGCTGCCAAGCTCCTCGTCCAGGTCGGTGTCACGGTCCTCATCGTCTGGGCGGCGGGGTATGGCATCATGAACGCCGGAGGCCCCCTTGCCGGCACTGGCCCTTTCATGCCCGCCGACGGCGGATCGGACCTCGTCTTCGCACTCGCCATCGCCTGCGCCGCGGCGACTCTCCTGTCAGGACCACTGGCGGAACGCACGACGCTGCGCGGCTATGCAGCGCTGGTGGCGGTGTTCAGCCTCGGCGTGCTGCCCCTCGTCATGCACTGGGCCTGGGCCCAGGGCGAGACCGCCGGCTGGCTCAAGGGCCTCGGCTTCATTGACCTCGCCGGCGGCGGGGTCATCCATGTCGCCGGCGGCACCGCCGCGCTGGTGGCCGCCCATGCCGTCGGCGCACGGACCGGCCGGTTCAATGGTACCCGGCGCAGCCTCGTGGTGCAGAGCCAGAGCTTTCCCTTCGCCGCCCTCGGCGTGATGCTGCTGTGGCTCGGCTGGTTCGGCATCGCCATCGGTCAGGCGATGGCCGCAGGCATCGCCATCGCTCCCGTCGTGATCAATCTGGTCCTCGCCGGCGCCGCGGCGATCACCGCGACCTTCCTGGCCAACCAGATCCGCCCCTCGCGTGTCACTGTCGTCCACATCATCCATGCGACGCTGGCTGGGGTCGTGGCGGCCTCGGCGGCGGCCCACCTGCTGCACCCGCTCGGCGCGATCGGGCTCGGGGCGGCGGGCGCGGCAGTGGCGCTAGCTGGCGCGCGGGCGCTCGAAAAGCTCGAGATCGACGATGCCCTCGGCATCGCCTCCGCTCATCTCTTTCCCGGGATGCTCGGCGTTCTGGCCGTCGCCCTCTGCCTGCCCGACACTCTGGTCGCGACCCTGACCCTGCAGGCCGTCGGTCTGCTCGCCATCGTCGCCTGGTCGGCGGCGGTCATGGGCGCGGCAGCGTTCGGCCTGCACCATCTCATCCGTCTGAGGGTGGGCCCCGAAGAGGAGCGTATCGGCCTCAACGTCACCGAGCATGCCATGACGACGGACGTTGCCATGCTGGTGAGCCAGCTCGGCGCCCTCAACCTCAATGCCGGCGCCTTCGCCTATCTGGAAGCCGATTCCGACGGTGAACTCGGCCAGATCGCCCGCGAATACAACCGTGCGGTCGATATTTTCCAGGCGCAGATCAAGGGCGTGAAGGAAAAGCTCTCGCTTGCCGAGGCGGCTGCGGAGCAGGCCAACGACCTCAATGCCCAACTCGCCGGCGACGTGCAGGAGCGCGAACTCAAGCTCGATTCGGCGACGCGCGAGGTCGCCTTCCTGACCGACCAAGTCGCCCGCTCGCTGATCGCCGTCGAAAACCTCAAGGGCGTGCGCTCCGGACTGGTGCGGCTGATCGGCCGCACGTTCCGCCAGCCGATCGAACGGCTGCACCTGATGGCGCGGCGCGCCGCGTCGAGCCGCCACCAGGACGACATCGATGCGCTGATCGATGCGGCGCGGGAGGAATCGGCCAGGCTGGCCCGCCGTCTCGCCGACGTGCTCGACTACGCCCAGGCCTCCGCCATCGAGGCGCCGCCCACCGGCGATCAGGCGCCGATGGAAAAGCTCATCGGCGAGGTCAACCTGCTGTGCCGGCCGCGGGCCGAATCGAAGGGCGTCAAGTTCCGGGTGGTATGGACCCCAGAAGTCTCCACCATGACCGCCAATGCGGTGGCGATGCGCAAGATCATGGGCGAACTCGTCAACAACGCCATCGCCACCACCCCCCGTGGCGGCATCGTCAACGTTTCCGTCAAGCAGGGTCCCGGCGGCGAACTGGTGCTCGACGTGGTCGATTCCGGCGACGGCGTCTCACCGGGGCAGTTGGCGCAGGCCCTCGACCCGCTGGCGGAAGTCGAGGGCGAAGGAGCCGAGCTGGGGCTTGCCCTCGTGAAAAAGCTGATCGACCTGCATGGCGGGGCACTGACCATCCGATCCAAGCCAGGGGCGGGTACGCAGGTTCGCGCCACCATCAGCGCTGACCACCTCGGCAAGCCGCTGGTGCTTGCCGGCTGACAGGCGCTGCTGCCCGCCACTCGACCTGACCGACGGGATGCGGCATGGTCCGCCCTCCCGCGTTCCCAGATCGCATCGCCGAGCACCGTCCGCTGAGCCATGGCCAATCATCTCTTCGATCTCGTTCGCCTCTTTGGCACCGATTCGACCAAGACCTTCATCGAGACCGAGGACGGGACGGTCTTCACCTATGAGGACCTGTTCGCAGCGACCGGCTGTTTCGCCAATGCGCTTGTGGCGGCTGGCGTGAAGCCCGGTGACCGGGTGGCGGTGCAGGTGGAAAAGTCGCCAGGCGCCATCTTCCTCTATCTCGCCTGCGTGAGGGCCGGTGCGGTCTTCCTGCCGCTCAACACCGGCTACACGCTCGCGGAGATCGAATATTTCCTTTCCGATGCCGAGCCGGCAATGGTGGTCTGTGATCCCTCCCGCCGCGAGGGCGTCGCCGAAGTGGCGGCCCGCACCGGCGTGCCGGCGGTGGAGACGCTCGGCCGGGGGAAGGACGGTTCGCTGTGGCAGAAGGCGCTCGCCGAAGAGCCGGTCTTCGACACGGTGACGCGCGGCGCCGACGATCTGGCCGCCATCCTCTACACGTCGGGCACGACGGGGCGTTCCAAGGGCGCCATGCTGACTCACGACAACCTCGCCTCCAATGCGCTGACCCTGAAGGACTACTGGCATTTCACCCGCGACGACGTGCTCCTGCACGCCTTGCCGATCTTCCATACCCATGGCCTGTTCGTCGCCACCAACACAATCCTGATGGCGGGGGCGACCATGCTGTTCCTGCCGAAGTTCGACGCCGACAAAGTGTTCGAACTGCTGCCGCGCGCCACGACGATGATGGGCGTTCCGACCTTCTACGTGCGTCTGGTGCAGGACAAGCGCCTCACCCCCGGCGCGACGCGCCACATGCGCCTGTTCATCTCCGGCTCGGCGCCGCTGCTCGCGGAGACTCACCGCGCCTTCAAGGAAATGACTGGTCAGGCGATCCTCGAGCGCTACGGCATGACCGAGACGAACATGAACACCTCGAACCCCTATGACGGTGCGCGCGTCGCGGGCACCGTCGGATTCCCGCTGCCGGGCGTCTCGCTGCGCGTCACCGATCCGGAGACCGGCACCGAGGTGGCGAAGGGCGAGATCGGCATGATCGAGGTCAAGGGGCCGAATGTCTTCAAGGGCTACTGGCGCATGCCGGAGAAGACCGCTGCCGAATTCCGCGCGGACGGCTTCTTCATCACCGGCGACCTCGGCAAGATCGACGCCGACGGCTATGTCCATATCGTCGGGCGCGGCAAGGACCTCGTCATTTCCGGCGGCTACAACGTCTACCCGAAAGAAGTGGAGACGGAGATCGACGGCATGGTCGGCGTCTTCGAGAGCGCCGTGATCGGCGTCCCCCATCCCGATTTCGGCGAGGGCGTCACGGCCGTGGTGGTGCCCGTGCCAGGCGCGACGCTGGACGCGGGCGCCATCCTTCATGCCCTCGAGGCCCGCCTCGCCAAGTTCAAGCTGCCGAAGAAGGTCATCATCGTCGATGACCTGCCGCGCAACACCATGGGCAAGGTGCAGAAGAACGTCCTGCGCGAGACCTACAAGGGCATCTACGGCGGCTGAGTTCAGCTGGCTGCATACCGCTCCAGCACCCGGTCCACAAAGATCCCCGCCGCGCCGAGATAGCCGGCGGGGTCGAGGAGTTGGGCGAGGCGCTCGCGGGAGGCATGGGGCGCAATGGCGGTGTCCTCCGCCAGAACGTCGAGAAGCGCCCTGCCCTCGCTCGTCGCCTTGCGGCAGGCGGCCTCGATGCGATCATGGGCGGCGAGACGGCCGAGCGCCGGCGCCAGCGCCATCTGCACGGCTTCCGCCATCAGAAGGCCGCCGGTCGCGTCGAGGTTGGCGTGCATCCGCTCAGGCTTCACCTCCAGCCCCTCGAGGAGCTCGGCGAGACGGGCCAGGACGCCTCCGGTGAGGCGGGCCAGTTCTGGCAGCGCCAGCCATTCCGACTGCCAGCCGCCGGCGAAGCGCTCGTGCTCGCCCGCGCCGCCGGCAGCGATGGTGGCGAGGAGTTGGGGCGCGAGGCCGGCCGCGCCGAGGATGGTGGCGGAGAGGGCAGGATTGCGCTTGTGCGGCATGGTAGAGGAGCCGCCGCGTCCCGGCGCGGCCGGCTCTAGCACCTCGCCGACCTCGGTCTGCATCATGAGGGCGACGTCACGGGCGACCTTGGCCGATGTCGCGACCACTCCCGCCATCAGGCTCGCTGCTTCGAGGATGCGGTCGCGCTGGCCGTGCCAGGGCGTGTCGGGCAACGACAGGTCGAGGCGCGCGGCGAGCAGGCGGGCGACCTCCGGCCCCTTGCCGCCGAGCGAGGCGAGCGTTCCAACCGCGCCGCCGAACTGCAGCGCGAGAATGCGCGGGCGGGCCTCGGCCAGCCGCTCGCGATGGCGCATCAGCGCATCGAGCGTTCCCGCCATCTTCAGTCCGAAGGTGATGGGCAGGGCCTGCTGCAGCCAGGTGCGGCCGGCCATCGGCGTGTCGCGATAGGCTTTTGCCAGCGCCGCGGCGGCGGCCATGGAACGGGCGAGGTCGGCCTCGACGACCTTGAAGGCCTCGCGCAATTGCAACACCAGGCCAGTGTCCATCACGTCCTGGCTGGTGGCGCCGTAGTGAACCCATTTGGCGGATTCCGGATCGGATTCCGCCACCTTTGCGGTCGCCATCTTGACGAGAGGAATCGCCGTGTTGCCGGCGATGCCGGCCGCTTTGGCCAGAGCCGCCATGTCGACGTCCAGCATCATGCAGCCGGCGTTGATCGGCACGACGGCCGAAGCCGGGATGACGCCCGCCTCGCCCTCGGCAGCAGCCAGTGCCGCCTCGAAGTGGAGCATGGCGACGACAGCCGCCTCATCCGACCAGACCGCCTCCATGGCGGGCGAACCGAAGAGGGGCGCGAGAAGCGGCGACGGCATGGAAACCTCATCCTGTACGGCTTGCAGCCTTAGCAGAGCGAGGCACCCGGGACCAAGGCGGCTGGCGGTCCGGGAACGGTTCGCCGGGAACCACGGAACGCCATCGCGGGTTGTCGATGTCGACGCATCATGACCACAGGAGAGACCCATGTCCCCAGGGATCAAGGCTGACGCGCTGCAGGCCGAGGGCACGCGCGAGTTCGAGGATGCCATTTCCGGCAAGGGACCGAAGATGCCGAAAAACACCATGAACAAGGCCGACGAGGCCGCCCTGAACGAGGCTCTGGAGGGATCCTTCCCGGCCAGCGACCCGGCCAAGCCGTCGACCCCGACGAGCAGCCTCGGCGCCCCGGCGGGACGCGAGTCCGTCGATCGCCCCGCCGAGGACTGAGCCGGCGCGGCGCTTGACAGCGCGCCGCCGCTGTTTCACTTGGGGCCATCAGCCGGCCGGACGGCCGCCGCCGCATCACCCGAAAGGGCGCGGGGGAGGAAAGTCCGGGCTCCACGGAAACACGGTGCCGGATAACGTCCGGCGGGGGCGACCCCAGGGACAGTGCCACAGAAAACAGACCGCCGGGGTTCGCCCCGGCAAGGGTGAAAAGGTGGGGTAAGAGCCCACCGCGCGACCGGCAACGGAAGCGGCACGGTAAACCCCACCGGGAGCAAAACCGAATAGGGACGACAGGGGGCAACCCCGGGCGTGGATCCGCGCCGTCGTCCGGGTAGGTTGCCAGAGCGGCCGAGCAATCGGTCGCCTAGAGGAATGGTCGTCGCGCGGGAGCGATCCCGCCCCACAAAACCCGGCTTACAGGCCGACTGATATGTTGAGAGGCCCCGGCGCGAGAGCGTCCGGGGCCTCGCCATATCGGGCACCGCGGCAGGCGTGTGACAGCAGCCAGCCGGCCCCGACATCGCGCTGAAACACATCTGGCCAACTTGTCTTGGCGAACCGGCCATGCCCGTGACACTGTCATCGGGCAGCATCGCCGTCTGTCGTCCTGCGCAGGAGCCACGTCATGGGTTGGGCCATCTTCGGCATCATCGCCGCCGCCGCCATCTACGCCGTCTTCGTCTATAACGGCCTCGTCGGGCTCAGGCAGCGGGTCAACCAGGCCTTCGCCGACATCGACGTGCAGCTGAAACAGCGCCACGACCTCATCCCCAATCTCGTCGAGACGGTGAAGGGCTATGCCGCGCACGAGAAATCGACGCTGGACGCGGTGATCGCCGCGCGCAACTCGGCGCAGGGCGCCCATGGTCCGGCGGCACAGGCTGCCGCCGAGCAGCAGCTCTCGGGAGCCGTCGGCCGGCTCCTCGCCCTCGGCGAGGCCTATCCGGACCTCAAGGCGAGCGCCAATTTCCAGCAGCTTCAGGTCGATCTCGGCAATGTCGAGGACAAGCTCGCCGCTGCCCGCCGCTTCTTCAACAATGCGGTGAGCGAGTTCAACGCCTCGATCCAGGCCTTCCCCGCTGTGCTGTTCGCGGCGTCGATGGGCTTCACGTCGCGGGAGTTCTTCGACGTCGGGCCCGAGACCCGCGCCCAGATCGAGACCGCCCCGACCGTGAAATTCTGAGCGCGGCGGCAGCGCCATGATCGGCGAAGCCTACGGGCTCTACGGCCATATCCGCAACAACCGAATCCGGTCCGGCTTCCTCATCGCCGGCCTGTTCCTTCTCGCCTATGTGATGACCTACGGCATCATCCTCATTGGCTATGGCATGTCCGGTGCGCCGCTGGGGCGTCACCTCGCTGGAGAGGCCGGCCGCGTCTTCCTCACCGCCCTGCCCTTCGTCACCGCGGCGACGGCGCTGTGGGTGTTCATCGGCTTCCGGTTCAACGTGGCGCTGATTGGCCGGATGACGGGGGCGCAGCCGATCACCCTGGCGGACGACCCGAAACTCTACCGGATGCTGGAGAACCTCTGCATATCGCGCGGCATGCCGACGCCGAAACTGGCGATCCTGGAGAGCGAAGCGCTCAATGCCTTCGCCTCAGGGGTCAACGACAAGCAGTTCACCGTGACAGTGACGCGCGGGCTTCTCAACCAGCTCGATGACAGGGAGATCGAGGCCGTCCTCGCCCATGAACTGACCCATATCCGCAATGGCGACGTCCGGCTGATGATCATCGCCGTGGTCATCTCCGGCGTCGTCTCTCTGGTCGGTGAACTGGTGTTCCGCGCCTTCCTGCGCGGCGGAATCCGGTCGTCGTCGAACAGCGACCGCAAGGGCGGCGGCGCCATCGTCGTCGTGCTCATCGGCGTCGCCCTCGTCATCGTCTCGTGGATCCTGGCGATCGTGGTGAGGCTGTCCCTGTCGCGCTCGCGCGAATATCTCGCCGATGCAGGTGCCGTCGAACTCACCAAGGACCCCGATGCGATGATCTCGGCGCTGCTGAAGATTTCCGGCCGGGCCGATATCGAGGGCGTGCCCTCCGGCGTCATGGACATGTGTTTCGAGAACGATCCGGACGATTTCGCCGATCTTTTCTCGACCCATCCCTCGATCACCAAGAGGGTCCAGGCCCTGGTCGAGTTGGCGGGCGGACGGATGCCCGACATGCCCCCGCACCCACCCGCCATGCCGCAGCGCCAGGACCTGCCCTCCATGGTCCAGGCCAGCCGGTCCTGGGGCGCGCCGCGCTGAAAGCCTGCCCCCGGGTTGTACCCGGTAGGGAGCGAGGGCCGCGGACGACCTTGGACCTCCAAGATCCCCATTTGATTTGACATCAAATCGGATTGACGACGACGGCTCTGTTTGATATCGAATTAAATAGTTCGACATCAAACCATAGGAGTTTCCCCGTGAACCGCCGCCTGTTCCTTCTCTCCTCCGCCGCCACCGGTCTCGTCGCGGCCACCGGTGCCACCGCCTTCGCCCTGACCCGGACGCCGACGGCGGCGCTGCTGCCCTGGGCCGAGGCCGGCACGGCTGGGCCTGACCCGCGCCGCTTCGTGGTCGGCCATGCGATCCTCGCGCCGAACCCGCATAACCGGCAGCCGTGGATCGTCGAGCTGACTGGCCCGACATCGATGACCCTCTATTGCGATCTCGACCGGCGGCTGCCCGAGACCGACCCATTCGACCGGCAAATCCTCATTGGCCTCGGCTGTTTCTGCGAGCTCGCGCGCATCGCAGCAACAGGCATCGGCTACCGGCTTGACGTCACGCCCTTCCCGGAGGGTGAGGCGCAGCCCCGCCTCGACCGCCGGCCGATCGCCCATCTGACGCTGGTGAAGGACCAGGCCGCGTCGCCCGATCCGCTGTTCGCCCATGTGGCGGCGCGCCGGTCGACGAAGCGACCCTATGACATGGCCCGGCCCGTTCCCGCAGCTGCCCTGTCGGCCCTCGCCGCGCTATCATCGCCCGGCCTCGATGTCGCGACCATCACGGAGGCGCGCATGACCGCGCGGCTGCGCGCCCTCACCTGGGCGGCGTGGGACGTGGAGAGCCGCACCGCGCGCACGCATAAGGAGAGCGTCGACCTGATGCGCATCGGCCGCCGCGAGATCGAGGCCAGCCCCGACGGTATCTCGCTCGGTGGTGCCTTTCTCGAGGGATTGTCCCTCGTCGGCCAGTTGTCCCGCGCCCAACTGGCAGACCCCGCCTCCTCCGCATTCCGGCAGGGCCAGGACATGTACCGCGCCATGCTGGCGGCGACGCCGGCCTATCTCACCGTCACAGCGGATGACGACGGCCGCGGCGGCACATTCGCGGCAGGACGCGCCTATATCAGGGCCAACCTGACGGCGACGGCGCTCGGACTGTCCATGCAGCCGGTGAGCCAGGCGCTGCAGGAATTCCCGGAGATGGACGCAACCCGCGCGGAACTCGACCAAATCCTCGGCACCGGGCGGCCCAAGCGACTGCACTTGCTGGCCCGATTGGGTTACGGTCCAGCCGTTCCGCAGACGCCGCGCTGGTCTGCGGCCTCGCGAATCAGGACCGCATGACCCGACAAGACCCCGCCAGCGACGCCGACCTCCTGTTCCGCGTGTTCAACGAGGTCGGCATCATTGCGCAATTGTCCAGCACCGCCTTCGAGCGTGTCATGCCGGAGGGGATGACGCTCGCCCAGTTCACCATTCTCAACCACTTCGTCAGGCTCGGGGGCCGCAAGCGCCCCTCCGACCTCGCCAGCGCCTTTCAGGTCACGCGGGCGACGATGACCTCGACGCTGCAGCGCCTCGAACCGAAGGGGCTGGTCGAGATCGTGGCGGACGAGAGCGACGGGCGCGGCCGTCTTGTCGCGATCACGGATGCGGGCCGCGCCATGCATGCTGACTGCCTGCGCCGGCTCGCCCCCTTGCTGGACGACATTCTGGCGCAGATCGGGCGCGGGCCCTTCGCCGCCGCTCTCGCGCCACTCGCCGAGATCCGCGAGAAGCTCGACCGGATGAGAGACTGAGGGCCATCAGTCGACAAGGCCGTCCGCCTCGAATGTCACCCATCAGCCAAATGCATTGGCCGACACGTGGCGTTGTGTGGGACGGGTGATCCCCCGTGTGAACCAAGGTCCATGCCTTCCTCTCCGTCCCCCCGCATCCTCCTCGGGCTCGGCCTCGGCTTTGTCGGTGTCGTGATCTTCGGCGCCACACTGCCGATGACACGGCTGGCCGTCGCCGCGCTTGACCCCTGGTTCGTGACCTTCGGTCGCGCCGCCGGCGCCGGCATTCTCGCGGCTGCGGTCCTTGCCATCCTGCGGCGCCCCCTGCCCGACCGCCGCGACCTGCCGCTCTACGGCATCGCCATGGCCGGCCTTATCGCCGGCTTTCCCGGCCTGACAGCGCTGGCCATGGTCACTGTGCCCGCCAGCCACGGCGGCGTGGTGCTCGGCATCCTGCCGCTGGCGACTGCCGTCGCCGCAGCACTCGTATCCGGGGAGCGGCCCTCCCTGGGCTTCTGGCTGATGGGGATCGTCGGAGCCGGGCTCGTCTGCGTCTTTGCCCTGCGGCAGGCAGGCGGGCTGCATCTGTCGGCAGGCGACGTCTTTCTTGTCCTCGCCGTGGTAGCGGCGGCACTGGGCTACACGGTCAGCGCCATGCTGACCCGCAGCAGACCGGGCTGGGAGGTCGTTTCCTGGATGCTGGTTCTGTCTCTCCCCGTGACAATTCCGGCGGCATGGTGGTTTGCGCCGGCCGATCCAGGCGCGGTCCCCGCCTCCGCCTGGTGGGGCTTCGCCTATGTCGCCTTGTTCAGCCAGTATATCGGCTTCTTCTTCTGGAATGCCGGCTTGGCGCTGGGCGGCATCGCCCGCGTGGGGCAGGTGCAACTGCTTCAAACCTTCGTGACGCTCGCCGTCGCCACAGCCGCCAACGGCGAGGCTGTGGGGCCGGAAACCATCGTGTTCGCGCTGGCCGTGGCCGTCGTCGTACTGGTGGGAAGCCGCATGCGTTCGGGATGAGGCTTCGTGCCGGGTGGCATCGACCGTGCCGCTCGGGTTAGACTTCCGCTGATGCGTACCGGCCTGCCGCTGATGTCCATTGCCGCCGTCGCCGTGGTTCTGACCGCGATGCCGGCCCATGCCCAGCTCGACCTGACACCTCCCGGGGTTTCTCAGCCGCCAGCCGGACAGCAGGCCCCGCGCCCGGCCCGCCCCGTCGTCCGGGCACCACGGACGGCACCGGTTCCGGAACCGCGGCCGGCCGATGCCGGCGACGGCGAACCGGTGGCGGCACCGGAACTCGCAACGGTTCCACCGGCCACCCCGACACCTGCTCCTGTGGCTCCGCGGACGCCGCCATCGATCGCGTCTCCGGTTCGTGCAGAGCGGGCTGCAGGGCAAGCCACGCCAAGCCTCATCGACGATGCTTTCCGCGAGACCGAGGCCGCGAGCCGGCGGGCGCCCGCCATTCCCGATGACCATCCCGCCGTGATCAATGCCCAGGTGCCGCCCGCCGGTCCGCGAGGAGCGACGCCCCCTCCCGCCATCCTGGCGCGACCCGCCGAGCCCACTGCCGTCGACACGGCCACTGACCTGCCGCAGCTCGAGGCGCCCTTCGCCGAGGCGCCGCCGCGGCGCTTCGAGGGCAGAGCCTATTCCGATACCCGCTACCTCATCGGACGGCGGGCGCATTACCCGACCGTGCGCCGGCTCGCCGCAGCCCTGCGCGTGCCGATCGACCTCGCCGATGCGGTGGTCATGGTGGAAAGCGCCTATGATCCGCATGCTGTCGGCCTCGTCGACGATATCGGCCTGATGCAGGTGCGCCCGGCCATTGCGCGGCAACTGGGATTCGATGGCACGATCCAGGAACTGTTCGAGCCGGAAACCAACATCCGCCTGGGTGTGGCCTATCTCGCCGGCGCCTGGGAAAGGTCCGGCGGCAACCTCTGCCAGGCCCTGATGAAGTACCGTGCCGGCTGGGACGAGACGGAGATGAGCGCCTTGTCGCTCGAGTATTGCCGGCGGGCCGTGGTGCATCTCAATGCCATCGGATCGCCGCTGGCGCGCGGCGTCACCGTGCCGACGGGTGCGGAAACACCGCCGCCCGGCCAGCGCTCGACCAGCCGCTTCAACTGGCGGGATCACGAAAAGCGCATCGAGCAGATCGAGCAGCGCTTCGGCGGGCAGAACTTTGGCATCATAGCTCGTGAGCCGCAGCGGCCGTAGACGCGGCGGCCACAGCGGTTCTAGGCTCCCGTAACGTTAGAGGAGGAGCCCCGCATGCCCGTGACCACCGATGTCGAACAGGTCGTAGCCGACATCATGCGCTGGGCCTCGATCGAGAGCCCCACCTATGACGCCGCAGCCGTCAACCGCATGATGGACGAAGGGGCACGCGACCTCGGCGTCATGGGCTTCGACATCGACAGGCTGCCGGGCACGCAGGGTTTTGGCGACATCGTCATCGGCCGTCTGGCAGGGTCCGAGCCGGGTCCCGGCCTCCTCATCCTCGCCCATGTCGACACTGTCCATGCGGTGGGAACCCTCGCCGGTCCGCTGCCCATCCGCCGCGAGGGCGACCGGCTCTACGGGCCGGGCGTCACCGACATGAAGGGCGGCACGGTGCTGGCGCTCCACGTCCTCGGCAAGCTGATCCGGCAGAAGGGCGGACGCCTGCGCCGCAGCGTTACCGTCGTGCTCATTCCTGACGAAGAGGTGGGGTCGCCCTCTTCGCGGCTGACCATCGAGGCGGAAGCCGCTAAGGCGGCTCATGTCCTGGTCCCCGAGCCGGGGCGCGACCATTTTGTCACGTCGGGCCGCCACGCTGTCGTGCGCTATATGGTCCATGTCCACGGGCGCCCCTCCCATGCGGGCGCCGCCATCAGCCGCGGCGTCTCCTCGATCCGGGCCATGGCGCGGATCATCGAGACCATCGAGGACTGGTCGGACTACGAGCGTGGCCAGACCTTTGCCGTCGGCCGCGTCAATTCCGGCACCTGGGTCAACGTCGTGCCGGTGCTGTGCTCGGCGGAGGTCCTGTGCGTGGCGGCGACGCCGGAAGACCTCGCCGACATCGACGTGCGTCTGCGGACGCTCCGGCCGCCCTTCCCCAACACCCGCATCACCATCGAGGCGGGTCCGGTGCGGCCGCTTTTCGTCGCCGGCGAGGGCACGATGGCGCTCTACGCCAAGGCCAAGGCGATCGCCGACCGGCACGGCTACCCGATCGACCACATGCAGTCCGGCGGTGGGTCGGACGGCAATTTCACCGGGGCGATGGGCGTTCCGACGCTCGACGGTCTCGGCGTGTGGGGCGGCGGCATCCACACCAAGGAAGAATATTGCGACATTCGCTCGATCCTGCCGCGGGGAACCATCCTCGGCGGGCTGATCGAGGATATTGCCGGCTGAGCCGGCGGTTCGGGAGGAGACGGTCATGGCGATGATGCCACCGCTGGCGGACGCGGACCTGTCGGCCGAGGCGGCAGCGGTCTTCGCCGATATCCGGGCAACGCGGCAAACCGAATTCGTCAACAATTTCTGGCGCGTGCTGGCCCATGACCCGGTTGCCCTGAAGCGGACATGGGAGAGCATCCGACAGGTGATGGCGCCCGGGGCGCTCGATCCGCTGACCAAGGAGCTCATCTATGTGGCCGTTTCAATGGCCAATTCCTGCGAATATTGCATCCGCTCGCACGGCGCGGCCGCGCGCGCGAAGGGCATGAGCGATGCCCAGTTCATGGAGCTTGTCGCGGTTGTCGCCATGGCCGCTGAGACGAACCGCCTGGCGACCGCCCTCCAGGTGCCGGTCGACGACGCCTTCAAACAGGTGTGATGAGCCCAGGCCAGCTGCGGGCTCTCCGGGGCCTTTCCGCTGTCGCCATGGCGCCCCATTTCATGAGACTATGCCCGGATGCAATTCCGCCGAAACATGGCGGGCGTTCATGACTTGGCCGAACGGAGATGTGACATGACCGATGACCGCTCTGCCGAAGCCGATGCCCATGGCGCCCGCAAACTCCCGCCCCCTTCCTCTTCCGGATGTTCCACCAGGATCTCGATGATGACCAATCGGATCGGCAACCGCCTCGCTGCGGCCAGCCTCGCCCTCGTCCTCGGCACTGGCCTCGCGCTCAGCCCTGGCGCCACGCCGCGCGCCGAGGCCCGTCAGGCGATCGACCTTTCGGACCTCGCCGAGCGGGTCATCGACGCCGTGGTCAATATCTCCACCTCGACGCGGGTGGATGCCGCCGCCGGCCAGCGGCCGGGACCGCAAGGCCGCCGTCCCGGCCCCCCTGGCGCTCCGGGCGCTCCCGGCGCTCCCGGACCCGGTGCGCCTTTCGACGAACTGTTCGAGGAATTCTTCCGTCGCCGCGGCGAAAACCCGCCGGGTGGTCCCAATGGTCAGCAGACGCCGCAGCGCCGCCAGTCGTCCCTCGGCTCGGGCTTCGTGATCGATTCCAGCGGCATCGTCATCACCAACAACCATGTCATCGACAATGCCGACGAGATCACGGTGATCTTCAACGACGGCACGCGCCTGAAGGCCGAGTTGGTGGGCCGCGACCGCGAGATCGACGTCGCGGTGCTGCGGGTGCAGCCGACCCGCCCCCTCAAGGCGGTCAACATGGCCGATTCCGATCGGATCCGGATCGGTGAGGCGGTCATGGCCATCGGCAACCCGCTCGGCCTCGGCGGCACGGTGACCGCCGGCATCGTCTCGGCCAAGAACCGCGACATCCAGTCCGGACCCTTCGACAACTACATCCAGACCGACGCGGCCATCAATCGCGGCAATTCCGGCGGCCCGCTCTTCAACATGGCCGGCGACGTCATCGGCATCAACACCGCCATCTTCTCGCAGACCGGCGGCAATATCGGCATCGCCTTCGCCATCCCGGCCAATACCGCCCGGCCGATCATCGCGCAGTTGCGCGAGTTCGGCGAGACGCGGCGCGGCTGGCTCGGCGTGCGCATCCAGGAGGTGACGGACGAGATCGCCGAAAGCCTGAACCTCGGCGCGCGCCGCGGTGCTCTGATCGCTGGCGTCGAACCAAATGGTCCGGCCGGCCCCGGCGGGATCAAGACCGGCGACGTCATCGTCAAGTTCGACGGCCGCGAGGTGCGCAATTCGCGCGAACTGCCGCGCATCGTCTCGGAAACGGCCGTCGGCAAGGCCGTGCCGGTCATTGTCATGCGCGGTGGCAAGGAGGAGACGCTGACCGTCACGCTCGGCCGTCGCGAAGGCAATATCCAGCAAGCCTCCACCGGCCAGCAGCCTCAGGGACAGGCGCCGCGCCCGGCCAATCCGACCGTGTCGGCGCTTGGCCTGCAGCTCTCGGGGCTGACCCAGGAAATGCGCCAGCGCTTCCGGGTGCGTGACGACGTGCGCGGGGTGGTGGTGACCCAAGTCGATCCCAATTCGCGTGCCGCGGAACGCGCCATCCAGGCCGGCAACGTCATCCTCGAAGTGCAGAACGAGCCGGTCAATTCTCCGGCTGACGTGACGCGGCGGATCGAGGCCCTGCGCGCCGAAGGCCGCAGCTCGGCCCTTTTCCTGGTGGCCAATGCGGAAGGCGACCGCCGCTTCGTGGCGCTGACCCTGCGCTGACCTCAGGTGGTGCCGGCGGGCCGCCCAGCTCGCCGGTTCACAGCACGAAGTCGGCGCGGCGGTAGCCCTGCATGTAGAGCAGCGCCGTGAGGTCGGCGTGGTCGATGCGCACCGCGGCAGCCTCGGCCACTTTCGGCTTGGCGTGATAGGCGATGCCGATGCCAGCCTCGCCGAGCATGGCGAGATCATTGGCGCCATCGCCGACGGCCATGGTCTCGCCGGGTGACAGGCCGAAGCGGCTGCGCAGCTCCATGAGCGTCTCGCGCTTCGCCTCGCGGCCGAGGATCGGCTCGCGAACGGTGCCCGCGAACAGGCCGTCCTCCACCTCGAGGAGATTGGCACGGTCCTCGTGGAAGCCGATCATCGCGCCGATCCGCGACGTGAAAAGCGTGAAGCCGCCGGAAACGAGGGCCGTGTAACCGTCGCGGGCCCGCATGGTGCGTACCAGTTCCGGGCCGCCGCCCGTCAGGGTGATGCGGCGGGCGACGACATCGTCGACCACCGCCGCCGAGAGCCCCTTGAGCAGCGCCACACGCTCGCGCAGCGCCGGCTCGAACGCGATCTCGCCGCGCATGGCCCGCTCGGTGATGGCCGAGACATGCTCCTTGAGACCCACGAGATCAGCCAGTTCATCGATGCATTCCTGCCCGATCATGGTCGAATCCATGTCGGCGAGGAACAGCCGCTTGGCCCGGCCGGTGACCGGCTGCACGACGACGTCCAGGGCGAGGCCGGCAAGGGCACCGCGCAGGTCGTCGGCGAGCAGGCGGTTGTCGGCATTCCCACCAGGTGCGAAAGGAATGTCGGCGGCGACGCCCGCGTCGAGAATCGCCGGCGCGCCGGCGCCGGGGAGCCGCGCCGCCGCCGCGGCGATGGCGTCGGCGGTCAGAACCGGGTTGTGCGGATGGGCGATGAGGGTCGCGACGTGGGTCAAGATGAGGTTTCCCGCAAGGGCCACAGGCCGAGGGCCGTCCTCATCGCAGGTCCGACGGCGAGCGGCAAGTCGGCACTGGCTCTCGACCTTGCCCGTCGCTTCGGCGGCGTCGTCATCAATGCCGATTCCATGCAGGTCTACCGTGACCTCGCCATCATCACCGCGCGCCCCTCAGCGGCGGAGACCGGGCTCGCCCCGCACCGGCTCTACGGCACGGTGGATGCCGCCGAGACCTTCTCGGTAGGGCGCTGGGTCGAGGTGGCGGGAACCGAGATCACCACTGCCCTGGCGGCGGGCGCCCTGCCGATCCTTGTCGGTGGCACGGGCCTCTATTTCAAGGCGCTGACGGCCGGCCTCTCGGCCATTCCCCAGGTGTCTCCGGACGTGCGCGAGCGTGTTCGGCAGGAAGCAGCGGGTCGCGCGCCGGCGGAACTGCACGCCAGCCTCGCCGCGCGTGATCCCGCGACGGCGGCGCGCCTCCGGCCGAGCGATCCCCAGCGCATTCTCAGGGCCATCGAGGTGCTGGAGGGGACGGGACGACCGCTCCTGCACTGGCAGGAGGCTGGACGGGAGGCAGCGGTGCTGGCCGGTTACGACCTCGCGACGGTGTTCCTGACCGTCGAACGGGAGGCGTTGCGGACACGGATCGATCGGCGCTTCGAGACGATGATGGCGGCAGGGGCGCTGGCCGAGGTGGAGGCGCTCGCCAAGCGGCGGCTCGATCCGGCGCTGCCCGCCATGCGGGCCCACGGGGTGCCGGGGCTCGTCGCGCATCTGGCGGGCGAACTCACCCTCGCCGAGGCCGTCGCGCGCGGCCAGCGCGACACCCGCGCCTATGCGAAGCGCCAGGCGACGTGGTTCCGCAACCAGATGCCGGAGGCCCTCTGGCTCACGCCTGAGGCGGCCGTGCAAGCACTGACGTCCTGGCTCGACGCGGCGCGCGCGGGGCCGTTCCCTGGCGGGTCGACGGCGTGAAGGCGGGCGGTTCCGCCGAGGGCTGCAGCGGCACAGCGCCGCCATGGTCGAGGACGTGGATGTCGCCGAGCCCCTCGTCGAGCGCCACGCGGTCGCGGCCCGCCGCCTTGGCCCGGTAAAGCGCGGCATCCGCGCGGCTCAGCAGGCGGTCCATGGTTTCGCGACCGTCCCAGGCGGCGACGCCGAACGAACCGGTGAAGCGGATTTCTCCGTCCTGGTGATCGATGCTGGCAGCGGCGAGCAATGCCCGCATGCGGCAGGCGACGCCGACGGCTTCCGCCGCCCCGATATGGGGCAGGACCACGACGAACTCCTCGCCGCCCAGACGGCCGACAAGGTCGACATCCTCGCGCAGGCCATGGGTCAGGAGATCGACGGTACGCCGCAGGACGGCGTCGCCGCCGGCATGGCCGAAGCGGTCGTTGATATGCTTGAAGTGATCGAGGTCCATGGTGACGATCGAGACCGCATGGGCGTAGCGGGCGGATCGGGCGATGGCGTCGCGCAGGCCCTGGGTGATCGCCCGGCGATTCAGCGCCCCGGTCAGGCTGTCGCGCGTCGCGAGATGGCTGAGCTCATCCTCGAGGGCCTGGCGGCGGTGAATTTCCGCCTTCAGTGCCGCGTTTGCCCTAGCATATTCGGCCTGGGACTGCCGCATGGCATCCTCGGCCTGCTTGCGCTCGGTGATATCGGCCTTGGTCACCATGAAGCCGTCACCAAAGGGCACGCAGGCGATCTCGAGCCAGCGCTGCGCATCGGCGCAGGGATAGCGGGTGACGAGTTGCAACGGCTCCCGCATCACGGCGACGTCGACATAGCGCTGCCACAGGCCACTCTCCGCGAGCCAGGGGCAAAGGGTCAGGACCGAGGACTGAAGCATGGCATCGACGGTCACTCCGCTCCATTCGGCGGCACGACGATTGACCGAGACGAACTCCCCATCGATGGGGGCCCCGGAATCGTCGCGGACGAGATGCACCGCCACGATGGCGTCGAGCGAGGCGTCAAGCACAGCCGCCAGCAGGTCGTCACGGAACTGTCGTGGCTTGGCGATGATGACGATGACCGGCTCGCCATCGGTATCGCGGCACGGCAGGACCAGCCGCTCCCACAGATGAACCTGCCCGGACAAGGCGCTGCGATGCAGGGTCAGAAGCGGCTCGTCGCTTTCCAGAACGCGGGCGTTGCACTCGCGGAAGAAAGCGCCGACCGACTCGCGGATGCGGGAACTGGCCTGACCCGTCATGTCGGTGCCAACGCGGTCGACGAGCGAACGACCATAATGGGTATAGACCATGTCGCCATTGCCCGTCGGACGGAAGACGATCATGTCGTCGGCGATGTCACCCATCGTTGCCGGATCGAATTCGCGGAACGGCACGGCACGGCCGTCGGCGCGCAGCGCCAGCCAGGTGCCGTAGAGCCGCCGGATCGAATGGGCGTGAGCGCGCCACTCGATCCCCTTGTGGAACATCTCGCGATACATGGGTGACCTATCCTGCGGACAGTCTGTCACCGGTCGCTTTAAAGCGAGGTAAAGCTGTCCCAAGGGCACAGCGACAGGATCACGCAGGGGGAGTGGAGCCGACCACGCGGAAACTCGGCACGTCGAGGGCTCGCCCTTCCCGGTCGGCCAGGGCGACAAAGTCACGGGCGAGGATTTCCGAGAAAGTGCCGGGATCGCGGATCACCATCTGACGGCCGCGGTCGGTGATGAAGAGCACAAAGCCGGCGCCGACCTGCAGGCGAAGGAAGTCGACGAGGAGCGACGAGGCCTTCCAGAGAAAGGGGCGCGCCGGATCGACGAAGACGAAGATCAGCTTCTCGCGGGGGTCGCGGTGAAAATAGGCACCGCAATCGAGGGGGTGGGGAATACGGTTGCGCTCGGGGGCATTGGCGAGGCGCGCGGTCAGATAGGCGCAGGCATAGGCGGCGCAGGCCCCGGGCCGCTCGGGACGGCCGTGAATGGAGCAGCCGCCATCGGCGATATGGGTGCAGGGACTGTAGGCGGGCTTGGCCAGCGCCTCGATCTGCGGCAGCGAACAGCAATAGGTGCAGGTGCGGCAGTGGGAGAGACGCTCGCCCGCGTCCTTGCGCCGCTTGGCCTGCCCCATCTCAGCCCCGCTGGCCTTCCTTGACGGCTGCGAGCAGCGCCTTCTGGATCGGCTCGTTGCCGGCGCAGATCGTGCCGTTCAGCATCATGTTGTCGTGGCCGTCGCAATCGGTGACGAAGCCGCCGGCCTCGCGGATCAGGACGATCCCGGCCGCCATGTCCCAGGGATGGACGCCGCGCTCCCAGAAGCCGTCGAAACGACCGGCCGCGACATAGGCGAGATCGAGGGCACAGGCCCCCATACGGCGAATGCCGGCGAAACGCGACTGCACCACCTTCAACTCGTTGCGGAACTGGACATGGTCGCCGCGGGCGATATGCGGAATGCCCCCGCCGACAACGCTGGCTTCCGGCTTGGTGCGGGCGGAGACGCGAAGGCGGCGGTCGTTGAGAAAGGCGCCGGTGCCACGTTCTGCGACATAGAGTTCGTCATTGGCCGGATTGTAGACGACGCCGGCGACGGGGACGCCGTTGCGCTCGAGGCCGATGGATACGGCGAATTGCGGAATGCCGTGCAGGAAGTTGGTGGTGCCGTCGAGCGGGTCGACGATCCAGGTATGGGTGGAATCGGTCCCCTCGATCTTGCCGCCCTCCTCGCCGATGAAGCCGTAGCCCGGGCGGGCCTTCATGAGTTCGGCCATGACGATCTGCTCGGCCTTGCGGTCGGCGGCGGAGACGAAATCAGCGGGCCCCTTCAGCGAGACCTGCAGATGCTCGACCTCGCCGAAGTCGCGCTTGAGGCTGCGGCCGGCCTTGAGGGCGGCGCCGACCATGACGTTGAGAAGGGCGGAACGGAGCATATCAATCTTTCGGCTGGCTTTCCGGGGTCATGCCCGTGAGCGGCGTCACGGTCAAGCGCCGTGCGCCCACGGTGTCAGCGCAGCCATTCGCGCGCGCCACGTTCGGCAGCGTCGCGCTGGACAGGATCCATCGCCTTGACGAATTCCTGGAGCCACCCGTCGGGGGCGCCGAGCATGTGGGCGGTCATGTGCCACTGGGCCGCTTTCTGCGCATCCGGACGCGTCCCGCGGCCGGCGGCGAGCAGGCGGGCATAGCGGTTCATCGCAAGCGGGTTGCCGCGCAGCGCCGCCTTGCGGAACAGTGCCGCGGCGCGCGCCTCGTCCCGCGGCAGGCCCTGGCCGTTGAACACCATGACGGCGAAATCGATCTGCGCCTCGAGGAGATCCTGTGCCGCGGCGCGGCCCATATAGATCGCGGCGCGCGGCAGGTCAGCGGGCACGCCATTGCCGTCCTTCAGCAACACGGCGAAGGCATATTGGGCATCGGCGCTGCCGAGATCGGCGGCCATCTGGAACCATCGCGCGGCCGCGGCGGCATCGCGCGGACCGCCATCGCCGGCAAGCGTCAGCAGGCCGAGATTATAGGCGGCCGCGATATGGCCGAGGCCGGCCGCACGCTCGAAGAAGGGCCGCGCGAGGGCCGGGTCGCGGGCCTGGCCGGCGCGACCGTCCACATGCATCATGCCCAGCGCGAAAATGGCATTGCGGTCGCCGCGTTCGGCCGCGAGGCGGTACCAGCCGAGCGCCCGCTCCTCGTTCTGCGGAATGCCGATGCCGGCCGCGTGGAGCTCGGCGAGGAGCGTCATCGAGATCGGATCGGCGAGTGTCTCGACCCGTTCCGTCGCCTCGCGGAAAGCGGTGAGAT
>JAIEPJ010000009.1 GCA_019749835.1 Phreatobacter sp. | reverse complement strand
GAAATAGGCGAGGAGCGGCAGATGCAGCTTGCCCTCGACCCAGGCGCTGCCGAGTTCGTCCGGCGTGACGGCCACCGGCGAGAAGGCGGTGGAGGGCTTCGACTGGAAGAAGCCGAACCCTTTGGCGAGTTCCGGCGCGATCAGGTTCCTGAGACTGACGTCGTTGGCGATCATGACGAGACGGATCAGGCCGCGCGCCGCCTCCGGGGTCACACCCATGGGCACGTCGTCGGTGACCACCGCCACCTCGCCTTCGAAATCGATGCCATGGGCCTCGTCGGGCAGCGTGATGGGATCGCGCGGGCCGATGAACGTGTCGGAGCCCCCCTGATACATCAGCGGGTCGGTCCAGAAAGCGGGCATCATCTCAGCCCCGCGTGCCTGTCGCACCAGCGCAACGTGATTCACATAGGCGGAACCGTCGGCCCATTGATAGGCACGGGGCAGGGGGCTCGCACAATCGTGCTCATGGAAGCGGAACGAGGGGACCGAACCCAGTTCCAGCTGTGTGGCCAGATCGTCCAGACGTGGCGCCAGCCGGCCCCAGTCGTCAAGGGCTCCCTGCAGGGTCGATACAACCGGAAAGGCATCGGTAGCTCGGGTCAGGTCACGGGAGACCACGACGAGACGGCCGTCGCGGCCGTGCTTGAGTGAGGCGAGCTTCATGGCACTTCATCCCGGAAACAAGGGTTCTTCATCCGGTCTTGCGCAGCCGGTCCGGCATCAAAGCCTGTTGGCGCCGGCTTGACCAGCCACTTGGGTGAAGTCGCCACCCAAGCGAGTTGTCTTATCTTTGTCGCGTTGCGAAAAGGATCGCCAGGCGATACGGTGGCCCCATAGGATGCAAGCGATTCCTTGACCAAACCATTTTTGATTTGACGCTCTTCCAGAGGGAGCACACATGGACGCCCGTGTTGCGGATAAGTCCTCGATGTCCGATGTCAAGCTCGAGCTGGATTCGTTCCTGCCCTATCGGCTGAACGTTCTCGCCAACGTGGTCAGCCAGGCGCTCTCGGGGATCTATGCCGAACGCTATGGGCTCGGCATCCCCGAGTGGCGCGTCATCGCCACGTTGGGGCAGTTCGGATCGGCGACGGCCAAGGACATCGGCGCCCACAGCCACATGCACAAGACCAAGGTTTCGCGCGCTGTCGCCAGCCTGATGCGCCGGCGGCTGGTGCAGCGGCGGATCAACCGGCAGGACCTTCGGGAGGCCTTCCTGTCCCTCACCCGCGAGGGGCAGATCGTCTATTCCGACCTGGTGCCGATCGCCCAGCGTTTTGCAGCCGATCTCAGCGAGGGCTTTTCGTCGCAGGAACGTGACCAGCTGGATCTGCTGCTCACCCGTCTCACCGAGCGCAGCCGGGTTCTGCTGGCGGGTGTGGATGTGGCGCAGTCGGTCGCGGACTGACGGCAACGCTTCTCAAAGACCACGGGCAAATCGCGCTACGATGGCGTTGAAAGTCGCCGGGTCCTCGATATGGGGCGCATGGCCTGTCCCCTCGATCAGCACCGCCTCGCCCTGCGGCGCCGCGTCGGCGATCCAGCCGGCGACCGCGGGGCCATAGAGTTGGCTGCCGGTGCTGGCGACCGCGAGGACCGGCAAGGGCAGGCTTTCGATCGTGGCGCGGTGGTCGGAGAGAACGAGGGAACGCCATAGCGCTGCCATCACGACCGGGTCGCGGGTCGCGATCCTGTCCGCGGCGCGGCGGATCAGGTCGGCACTGCCCTCACGGTTGGCGGTGAACATCGCCCGGGCGATGCGGGGGGCATAGAGCGGCCAGTTGCTTTCCATGCGATCGGCGGTCGCGAGGGCATCGGCGGTCTGCTGCCCGCCGGTGAGTCCGTGCGGCCAATCCGCGGCATTGGCGACTTTCGGTGTCATGTCGACGATGACCAGCCCGGCGATGCCTGCGGTTCCACGACGGGCGATGTGTTCGAGGGCGACCGTCGCTCCCATCGACCAGCCGACGAGGACCGCCGGGTCGGGGCCAGCCTCGTCAAGCAGACCGTCGAGGGCGTCGGCGAGACCCGCCATGGTCGGCGGCGTTTGGCCGATCGGTCGGGCGCCGTGGCCGGGCTGGTCCGGCACGAGGAGCCGGAAGCCCTCGTCGGCGAGCGCCGCCTGGGCCGAAAAGAACGTCCGGTCGACCGACCAGCCGTGAAGCAAGACGAGCGGGCGTCCCTTGCCGATATCGGTGAGCGTGGCGGACGGCACCTGCAAGGCCGTCACGTCCCGTTTCCAGCGACGAGGGTGCGCAGCACGTGTTTCTGGATCTTGCCTGCAGCCGTACGCGGGAATTCGGCGACGATGGTGATGTGCCGCGGAACCTTGTAGCCGGCCAGTTGCCCGCGTGCATGGGTGCGGATCTCGTCAGTGGTCGTGGTGGCTCCGGGGCGCAGGAGGACGACCGCATGGCCGACCTCGCCCCAGACCGGATCGGCGACGCCGAGAACCGCGGCCTCAAGGACTGCGGCATGGCCGTGCAGGACGTTCTCCACCTCGGCGGGGTAAACGTTCTCGCCGCCCGAGATGAACATGTCCTTGATGCGGTCGACGACATAGTAGTAGCCGTCGGAATCCTGCCGTCCGACATCCCCCGAACGCAGCCAGCCGCCGGGTGCGAAGGCGCGGGCGGTCGCCTCCGGCTGGTTGAAATAGCCGGGCGTGATGCCGGGTCCGCGGAACAGCATTTCGCCGGCTTCACCGGGCGCGACGTCCTCGTCCTTGGCATCGACGAGCCTGACCTCTGCGAGGATCTGCGGTTTTCCGACGGAGCCGATCTTGGTCGCCGCTTGGGCCGGGTCCATCAGGAACAGGGTCGGACCCGTTTCCGTCATGCCCATGCCGTTGCAGACCGTGACGCCGCGGCGCCCGAAGGCACGCAGCAGCGGTTCCGAGATCGCCGCCCCGCCGCATCCCCAGTGGCGCACACAGGAAAAATCCGTGGTCTCGAAGTCCGGATGCAGACTGAGCGCCTGATAGACGGCGGGCACGCCGAAAAACAGCGAGATCCTGCGCCGGGCGATGAGATCCATGACCGCATCGGGGTCGAATTTCGGGATGATGCGGGACGTGCCACCGGCGATGAAGAGCGGCAGGGCGTGGAGGTTGATGCCTGCGGTGTGGAAAAGCGGCAGGTAGTTCAGCGTGTCGTCGCCGGCGCCCATGCCGGTCGCCTGCTGAATGTTGACGGCATTGGCGAGCGCCATGCCGGGCGTCTGGATGACCGCCTTCGGCCGACCGGTGGTGCCCGATGTGTAGAGCAGGTACCAGATGCGGTCGGTATCCCACGGCGGCGCCGTGTCGACCGGAGTGAAGGCTGCGCTGCCGACCTCGTACTCGGCGAGGGGGAGGATGGGGACCAGCCCGGAGAGCGCCCGCGCCAGCGGCTCGGTCGCTGCGTCCGCGATCAGAAGCCTTGCGCCGCAATCGGACAGGATCGGGCCGAGTTCCGCCGGTGTCAGCCGCCAGTTCAACGGCACCAGAATGAGCCGCGCCCTGGCGCAGGCGAAGAGCAGTTCGAAGAAGGTTGCGTTGTTGTGGCAGAGCACGGCGAGCCGGTCGCCGGCGATTAGGCCAAGACCGGCGAGATAGGCGGCGCCGCGCCCCGCACCCACGTCCATCGCCGCGAAGGACACCGTGCGGCCGCCGACCTCCTCGAAGGCGATCGCCTCCGGGCTCAGTTCGGCGCGGCGACGGCAGAGGTCAGGCAGTGTCTTCATGCACACCTCGCGCGGAACCTGACCATGGCACCGGCCCTGTCAGGCCTTCGGGCCAGGCCCGGCCGCGCGCGGGCCGATCCCATGGGCGACGAAATCGTAGGCGGCTTCCGCGATGGCATCCAGCGGGCCGCTCTGATCATAGATCGCATAGCGTCGCCCGACCATGTCGGTGACGCCCATCAGGGCCCAGGCGCGGACCTCGGAATGCCCCGGTGCGATCTCGCCGCGCGCCTCCGCCTCCTCGAGCCCGAGCCGGTAGCCGGCCGCGAACTCCTCGTAATAGGCACGGTGGATGGCCGGGTCGACGAACTGCGATTCGGCGACGACCCGGTACAGGTTCGGATTGTCGCGGACGAATTCGAGAAAGGCGCGGATGCCGAGCCGCTCGACCTGCATGCGGTCGCCCGCCCCGCTCGTCGCCAGCGTCAGGTGGTGTCTGAGCCGACGCCCCATGCGCAGCACCAGTTCGCGCAGCACCTCCTCCTTGGACCGGAAATAGAGATAGAACGTGCCCTGGGCGACGGCCGCCTCTGCGGTGATGGTGGCGATCGAGGCCTCCGAGAAGCCCCGGGCGCCGATCTCGCGTTCGGCGGCGTCGAGAATCTTCTGGCGGGTGCGTTCGCCCCTCTGGGTCTTCGGCGCCGGCAGCGGTCCTGCCGGATGGAGGTTGCTCATGGCCTGTCCGTGGCGTTTCCCGTCATCGGCCCGTCGCCGGCTGGCTCCAGACCGCTTCCCGCTTGACGCGTTTGTGGGACAAAGCTAGCGTCACATGAAACATGACTCAAGTGTCAGTTTAACAAGACGGATCAGGGAGGATTCGATGTTGAGGAAGACGCTGGCGGTGGCTGCCGCCTCGCTCGCTTGGGCTGTGACGTCCTTTGCCGGCAGCGCCGCCGCGCAGACCCGGGACGTCAAGATTTGCCTCATCGCCGGCCGTACCGGTCCGCTCGAGGCCTATGCGAAACAGACCGAGGTCGGTTTCATGATGGGCCTCGAATATCTCACCCGCGGGACCAACACGGTTGCCGGCATGCGGATCCAGGTGCTGGTCAAGGACGATCAGCTCCGCCCCGACCGCGGCAAGGCGCTTCTTGAGGAGTGCTACAACGACGACGGTGCCGCGCTCGCCGTCGGCACCACCGGCTCGCCGGTGGCGCTGGCCATGCTGCCGGTGGCCGAGGAGGCGAAGAAGATTCTCATCGTCGAGCCGGCGGTGGCGGATTCGATCACCGGGCCGCGCTGGAACCGGTACATCTTCCGGACCGGCCGCTCGTCCTATCAGGACGCTCTGGCTGCGGCCGCATCGATCCCCGAGAACGAGGACGTGTTCATCGGCATGATGGGTCTCGACACCGCCTTCGGCCGCGACGGCGTCGCCGCCTACAAGGCTGCGCTTGCGGCCATCCGCCCGCGCGCCCGCATCGTCGCGGAGGAATTCGCCGCCGGCAATACCGCCGATTTCACGCCCTTCGCCGAGCGCCTCTTCGCGTCGCTGCGGGACCGGCCAGGCAAGCGCATCATCGGGTTCATCTGGGCCGGCGCCCATCCGATGGCCAAGTTCGTCGACATGAAGCCGGAGCGATTCAACATCGCCCTCGCCCCCGGCGGCAACATCCTGCCGGCGATGAACGCCTGGAAGGCCTTTGCCGGCACTGAAGGCGGCATCTACTATTACTACGACTTCCCGCAGAACCCGCTGAACGACTGGCTGAAGGCCGAGTACCAGAAGCGCCACAACGCGCCGCCGGACTTCTTCGTCGCCGGCGGTTTCGCTGCCGCGGCCGCCGTGGTGGCGGCGCTGGAAAAAGCCGGCTCGACCGATACCGAGAAGCTCATCACAGCCATGCAGGGCATGACCTTCCAGACGCCGAAGGGGCCGATGACCTTCCGCAGGGAGGACCATCAGGCGCTGCAGGACATGTACCACTTCCGCATCCGTCCGAACGGCCGCGACAACGACATGCTCGAGCTGGTGCGGACCATTCCCGCCGCCGAGATGCCGCTGCCGATCACCAACCGGCGCTGACCTGGCAGCCGGGCGCGGCCGGAGACGATCCGGCCGCGCCGCAGACTGTCCTGCATGGCCGTTCTGTCGTGCCGCGTATCCAGGTCCACCATGCTGATCTGCCCCGTCCGCCAAGAAGCCCCCATCGCGCCATGCCACCCGTCCTCGAAACCCGCGACCTGACCATCCGCTTCGGCGGTCATGTCGCCGTCGACGGCGTATCCTGCGCCTTCGAGGCAGGCACGCTCACGGCAATCGTCGGGCCGAACGGTGCCGGCAAGACCACCTATTTCAACCTCATGTCCGGCCAGCTGGCGGCGACCTCCGGCACGACCCTGCTGGACGGCGAGGACATCTCGACGCTCGGGGCGGCAGGCCGGGCGCAGCGTGGCATCGGCCGGGCCTTCCAGATCACCAATCTGTTCCCCAACCTCACAGTGGGGGAGAATGTGCGCCTCGCCGCGCAGGCGCGCGGGCGCGCGAAGGCGAGCCTTTTCTCCCTGTGGTCCAGCCACCGCGACTGGATCGAAAAAGCCGATCACTACCTTTCCGAGGTGAACCTTGCCGGGGTGCGCGACACGCTGGCGGCTGCCCTTCCGCATGGCGACAAGCGCAAGCTGGAAGTGGCAATCATGATGGCGCTTGAGCCGCGGGTCTTCATGTTTGACGAGCCGACGGCGGGCATGTCGGTGGAGGAGGTGCCGGTCATCCTCGACCTCATCCAGAAGCTGAAGGCGGACGGGACCAAGACCATCCTCCTGGTCGAGCACAAGATGGACGTGGTGCGCTCGCTCGCCGACCGCATCGTGGTGCTGCACAACGGCCGGCTCGTCGCCGACGGCGAACCCGCCGCGGTGATCGCCTCGCCGGTCGTCCAGGAGGCCTATCTCGGCCAGGCGCCCAAGCGGGTGGAGGCCGTCCATGGCTGAGCCCCTTTTGACCCTTGCCGGGGTCCATACCCATATCGGCCAGTATCACATCCTCCAGGGGGTCGATCTCGTCCTCCCCCGCGGCGGCATGACCGTTCTGCTCGGGCGCAACGGCGCGGGCAAGACGACGACGCTGCGCACGGTCATGGGGCTGTGGAAGCCCTCGCGCGGCACCGTGACCTTCGACGGCCGGCCGATCGGCGGCGTGCCGACCCCCGACATCGCCCAGGCCGGCATCGCCTATGTGCCGGAGACCATGGCGGTCTTCTCCGACCTGACGGTGGCCGAGAACATGATCCTGGCGGCGCGGTCCGGTCCGATCGACACGGCGCGGCTCGACTGGATCTTTTCCCTTTTTCCGGCGCTGAAGAAATTCTGGCAGTTCCCGGCCGGCGTCCTGTCCGGCGGGCAGAAGCAGATGCTCGCCATTGCCCGTGCCATCGCCGAACCGCGCACCCTGCTTCTCATCGACGAGCCGACCAAGGGCATCGCCCCGGCCATCATCGAGGCGATGATCACGGCCTTCGCCGAGCTGAAGCGCGAGACGACGATCCTGCTTGTGGAACAGAACTTCCGTTTCGCCGCGAGCCTCGGCGACCATGTCGCGGTGATGGATGACGGGCGCATCGTCCACCGCGGCGCCATGGCCGATCTCGCCCGCGACGAGGCCCTGCAGCAACGGCTGCTCGGGCTATCGCTCGATACCCATCAGTGAGGCCTCGCCATGACCGTCGCCCCGGCCCCGGCCACCACTCCCGAAGCCCTTCCGGCCATCAAGCACGATTATCTGCCAATCCTCCTGCCGGTGGCGCTCTCCGCCTTGGCGCTGCCCTTCGTCGGCAATCCCATCACCTGGGTGACGCTGACCGTGGCGGCACTGGCCATGGGCATGATGATCTTCGTCATCGCCTCCGGCCTGACCCTCGTCTTCGGCCTGATGGACGTGCTCAATTTCGGCCACGGCGCCTTCATCGCCGTGGGCGCCTATCTGGCCCTTTCCGTGCTGGGCCTGCTGTCTGGCTGGGTGCAGGTGGACTCGCTCGGCTGGAACCTCATGGCCCTCGGCCTCGCGGTCAGCGTCGCGATGATCGGCACCGGTCTGCTCGGCTGGGCCTTCGAGCGCGTCATCGTCAAGCCGGTCTATGGCCAGCACCTCAAGCAGATCCTCATCACCATGGGCGGTCTGATCGTTGCCGAGCAGCTCATCCACGTCATCTGGGGCGGTGATCAGAAGGCCATGGCATTGCCCACGGCGCTGCGCGGCGCGGTGCTGATCGGTGACGTCGCGATCGAGAAGTTCCGCATCCTCGCCGTCGCCGTCGGCTTCGTCGTCTTCGCTGCCATGCTCCTTGTCCTCAACCGGACCCGGATCGGACTGCTGATCAGGGCCGGCGTCGAGAATGCCGAAATGGTCGAGGCGCTCGGCTATCGAATCCGCCGGCTCTTCGTCGGCGTCTTCGCGGTCGGCTCGGCGCTGGCCGGCCTCGGCGGCGTGATGTGGGCGCTCTATCGCGAGACGCTGACGGCGGCGATCGGCGGCGACGTCATGGTCCTGGTCTTCATCGTCATCATCATCGGCGGTCTCGGTTCGGTCGGCGGCTGTTTCATCGGCGCCATCCTGGTGGCGATGATGGCGAACTACACCGCCTTCCTGCTGCCGAAAGTGGCGCTCGCCTCCAACATCCTGCTGATGGTGGCGATCCTGATGTGGCGGCCGCAGGGCCTCTATCCCGTGGCGAAGAGGTAGGCCCATGCTGAACACGCTCCTCTCGGGCGATTACCCGCGCAGCCGCGTGCTGACCGGCATCCTCCTCGCCATCCTCCTCGGCCTTGCCTTCGCGCCTTTCCTGTTTCCGGGGGCAGCGGCGATCAACACGGCGGCCAAGGTCTGCATCTTCATCGTGCTGGTGGCGAGCTACGACCTGCTGCTGGGCTATACCGGTATCGTCTCCTTCGCCCACACGATGTTCTTCGGCATCGGCGGCTACGGTGTCGGCCTCGGGCTCTATGCCTTCGGCGCGAGTTGGGGCGTCATCGCGCTCGGTATCCTGCTCGCCCTGCTGGTCGGCGTCGTCCTCGCCTTCCTGATCGGGCTCCTGTCGCTGCGCGTGCGCGCCATCTTCTACGCCATGATCACGCTCGCCGTGGCCTCGGCCTTCCTGATCCTGGCCACCCAGTTCTCTGAGTATACCGGCGGCGAGGACGGCCGTTCCTTCTCGGTGCCGCCGGCGCTGCGCCCTGGCTTCCGGCTGTTCGAGACGCCGGTCTTCGGCACGGTGATCAACGGCCGCATTCTCGCCTATTACCTCGTCTTCGCCGCGGCGGTGACGCTGTTCCTCCTGGCGCTGCGGGTGGTGAATTCGCCCTTCGGCCGCGTCCTGCAGGCGATCCGCGAGAACGACATGCGGGCCGAGGCCCTGGGCTACCGCGTCGTCTACTACCGCACCGTCGCCAATTGCCTCGCCGCCGGCATGGCGGTGCTGGCCGGCGCCATGAGCGCGATCTGGCTGCGCTATACCGGTCCGGACACGACGCTTTCCTTCGCCATCATGCTCGACATCCTGCTCATGGTGGTCATCGGCGGCATGGGCACGCTCTATGGCGCGGTGGTGGGCGCGACGCTGTTCATCGTGGCGCAGAACTATCTGCAGAAGCTGATGGGCACGGCCTCGGCGGCGACCGAGGGTCTGCCGCTCCTGCCGAAGCTGCTGCACCCTGACCGCTGGCTGCTGCTTCTCGGCATCCTCTTCGTGCTGAGCGTCTATTTCTTCCCCACGGGCATTGTCGGGCGCCTGCGCGGCAAGTCGCGATAGCCTGCGTGAATAATCCGGCCATGGCCGGAACCAGGCCGACCGTCTCCTCGTTGTCCGGACATCCCGTCTCGAGGAGGACCATGGCGATGAACTGGGACCGTGTCGAAGGCAACTGGAAACAACTGAAGGGCAACGTGAAGGAGCAGTGGGGCAAGCTCACCGACGACGATCTCGACGTGATCGCCGGGCGCCGCGACCAACTCGAAGGCAAGCTTCAGGAGCGCTACGGTTACGCCAAGGACCAGGCGCAGCGAGAGATCGACACCTGGTACAACGGTCGCAACTGGTTGTCCTGACACCATTGTTTCGGCGAAAGCCGGCCCTCGCGTCCGCCCATCGTGGTGGAAGGGGACAAGCCCGTCAGGTGCGCCTGGCGGGCTGATTTTTTGCGTGTGCGAAGGGGGCTGTTAACGCCGATGTCGCACTGCGACAGGATGGACCTTGACGCGCGCCTGATAAGTGATAAATTTGAAAAATCATCAGTCGTAACTACACAGGCATCATGTCCATTCGGGCCCGCTTCACCGCAGACGAGACACGCGAACGCATTCTTGCCGTCGCGGAGGAGCATTTCCGCCGGGTGGGCTACGGCAAGACGGCAATCGCCGACATCGCCAACGAGCTCGGGATGAGCTCGGCCAATGTCTATCGCTTCTTCCCGTCGAAGTCGGCGATCTGCGAGGAGATCGCGCGCCGGCTGCTGGATCAGTGCCACGGTGTCCTGCGCGAGATCGCCGCCGAGCAGGACGTTCCGGCGGAGGAGCGCCTGGCGCGCATGGCCCTCGCCCTGCACCGGTTCAACAAGGCGCAGTTCATGGACGAGAAGCGGCTCTACGACATGGTCGAGGCGGCGATGACCGAGAACTGGCATGTCGTCCAGGCCCA
The DNA here is from genome assembly GCA_019749835.1 of Phreatobacter sp. Taxonomy (GTDB): domain Bacteria; phylum Pseudomonadota; class Alphaproteobacteria; order Rhizobiales; family Phreatobacteraceae; genus Phreatobacter. Next base: position 42,882 of record JAIEPJ010000009.1, on the reverse strand, counting down.
TCTTGAGACGCTCGTCGCCCTCTTCGCGGAGGTGATCCGCGACGGCATGGCGGCCGGCACCTTCGTGCTCCGCGACCCGGTGGAGGCGGCCCTCTCCTTCAAGCAGTGCCACGCCAGTGTCTTCCACCCCACCCTGATCGCTCATTGCGCGCTCAACAATGATCTCGACGAGCAGACGAGCCGCCTGACGCAGTTCGCCATCCGCGCCCTGAAAGCCTGAGGACCCAAGCCATGTCCCGCTCTGACGGCCTTCGCATCCTGCCCCTCTTCACCGTCGGCCTCCTGGCTGTCGGGCTTGCCGCCTGCACCGACAGCAATGCCCGGCCCGACGCCAAACCGGAGGACGCGCCGCCGCGCGCCGTCCGTGCCGAGCCGGTCACCTTCAAGCCGCTGGTGCGCGAGCGGTCTTTCGTCGGCACCGTCCGGCCGCGCGTCGAGAGCGATCTCGGCTTCCGCGTCGCCGGCAAGATTTCCGAGCGACTCGTCCAGCAGGGCGAGAGGGTCACCCGTGGCCAGCCGCTCGCTCGCCTCGACTCGGCGGATCTCTCGCTGCAGATGCAGCAGGCAGCCGCCGAACTCGCCGCTGCGGAAGTGAACCTTTCCGCCTCCCTCGCCCAGGACAAGCGCACGCAGGACCTGCGCGCCGCCGGCTGGGCGACGCAGGCGACGCTCGACACGCAGCTTGCCCGGACCGCCGATGCCCGCGGTCGGCTCGATCGCGCCAAGCGCTCCCTCGACCTCTCCGCCAACCAGCTGGCCTATGCGACCCTGGTCGCCGACAGCGACGGCGTCGTCACGGCGACGTTGGCCGAGCCCGGCCAGGTGGTCGCGGCCGGCACGCCGGTCGTGCGGCTGGCCCGTTCCGGCGAACGGGAAGCCGTCGTCGCCATTCCCGAGGCACTGATCGACGATCTGCGCCGGTCCGGCGCTGCCCGGGTCTCGCTGTGGTCGAATGCCGACAAGAGCTATCCGGCGGTCCTGCGTGAGCTCGCCGCATCGGCCGATGTCGCCACCCGGACCTTCCAGGCCCGTTTCACCATTCAAGACGCCGATGACGGCGTGGTCATTGGTATGACTGCGACCGTCACGGCTGGCGAGCCCGCGTCCGCCCGCGTGGCTCGCCTCCCCATCTCCGCGCTCTATTCCGAAGGGCGCGGCCCCTCCGTCTTCGTCGTCGATGCGGCCACGGGCCAGCTGTCGCTGAAGCCGGTGAAGGTTGCCGGCTATGACGGCCGCGAGGTGCTCATCGCCGACGGCGTCGCGGAAGGCGACAAGGTCGTCACGCTGGGCGTCCACAAGCTCGATATCGCCCAGCGCGTGCGCATCGTCGACGCCCGCTGACGCAGTCGTCGGCCATATCCAACAGTCTGCCCTCTGGTCTCCCCGCGGAGTGCTCCGATGTCTGCTGCCCATGACAGCCATGATCCCAGCCTGACCCGCAACAACTGGTCGCACTGGGCCGTCACGCACAAGGCGCTCGTCCTGTTCATGCTCCTCGCCGTCGCCGGCGCCGGCATCATCTCCTACATGCGGCTCGGCCAGGCGGAGGACCCCTCCTTCACCATCAAGGTCGCTGTCATCACGGCGATCTGGCCCGGGGCGACGGCCCGCGAGATGCAGGACCAGGTGGCGGAGCGGATCGAGAAGAAGCTGCAGGAACTCCCCTGGTTCGAGCGGGTGCAGACCTATACCAAACCGGGCTTCACCGCGATGCAGGTGCAGTTCCGCGACCAGACGCCGGCCCGCGACGTGCCGCAGCTCTTCTACCAGCTGCGCAAGAAGCTCGATGACATCCGTGGCGACCTGCCCGCGGGACTGATCGGCCCCAACGTCAACGATGAATATGGCGACGTCGACGCGGTGCTCTTCACGCTGACCGGGGACGGGGCGTCCTATGCCGATCTCAAGCGCTATGCGGAAGCGTTGAAGAGCCGCCTGCTGCGCATCGCGAACGTCACCAAGGTCAATCTCTACGGCGCCCAGGACGAGCGTATCTTCGTCGAGTTCAGCCATGCCAAGCTGGCGACCCTGGGCGTGCCCGCCACGGCGATCTTCGACAGCCTGCAGAGGCAGAACGCCATGGTGCCGGCCGGTACGATCGACACGGGGTCGGCCCGCGTGCCGTTGCGCGTCACCGGAGCGCTGAACGGTGTGGAGGCGGTGGCCGCCACGCCGATTGACGTGAACGGCCGCATCTTTCGTCTCGGCGACATCGCCACGGTGACCCGTGGCTTCGTCGATCCGCCGACCTATCTCATCCGCCAGGAAGGCCAGCAGGCCCTGCTCGTCGGCGTCGTCATGCAGAAAGGCGGCAACATTTCCCAGTGGGGCGCCGACCTCGCCGCGGCGAGCGCGGAGTTCCGCCGCGACCTGCCGGCCGGCATCGAGCTCGGCCAGATCGCTGACCAGCCATACATCGTGCAGAAGGCGATCGCCGAGTTCATCAAGGTGTTCCTCGAGGCCCTCGGCATCGTGCTGCTGGTGTCGTTCCTGTCGTTGGGCTGGCGCACCGGCATCATCGTCGCCCTGTCGGTGCCGCTGGTGCTGGCCATCGTCTTCGTCGCCATGTACGCGATGGGCATCGACCTGCACCGCATCTCGCTCGGTGCCCTGATCATCGCGCTCGGCCTTTTGGTCGATGACGCCATCATCGCCGTCGAGATGATGGTCGTGAAGATGGAGCAGGGCTGGGACCGCCTGTCCGCTGCCGCCTATGCCTGGACCTCGACCGCCTTTCCGATGCTGACCGGCACCCTCGTCACGGCCATCGGCTTCATGCCGGTCGGCCTCGCCAATTCCTCCACCGGCGAATATACCGGCTCGATCTTCTGGATCGTCGGCATCTCATTGATTGCCTCCTGGTTCGTCGCGGTGATCTTCACGCCCTATCTCGGGGCGCAGTTCCTGCCCGACTTCCATGCGTTGGAGGAGCGCAAGTACCAGAAGAAGGTCGCCCGCGCCCTGAAGCGCGGCAAGCCGGCGCCGCCCAAGCCGGACCACTCCAACCCGCACGCCATCTACGAGACGCCCGTCTACAACCGGTTGCGCGCCGTCATTCGCTGGTCGGTCAACCACAAGTTCTTCGTCGTCGCGGCGACAGTGGTCATCTTCGCCACCTCGATCGTCGCCTTCGGTCGCGTCCAGCAGCAGTTCTTCCCGGTTTCCGATCGCACCGAGCTGTTCCTGCAGATGCGCCTGCCGCAGGGCAGCGCCATCACCGCCTCGCTGGAGACGGCCAAGCGCGGCGAGGCCATGCTCAAGGGCGATCCCGACGTGAAGACCTACACCACCTATGTGGGGCAGGGGTCGCCGCGCTTCTGGCTCGGCCTCAACCCCCAGCTTCCCGACGAGTCCTTCTCCGAGATCGTCATCCAGGCGAAGGACCTCGCGGCCCGCGAAAGGCTGAAGTCGCGGCTGGAGCGCGACATCGCCGCCGGCGCGCTGTCGGAAGCGCGGGTGCGCGTCGACCGGTTCAACTTCGGTCCGCCCGTCGGCTTCCCCGTCCAGTTCCGCGTCATGGGTTCCGAGCCGGAACTGGTCCGGGAGACGGCGCGCAAGGTGCGCGACATCATGCGCGCCAATCCCAACACCCGTGACCCGCATCTCGACTGGAACGAGCAGTCGCCGTCGGTACGCCTGATCGTCGACCAGGACCGCGCCCGGGCGCTCGGGCTGAACGTCCAGGACGTGGCACAGACGCTGCAGACCCTGCTGACCGGCGTCACCATCACCACGGTCCGTGACCGGACCGAGAAGGTGGACATCGTCGCCCGCGCGGTCCCCTCCGAACGCGTAGATCTCGGCCGCATCGGCGACCTGACGATCTCCAGCCGCGGCGGTGTGCCGGTGCCCCTCGCCCAGGTGGCGCGCATCCAGTACGAGCCGGAGGATCCGATCCTGTGGCGGCGCAACCGCGACCTGACGATGACGGTCAGGACCGACGTCGCCGACGGTGTCCAGCCGCCGGTGGTCAGCGCCCAGGTCCAGGCGGCCCTGAAGGATCTCATCGCCACGCTTCCCGCCGGCATGCGGATCGAGCAGGGTGGTGCGGTGGAGGAATCGGCCAAGGCCAATGCCTCGATCTTCGTGCTCTTCCCGGTGATGCTGCTGTGCATGCTCACGGTGCTGATGATCCAGTTGCAGTCGTTCTCGCGGCTCGCCCTGGTCTTCCTGACCGCGCCGCTGGGGATCGTCGGTGCCTCGCTCGCCCTGAACCTGCTCAACGCGCCCTTCGGCTTCGTCGCCCTGCTTGGCCTGATCGCGCTTGCCGGCATGATCATGCGCAACACCGTGATCTTGGTGCAGCAGATCGACGAGGAGGTGGCGGCGGGCTATTCGCTCTACGACGCGATCATCGAGGCGACGGTGCGCCGGTCACGGCCGGTGGTGCTCACCGCCCTCGCCGCGATCCTGGCGATGATCCCGCTGGCGAGTTCCCTGTTCTGGGGGCCGATGGCAATCACCATCGGCGGCGGCCTGCTCGGCGCCACGATCCTGACGCTGGTCTTCCTGCCGGCCCTCTATGCGGTCTGGTTCCGGGTGCGCAAGCCGATGCCGGCGGCCAGTGCCGCCGCGGCGCACGAGCCCGCGCCGCCGTCGGCCTTGCCGCTGGCGGCCGAGTAAGGCACCTCGCCGGGCCGCTATCGCAACGGTGAGAGGGCGGGCGGCCGGCCGTCACGCTCCGGCCGTCGCGTCAGAGGAAATCCTGGCGCAGGGGCGTGAAAGTGTCGACCAGCTCGCCCGCCTCCAGCGCGACGACCGAATGAACGACATTGGTCGGCACGATGAAGCTGTCGCCCGTGGCCAGAACCGTGCTGCGGTCACCGATCGTCACCTGGAAGCGGCCAAGGGCCACCAGCGTGCACTGGATGTGGGGATGATGGTGGGGAGGGCCGACCGCTCCCTTCTCGAAGACCACCCGGACCAGCATGACGCTGGCATCATAGGTCAGGATCTTGCGCTTCACGCCGCCGCCGAGATCGGTCCAGGCGACGTCGCCATCGTGCAGGAAGATGTCCGTGCCCGTCTTCATCGCAGGGCTCCCATGGGCACCATGTCCATGTCGGTGAAGTCCTGGTTGTCGCCGCCCATGGCCCAGATGAAGGAATAGGCGGCGGTGCCGCAACCGGAATGGATCGACCAGGGCGGGGAGATGATCGCCTGCTCGTTGGCGACGACCAGGTGCCGCGTCTCCGCGGGCTCGCCCATCAGGTGGAAGACGCGGGCGTCGTCCTTCAGGTCGAAATAGAGATAGGCCTCGCAGCGCCGGTCATGGACATGGCTCGGCATGGTGTTCCAGATATTGCCGGGCTTCAGCGTCGTCAGGCCCATGACGAGCTGGCAGGAATCGACCCGGCCCGGGATGATGTACTGGCGTAGGGTGCGGGTGTTCGCCTGGTCCTGGCTGCCGAGTTCGAGGGCATTGGCGTCGGCCTCCCGCACCAGCACCGTCCTGTGCCGGGCATGGGCCGGGGTGGAGAAAAGGTAGAACTTGGCGGGGTTCTGCGGGTCGTCCGAATGGAACGCGACGTCGGTTGTTCCCATCGCGATGTAGAGCATGTCGCGCAGGTTCACCTGCAAGGTTTCGCCGTCGCAGACGATCCGCCCGGGACCGCCGACATTGCACACACCGAGTTCGCGCCTGGCGAGGAAGGTCGGCTGTCCCAGTGCCTTGTGCGTTTCCAGGATGATGGCGCGCGTCACCGGCATCGCGCCTCCGACGACGATGCGGTCGACGTGGCTGTAGGTGAGGTTCACCTGATCGGCGAGGAAAAGGCTCTCGATGAGGAAATGGGCGCGCAGGGCGGCGGTGCCATAGGCGCTGGCGGCATCCGGATGGGATGCTTGGCGGACGGAGATGGGCATGTCGGACCTCGATGGATCAGCGGAAGACGGAAGGGAGCCAAAGCGAGAAGGCCGGGACGTAGGTGACCAGCAGCAGCACGACGACGGAGGCACCGTAGAAGGGCCAGATGGTGCGCATGCTATCGCCGATCGACACCTTGCCGATGGCGCAGGCGACGAACTGCACCGAGCCGACCGGCGGGGTGTTGAGGCCGATGCCGGCATTGAGGATCAGGATGACGCCGAAATGGATCGGATCGACGCCGAAGGCCTTCACGACGGGCAGCAGGATCGGCGTCAGGATGATGATCATCGGCGCCATGTCCATGAAGGTGCCGAGGAAGAGCAGGATGACGTTGATCAGCAGGAGCATCATGATCGGGTCGTCGGTGATGCTCTTCATGAAGGCGACCGTCTGAGCCGGGACCTGCAGGAAGGCCATGAGCCAGCCGAAGGCGCCGGCCGTACCGATGACGAGGAGGACCATGGCCGTGGTGCGCACGGCGCCGAGCGTCGCCTCGACGAAGTCGTGCCATGAGAGCTGACGGTAGACCAGCACGGTGATGAGCAGCGCGTAGACCACCGCCACGCATGAGCTCTCGGTGGCGGTGAAGACGCCGGAGCGCACGCCGCCGAAGATGATGCCGATGAGCAGCAGGCCCGGCGTGGCGATGACGAGGGTGCGCCCCACGATGGCCCAGCCGGGGAAGACCCCCGTGGGATAGCCGCGCCGTACGGCAACGACATAGGCCGCCACCATCAGCGCAGCGGCGAGCATGAGGCCCGGGATGATGCCGGCGGTGAAGAGGTCGGCAATGGACAGGTTTCCGCCCGCCGCCAGCGAGTAGATGATCATGTTGTGCGAGGGCGGGATGAGCAGCGCAATGATGGCGGCGTTGGCCGTCACGTTGACCGCGTAGTCGGCGTCGTAGCCGCGTTTCTTCATCTGCGGGATCATCAGGCCGCCAACCGCCGAGGCATCGGCCACGGCCGACCCCGAGATGCCGCCGAACAGCGTGCAGGTGAGGATGTTGACCTGGCCAAGGCCGCCGCGCAGGTGGCCGACGAGGGAGGCAGCGAACCCGATGAGGCGCTCGGCGATGCCGCCGCGGATCATCAGGTCGCCCGAATAAATGAAGAACGGGATCGCCATCATGGCGAAGGCGTTCATGCCGGAGTTCATCTGCTGGAAGATCACCACCGGCGGCACGTCCATGTACAGGACGGTAGCCAGCGAGGCGACGCCAAGGCAGAAGGCGATCGGCATGCCAATGAGCAGCAGCAGCGCGAAGCTGCCGAAGAGAATGGCGAGTTCCATCGTGCGCTCCGGCCCTATTCGATGATGGGAGCGGCGGATACGACCGCCTCGTCGGTGCCGGCCATGACCATCAACAGGCGCTCGACGGAGAAGAGGGTGATGAGCGTGCCGCCCACGGCGACCGGCACGTAGTCCCAGCCCTGGCTGATGCCGATCATGGGCGTGATGGCACTCCAGGTGCCGATTGCGAGCTGGGCGCCGTAGCCCATCATGGCCAGGCCGAAACCGATGAGCAGGACCTCGGTGATGAGCTTCAGCGCGAAGCGCAGCGGCGGCGGCGATGCGGCCAGTCCGATCTCGAAGCCGATATGGACACGCTCGCGCACGCCTGTTGCCGATCCGAGCAGGATGAACCAGCTCATCAGCAGCAGCACCGCCGGCTCGGTCCAGGTCGGCGTGTCGTTGAGGACATAGCGGCCGAAGATGCTCCAGAAGACGAGCACCGTCATGACGACGAGCCCGAACCCGGCGATCACCAGCGAGATGCGGCTGAGGAGCGCGGCCACGGGACTGAGGCGGGCGAGGATGGCTAGCATGTGGGATGGCCGCGAGGGAGTGCGGAAGTGAGCCCGCCGCGCGTCGCGGCGGGCCCGGCGAGCGTCAGGATCAGGTCAGAGCCTGGATGCGCGCCACGAGTTCCTTCATTTTCGCATCGGTGACGAAGCGGTCGTAGACCGGCTTCATGGCGTCGATGAAGGGCTGTTTCTCCACGGTGTTGATGACCGCCCCACCGGCGCGGACCTTGGCCTCGGAGGCCTTTTCGCGGGCATCCCAGAGCTCGCGCATCTTGGCCACGGATTCCTTCGCGGCGGCGCGGACGAGGGCCTGGTCGGCCGCGTTGAACCTGTCGAAGGAGCGCTTCGACATCACCAGAACCTCGGGGCTGAGCGAGTGCTCGGAGAGCGAATAGAACTTGGCGACCTCGAAGTGGCGGGTCGATTCGTAGCTCGGCCAGTTGTTCTCGTCCCCGTCGATGACGCCCGTCTGCAGGCTGGTGAAGACCTCGCCGAAGGGCATGGGTGTCGCATTCGCACCGAGAGCCTGCACGAGGGCGACGAACATGTCCGACTGCTGGACGCGGATCTTCATGCCGCGCATGTCGGCAGGCGTCGTGATGGGGCGCTTGGAATTGTAGAAGGACCGCGAGCCCGAATCGTAGAAGGCCAGGCCGACGAGCCCATGGGCGGAGAAGTCGTTGAGGATCGAGTCGCCGATCGCCCCGTCCATGACCTTGCGCATGTGCGCGACGGACCGGAAGATGAAGGGCAGCGAGGGAATGTTGGTCGAGGCGATCAGGTTGTTGAACGGCGCCATGTTGATGCGGTTCATGTCAATGACGCCGAAACGGGTCTGGTCGATCGTGTCGCGCTCCTGGCCGAGCTGGGCCGAGTGGAAGACGTTGATCTTGATGCGACCGCTGGTGCGCTGCTCGAGGAGCTGGCCCATGAATTTCACCGCATCGATGGTCGGATAACCATCGGGATGAATGTCCGTGGAGCGCAGGGTGACGGTGGTCTGGGCGGCGGCAGGCCGACCGATGACGGCGGGGCTGGCGATGATGGCGCCGGCGGTGGACACGAAGATGCGGCGTGTCAGCATGGGATCCTCCCGGTGGAAAAGATGTTCCCTTCTTGTGGCGGGGAACGTGGCGATCGGAGCCTTGCGAAATGCAGACTTCCCGATCCGCGACAATTCTAGTATGCACTTGTATGGAAGTTCAAGAGCCTAAAATGGGGATGATGGGCCGATGACGATCGTACTCCCGATCCAGTCCCTGCCGCGCCTGCAGGAGAGCGCTGCAGCGCGGGTCGAGCGCGAATTGCGCGCCGGCATCATCGACCTGACGATCCGGCCCGGTGAGCGCCTGTCGGAGTCGGAGATCGCCGAGCGGTTTCAGGTATCGCGGCAGCCTGTGCGTGAGGCGTTCATCGCGCTGATGCGGCAGGGGCTCCTCGACGTCCAGCCGCAGCGCGGGACCGTCGTGGTGAAGCTCTCCGTTCGCCGCATGCTCGACGCCCGCTTCATCCGCGAGGCGATCGAGGTCGCCATCGTCCGGCGCGCCTGCGAGCGGTTCGACGCGCATTATCGCGACCGCGCGGCCTCGCTGATCGCCGCCCAGGAGACGGCGGCGCGGGCGGGCGATCACGCCGGGTTCCAGCGGCTCGACAGCCTTTTCCATATCGCCCTGGCAGAAGGGGCCGACTGCATGGAGGCCTGGACCGCCGTGGAAATGCAGAAGGCGCACATGGACCGCGTCTGCGCCCTGACGCTGCATTCACCGGGCTCGATGGATCCCTTGGTCGCGCAGCATCAGGCCATCCTGAACGCCATCGAGGATGGCGACGCGGAACGGGCCGTGTCGGCGATGAGCCACCACCTGTCTGAAATCCTCAGGGGCGTCGCGGGTCTGGACCTGACATTCGCTGAACTGTTCGAATGACGCTGGCGGTCAGCGTCCCGCCGTGCGGTCGCGCGGGGGGGCAGAGACCGGTTGGCCGTTGGGGATCGAGGATCCCCAGGAGTGGCGGGAGGGCAGGCTAGCGTGGGCGCGCCGACGACCGAAGACACGCTGCATGAGGAGGGGCACGCCGAAGATGAAGGCGAGCCCGAAGAGCCAGGTGACGGTGACCGCCGAGACGCCAAGGCCGTGCACGAGGGCGGCGATCCAGGCGAAGGTGAAGGGCTCGGCCGGGAAACCCGGCACCGTACCGACGCTCGATGCCCCGGTCCCGACCGTGTCGACCACGGCATAGGCGATCCAGGCGAAGACCGACCAGAAGGCGGCGCCGACAAAGGCTCCCCACCAGACGATCTTCATCATCGCACCGTTCCTCCACTGCCAATCCGGCCCAACCGGGAGACCTGCATGTAGGGTTCCGGCCGGGACCCGCAAGAGCGAGGGGCTAGCGGAACAGGCGTTCCAGGAAGCCCCCCTCCTGCTGCGGGCGCACCACGGCATTGCGATCCTCGGGTTCGGCGGGACGCGGGGGACGGCGCTGGCCGCCGGGTTCGACACGTGACAGCGTCATGGGCTGGTCGAGGGCTTCACCCGGCAAAATCCGGCCCGGAGCGTCATAGGACCGCCAGTTTCCGGGCAGATCGATAATGGTCTGGCCGCGATGGGCCTCGGCCATGACCCTGTTCCAGATGTCGACGGGCAGGCCGCCGCCGGTGAGGCGCCGCGTCGGCGTGCCGTCGTCATTGCCGAGCCAGACGCCTGCGACGAAGCGTCCCGTATAGCCGACGAACCAGGCGTCGCGGAATTCCTGGCTGGTGCCGGTCTTGCCCGCGACGATCCAGCCCGGCAGGCGGACGGTGCGCGCCGTTCCCGAGACGGTGGTCTGGTTCATCATGGCGTTCATCATCGCGACATGGCGCGGCTCGACGACCTGGCCGTTGGTCATGGGCTGGCGCTGGAAGAGCACGCGGCCATTGGCGGTGCGGATGCGTGTGATGACATGGGGGATGACGCCGGTGCCGCCATTGGCGAAGGGGGCATAGGCGCCGACGAGTTCCAGCACGTTCACCTCGGATGTCCCGAGCGCGATCGACGGGTTGGCGGCGAGGGCCGAGCCGATCCCGAGCTTCTGGGCCGTGCGTACGACGTTGCGCGGGCCGACCTCCTGGCCGAGGCGCACCGCGACCGTGTTGAGCGAGGCAGCAAGGGCCGTGGTCATGCTGACCTCACCGCGATAGTCGCGGGTGTAGTTTTCGGGGCGCCAGCCGGCGATGGCGACGGGCGCGTCGTTGCGCATCGTGTCCGGGGTCAGGCCGCGTTCGAGGGCGGCGAGATAGACGAAGGGCTTAAAGGCGGAGCCCGGCTGCCGGCGTGCCGCGACCGCCCGGTTGAACTGGCTCTGGGAATAGTCGCGACCGCCGACGAGGGCGCGAATGGCGCCGTCGCGGTCGAGCACGACCACGGCGCCCTGACCGACATTGTAGCGCTGGCCGCCGCGGGCGAGCGTCTCGACGAGGGCCGCCTCGGCCGCTTGCTGCACCGGGCCGACGATCGTGGTCTCGACCATGAGGTCGGTCTCGACCTTGCCGACATAGTCGTCGATGAGGTCCATGATCCAGTCGGCGACATAGTTGATGGAGCCGCCGGGAATGGCGCGGCTGGCCTGGGCGGGGTTGCTGCGGGCGGTCTGCGCCTGGGCCTCGGTGATGTAGCCCTGGTCGGCCATGGCCGCGAGGACGAGCTGGGCGCGCGCCTGGGCACCGCCGGGATTGCGGGTCGGCGCCAGCCGCGAGGGTGCCTTGACGAGGCCGGCGATGACGGCGGCCTCCTGCAGCGTCAGGGCCGTCGCCGGCTTGTCGTAGTAGCGGCGCGCGGCGGCTTCGATGCCATAGGCGCCGGCGCCGAAATAGACGCGGTTCAGATAGAGTTCGAGGATCTGGTCCTTGGAGTAATTGTGCTCCAGCCAGAGGGCCAGCAGCGCCTCCTGGACCTTGCGGCCGAGGGTGCGGTCGGGCGCCAGGAACAGGTTCTTGGCGAGCTGCTGGCTCAATGTCGAGCCGCCCTGCTGGACGCCGCGATTGGTGACATTGGTGACGACGGCACGCGCGAGGCCGACCACGTCGAGACCGAAATGCGAATAGAAGCGCCGGTCCTCGATGGCGATCAGTGCCTGGGGGACATGTTTGGGCAGGCTCTTGAGCTGGACTGCGGCGCCGCCGGTGTCACCGCGATTGGCGAGTTCCGCACCGTCAGCGGCCAGGATGGCGATGTTGGGAGGCCGCGGTGGCACTTCCAGCGTATGGGTCGGAGGCAGATGGGCGGCGTACCAGGCGACGATGCCGGCGACGACGATCAGGCCCCAGATGGAGAGCGTTGCGCCCCAGATGACCAGCGTGCCGAGGATGCCCCGGCGCTTGCGCCGGCGCGGCTTCTCGGCGCGATCTTGCCGGTCGGTGGCGTGACGCCGTCCCCTGGCGACGGGCGCATCATCGTCCTCGTGGACGCTGCGGCGGGAACGCGCAGCCTTGGCGGGCTTCGGCGCTTCGCTGACGCGCAGCCACGGGCGATCCTCGGGCGTGGCGCGAAGGTCCGCACCGCCGCGTCCCGTGCCGAAGCTCGGTTCGATCCGCTCGCCCTTGCCGCCGCGCCGCGCCATGCCCGCCTGGTCCGCCCCTTTTCCATGCTGAAGGCTCTCTTCACGGGTAAAGCCGGCGCCATGAAGGGGCGGTTAAGGCGATTCTGAGGACAGCCTTCATCGTTCGGCAGGGTTAACGGACGGCGTCTGGGTGGGTATCCATGGCTGGCCGGCCCATCGCCAGTGCGTCCTTGAGGCTCGGGCTTTGCCCTCGCGCCTCAGGATGGGGAGCCTGGTGACCGGGATCAGCGTGGTGGGCCGCGCAATGCATTCCGCTCCATGCGACCGGGGTGCAGTTCAACACCCTCCTCATCCTGAGGCGCGAGCTAAGCGAGCCTCGACGGACGCACTCCCGGTCTGCCATCCTCTCCACGGCGTTCCATGGCCGGTCAGCGCGCGCCCTCGTCCTCCAGCACGTTGGTCAGCACCTTGCGGATCGCCGTCTGACGCTGGGCTGACTGGATCTTCGCACCCATCAGGTCGGTGACGTAGAAGACGTCGACAGCGCGCTCGCCGAAGGTCGCGACATAGGCGGAAGCGATGTTCAGGCTGTGCCGCGACAGGGCCGATGTCAGGTCGTGGAGGAGGCCAGGACGGTCGAGGCCGGAGACCTCGATCACCGTGTAGCGGGTCGACCAGGTGTTGTTGATGGCGACGTCCGGAGCGATGCGGAACGTCCGCGAGCGATGACGCGCCGGTGATTTCTTCGCGGCGGCAGCCACCGCCTCGCCGACCTTCATCTCGCCGCGCAGAGCCTTTTCGATCGCGTCGGCGATGCGTCCAGCGCGGCGCTCCTCGTCCTCGTCGCGGTCGAAGGCGCGGGTGATCGAGATGGTGTCGAGGGCGAGGCCGTCGGTGGTGGTGTAGATCTGCGCGCCGACGATGTTGGCGCCTGTTGCGGCGCAAGCCCCGGCGATGATCGACAGCAGCCGCGGGTGATCCGGGGCGAGGACGGTGAGGTGAATGACGCCCTGGCCGGGGACGAGCTCTATGCGGGTGGCGAGGGAACGTCCCTCGTCCTCGGCCTGCTTGAGGAAGCGGGCATGCTCGATCTTGGTGGCGAGGTCGACCTTGAGCCAGTAAGCGGCATAGTGCCGGCCGACATAGGTCTCCAGCGCATCACCGGAGAGTACGGGCAGCCGGGCCGGCACGGCGCGCCGGAACTCCTCCTGGGCGATCTCGACGCGGCGGGAGCGGTTCACCTCGGAGAAGCCGCCGGTCACGACCGGTTCGGTCTCGTAATAGAGGGTGCGAAGGAGCTGGCTCTTCCAGCCGTTCCAGACGCCCGGACCCACCGCCATGATGTCGGCCGTGGTGAGGATCAGCATCAGCTTCATCCGCTCCAGCGACTGGACGACATTGGCGAAGGTCTCGATGGTCTTGCGCTCGGCGAGGTCGCGCGACTGGGCAATGGTCGACATGACCAGATGCTGCTCGACCAGCCAGGCGACCGTCTCGGTCTCCAGCGCATTGAGGCCGAAGCGCGGGCAGAGCTTGCGGGCGATCTTCGCACCGGCGGTCGAGTGGTCCTCGGGGCGGCCCTTGGCGATGTCGTGCAGAAAGAGCGCGACATAGAGCAGGTCGCGGTTGCGCGGCTGGATTGTCTTCACGAGATCGGCGGCGAGGCCAAGGCCCGGATCGCCGCCGCGCTCGATCTGCTGGAGGATGCCGATGCAGCGCAGCAAGTGCTCGTCCACCGTGTAGTGGTGGTACATGTTGAACTGCATCATCGCCACGACCCGTCCGAAGTCGGGGACGAAGCGGCCGAGCAGGCCCGCCTCATTCATCCGCCGCAGCACGATCTCCGGCGTGTTGGCGGAGGTCAGGATGGACAGGAACAGCTGGTTCGCCGCCGGATCGTTGCGCAGCTTGTCGTCGACCAGCTTCAGCGACTTGGTGAGCAGCCGGATGGCGTCCGGGTGGAAGGCGAGATTGTAGCGGTCCGCCAGCCAGAACATGCGGATGAGGTTGACGGGATCGCGGGCGAAGGCCTGATCGTCCGCCACCGTGATACGGTCATGGTCGATCTGGAAGTCGGGGCTTTCCTTGAAGCCGCGGCGCGATTTCGGCCGGAGCCGCGCGATGAAGCGATCAAGGACCGGGGCGGGCTTCTCGTGCCGCTCCTCCAGCTCGGCGCAGAGGATGGCGGTGAGATCGCCGACATCCTTGGCGATGAGGAAATAGTGCTTCATGAAGCGCTCGACATCGACCAGGCCATTGTGGCCGCGATAGCCGAGACGAGGAGCCAATTCCCGCTGCAGGTCGAAGGACAGGCGCTCCTCGGACCGCCCGGTGAGGAAGTGCAGGTGGCAGCGCACGGTCCACAGGAAGGTCTCGCAGCGGCGGAACATCTGCGCCTCGCGGCGGGTGAAGACCCCCTTCTTGGCGAGTTCCTCGTCGGTCTTGACGCGGTAGGCGTAGCGGGCGATCCAGAACAGGGTGTGGAGGTCGCGCAGGCCGCCCTTGCCGTCCTTGACATTGGGTTCGACCAGGTAGCGCGACTGGCCGGTCTTGCGGTGACGCTCGTCGCGCTCGGCGAGCTTGGCGGCGACATATTCGGGGACGGTGTCGCGGACGACCTCGGCGTCGAAGCGCCGCTCCAGTTCACCGAAGAGCTGCGCGTCGCCGAGGATGTAGCGCGCCTCGAGCAGTGCCGTGCGGATGGTGAAGTCGGTGCGGGCCTGGCGGATACATTCGTCGACCGAACGGGTCGCATGGCCGACCTTCAGCCCCATGTCCCAGAGACAGTAGAGCATGGCCTCGGCGACGCTCTCGCCCCAGGCCGTCTGCTTGTAGGGCAGCAGGAACAAGAGGTCGATATCCGAGCCCGGCGCCAGCATGCCGCGGCCATAGCCGCCGGTGGCGACGATGGCCATGCGCTCGCCGGACGAGGGATTCTCGGAGGGGTAGAGCTGGTCCATGATCCAGCGGTAGAGGGCGCGGATCACATCGTCCTGGAAATGCGACAGGGCCTCGGCGCAGCCGCGGCCGTCGGATGTTGCGATCAGGCGCTCCTCGGCGGTGCGGCGGGCTTCCGCCAAGCGGCGCTTGAGGATCTGGACCACCTCCGACCGCGCGTCCTGGGTCTTGCCGGCAGCGACGGTGATGGCCTTGAGGTCAGCGGCGAGGACAGTGGCCTCGACCAGGGGACCTCTGCTGACGTCCTGTCGCTTGGCGCGGCTTTCGGGGAGAGAGGAATCCATGTCGGGTCTTCACTGATCGGGAGCGCGGACCATACGCGCAATGGTGCGGCGATGCGAGGTCGCGCCGCGGGCAGCCCCCCTGCGGCATGCCCCTAAAGTCCGGCCGCACCGCCGTCGGCGCGCGGATCATGGGCACCGGACAGCGACATGTCCTTGTGCAGCGTGACGCCTCCGGCATGGCCCATCGTGTCGGAATAGCCCTCGTCGAGGATCGCGGTCTGGTGGCCCATGGCTCCGAGCTGGCGCACCAGGCTCTCGTCGAAGCGGTTCTCGAAGCGCAGGCTGGTGACGGACGAGCCCCAGGTGCGGCCCAGCAGCCAACGCGGCGCGTCGAGAGCATCCTCCAGCGGCTGGCCGTGGCGGATGTGACGCTCGAAGATCTGCGCCTGGGTCTGCGGCTGGCCTTCGCCCCCCATGGTGCCATAGGCGAGGACGCGGCCGTCCTTCAGTTGCGCCATGGCCGGGTTGAGTGTGTGGAATGGCCTGCGGCCCGGCTCCAGCGGGTTGAGGGCCTTGGGGTCGAGGACGAAGCTCGCGCCGCGGTTCTGCATCAGGAAGCCGGTCGATTTAGACACGCAGCCCGAGCCGAATTCCCAGTAGATCGACTGGATATAGGAGACGACGCGGCCCTCCGAATCCGCGGCGCCCATCCAGATCGTGTCGCCGGGAGCGGCCCTGTGCGGCCAGGGCAGCGCGCGGTCGAGGGCGACCGCGCCGGCCTCGGCCCGCAGCGCCTCAATGCGCAGGTGGTCGAGGGGCGCGCCATCGAGCCGGTCGAAATCGGTGACGAAGCGGTCGCGCACGAGAAAGGCGCGCTTCGTCGCCTCGACGATGCGGTGGACGAAGGCGACCGTGTCGGGCCGCACTGCGCCATGCATCGCCTCCAGCTGGTCGACGATGCCGAGGATCATCAGCGAGGCGAGGCCCTGGGTCGGCGGCGGCATGTTGTGGATGTCGCCGAAGCTGTGGGCGAGGGTCAGCGGCGTGCGCTCGACGGCGTAATAGGCCTGCAGGTCGGCGCGGGTGATGGGCGAACCCATTTCCTCGAGGTCGCGGGCAAGTTCGCGCGAGACGTCGCCGCGATAGGCGTCCTGGAAGCCGGCCCGGGCCAGATGTTCGAGCGAATCGGCGAGGACCGGTTGCTTCATCACCGTCCCTTCGGCCGGCGGCTTGCCGCTGACGAGGAAGGTTTCGGCGAAGCCGGGGCAGTCCTTCAGCTCATAGAGCTTGTCGACGGTGAGGCTCGCCTGCGACCGGCTGACCTTGTAGCCCTCGCGTGCGGCGCGGATCGCCGGCTCCATCATGACCGTGCGCGGCAGGGTGCCGCCCGAGGCCTTGGCCATGGCGTTGGCCAGGCGCCAGCCGCCGACGGCACCGGGAACGGTCAGGGCCGCCAGGGGCCCGCGCGTGGGAATCTCGTCATGGCCCCTGTCGAGATAGGACTTGAGGGTCGCCCTCTCCCCGGCGAAGCCGCAGGCCTCGATGCCGTGAACCCGTCGACTCGGCTGGTGGATGAGCCAGAAGCCATCGCCGCCGAGATGGGTCATGTGCGGGTAGACGGCGGCGATGGTGGCCGCCGCGGCGATCATCGCCTCGATGGCATTGCCGCCCTCGGCGAGGATCTGCCGCCCGGCTTCCGCCGCCGCGGCATGGGGGGCGGCGACGACGCCGCGCGAGAAGGGGCCTTCAGACATGCATGTGCTCTCCGGTGCGGCACGATAGACGAAGCGCGCCGGACATTGAATCGGCAAAGGGGCTAATCACCGGCCGACGCTGCGGTCCTCAGATCGCCATGCTCCGGTGCAGGGCGTCACGGTCGACCTCGCCCTTGAGGCCCTGGACCACCACGCGGCCGCGCTCCATCACATAGAACCGGTTGCCGAGCTCCTCGGCGAAGTCGAGATATTGCTCCACCAGAAGGATGCCGATATCGCCCTTGCTGCGCAGATAATCGATGGCACGGCCGATATCCTTGATGATGGAGGGCTGAATGCCCTCTGTCGGCTCGTCGAGGACGATGAGGCGCGGGCGGGTAACGAGGGCGCGGCCGATGGCGAGTTGCTGCTGCTGACCGCCGGAGAGGTCGCCGCCGCGGCGTCCCAGCATGTCCTTGAGCACGGGGAAGAGGGAAAAGATGTCGTCGGGGATGGTGCGGTCGGCGCGTTTCAGCGGCGCGAAGCCGGTTTCGAGGTTCTCTCTCACGGTGAGCAGCGGAAAGATCTCGCGGCCCTGCGGCACATAGGCGATGCCGCGGCGCGCCCGCTCGAAGGGTGGCATGCGGGTGATGTCGCGCCCCTCCCAGAGGATCTCGCCGCCGGAGATCGGCTGATGGCCGATAATGGCGCGCATCAGCGATGTCTTGCCGACGCCGTTGCGGCCGAGGACGCAGGTGACCTTGCCCGGCTCGACCACGACGGAGACGTCGCGCAGCGCCTGGGCGGCGCCGTAATGGAGGTCGACATTCTTCACTTCCAGCATGGTCACCGCCCCAGATAGACCTCGATCACCCGCTCGTCGGCGCTGACCTGGTCGAGGCTGCCCTCGGCGAGGACCGAACCCTCGTGCAGGCAGGTGACCTTCACCCCGAGTTCGCGGATGAAGCCCATGTCGTGCTCGACCACGACGACGGAATGGGTCCGCGCGATGTCCTTGAGAAGGTCGGCCGTCGCGCCGGTCTCCACGTCGGTCATGCCGGCGGCAGGTTCGTCGACGAGGAGGAGCTTGGGGTCCTGCGCCAGCAACATGCCGATCTCCAGCCACTGCTTCTGGCCGTGGGAGAGGTCGCCGGCGAGGCGGTTGCGGTGATCACCGAGCCGGACGATGCCGAGGATGTCGTCGACGCGCCGCCCGATCGCGGCGGATTGGCGCGAGAACAGCGTGCCGAAGACGGTGCGGTCGGCCTTCACCGCCATCTCGATATTGACCTCCACCGTGTGCATCTCGAAGACGGTGGGCTTCTGGAACTTGCGGCCGATGCCGAGATTGGCGATGGCCGTCTCGTCGAGCTGGGTGAGGTCGATCTGGCCGTCGAAGATGACGTCGCCGGCATCCGGCTTGGTCTTGCCGGTGATGATATCCATCATCGTCGTCTTGCCGGCTCCGTTGGGGCCTATGATGGCGCGCATCTCGCCGGGGGCGATGATCAGCGAGAGATTGTTGATGGCGCGGAAGCCATCGAAGCTCACCGAGACGCCGTCGAGATAGAGCAGCGACTGGGTGACCACCTGCGGTCGCTCGATCGCCTTGACGGGATCGGCGGGCAACTGGGTTTCCATCGGGTCGATCAGCATGGGCCCGTCCTCATTCCGCCGGCTGGCTCGCCGGCGAGGCGGTTGGCGGCTTGCGGGTCTCGCCGCGGCGCTTCCACCAATCGGTGAAGGTGCCGAGGATGCCTTTCGGCAGGAACAGCGTGACGAGGATGAACAGGCCGCCGAGGGCGAAGAGCCATCCCTGCGGGAAGGCGCCGGTGAACCAGCTCTTGGCGAAGTTGACGAGGCCGGCGCCGAGCGCCGCGCCGACCAGCGTGCCGCGGCCGCCGACCGCCACCCAGACAATGGCCTCGATGGAATTGGCGGGGGAGAATTCGCTCGGATTGATGATGCCGACCTGCGGCACGTAGAGCGCGCCGGCGATGCCGGCCATGACCGCCGAGACCGTCCAGACGAAGAGCTTGAAGTTCTCCACCCGGTAGCCGAGGAAGCGGGTGCGCGGCTCGGCGTCGCGGATGGCGATGATGATCTTGCCGGCCTTCGAGGTGACGATGGCGCGGGCGACGAGATAGCCGGCCATCAATGCCAGGACCGACAGCGAGAAGAGCACCGCCCGGGTCGTCTGGCTCTGGATGTTGAAGCCGAGAATGTCCTTGAAGTCGGTGAGGCCGTTATTGCCGCCAAAGCCCATGTCATTGCGGAAGAAGGCGAGCATCAGCGCATAGGTGAGCGCCTGGGTGATGATCGACAGATAGACGCCGGTGACGCGGGAGCGGAAGGCGAACCAGCCGAAGACGAAGGCGAGGAGGCCCGGCACCAGCGCCACCATCAGCATGGCATAGGGGAAGGAGGAGAATCCCCACCAGGCGACGGGCAGTTCCGTCCAGTTCAGGAAAACCATGAAATCCGGCAGGGTCGGATGGGCATAGACGCCGCGCGGGCCGATCTGCAGCATCAGATACATGCCCATCGCATAGCCGCCGAGAGCGAAGAAGGCGCCGTGGCCGAGGGAGAGGATGCCGCAATAGCCCCAGACCAGATCGACGGCGATGGCGAGCAGGGCATAGGTCATGTACTTGCCCCAGAGCCCCACGGCGGTGTTCGACACGTGGAACATCGAACCCGGCGGCACGGCGAGGTTCAGCACCGGCACGAGGACGGCGGCGATGCCGAGAAGCACCAGAAAGACCCAGCCGCCACGGTCGATCCTTTCGAAGAGAAACCGGGTGAGCATCATTCCACCGCCCGGCCCTTGAGGGCGAAAAGGCCCCTGGGACGCTTCTGGATGAACAGGATGATGAAGACGAGCAGCAGGATCTTGCCCAGCACCGCGCCGGCATAGGGTTCGAGGAACTTGTTGGCGATGCCGAGAGTCATGGCGGCGACCAGCGTGCCCCAGAGATTGCCGACGCCGCCGAAGACCACGACCATGAAACTGTCGATGATGTAGGCTTGGCCGAGATTGGGCGAGACATTGTCGATCTGGCTCAGCGCCACGCCGGCAAGGCCGGCGATCCCCGAACCGAGCCCGAAAGTGAAGGCGTCGACCCAGTTGGTGCGGATGCCCATGGCCCCCGCCATGCGCCGGTTCTGGGTCACCGCCCGCGTCTGCAGACCGAAGGGCGTGCGCTTCAGGAACAGCAGCAGGGTGGCGAAGACGATGATGGCGAAGATGATGATGGCGAGCCGGTTGGCGGTGATGGCGAGATGGCCGATCTCGATCGAGCCGGACATCCAGGACGGCGTCGTCACCTCACGGTTGGTGGGGCCGAACCAGGTGCGCACCGCCTGCTGCAGCACGAGGCTGACGCCCCAGGTGGCGAGGAGCGTCTCCAGCGGCCGGCCGTAGAGATGGCGAATGATGAGCCGCTCGATGGCGATGCCGATGGCACCGGCGACGAGGAAGGCCATGGGCAGGGCGATGAAGAGCGAGACGTCCATGAGACCGGGGGCGAGGACCCGGATAGTCTGCTGCACCACGAAGGTCGTGTAGGCGCCGATCATCACCATCTCGCCATGGGCCATGTTGATCACGCCCATGACCCCGAAGGTGATGGCGAGGCCGATGGCGGCGAGCAGCAGGACCGAGCCGAGGGAAATGCCGTGCCAGACGTTCTGGCCAGCCTCCCACACCGCCAGGGTGCGGCGGATGCCGACCGCGGCGCTCTCCGCCGCCTCGCGCACCAGCGGCGGCGTCGTCGCCGGCAGCGAGCCGAGCATGGCGAGGGCATCCTGGTCGCCGCGGCGCTGGATGATGCCGATGGCGGCGATCCGGTCGGCCTCGGCGGCCTGCGGGTTGGCGACGACCACGGCAGCGCGCGCCTCCTCCATCAGCTTCTTGATGCGGGGGTCGCGCTCCTGGCCGATGGCCGCCTCCAGCGCGGGCAGCGCCGAGCCGTCACGCGACTTGAAGACCGCCTCGGCGGCGCTGGCGCGGCGGGCAGGGTCGGGGTGGAGCAACGACAGCGCGCCGACGGCCGCGTCGATGGCGCGGCGGACATTGTTGTTGAGGCGCACGGGGCGGGTGGTGCCGATCTCGGCTGCCGGCTCGCCGCTGAGGGCGCTGACGAAGGAATTGTCGGGGCGGCGGATGAAGACCGCGCGGTCGCTGGCGCGGTAGACAAGGCGGCCGTCGCGCAGCGCCTCGATGATGGGGGCGGCGCGTGGCGCGCCGGAGGTGGCGAGCCCGTTCACGGCACCGACGATGTCGTTGAAGCTCTCGGTGGCGAAGCGCTGGACGAGAGCGGCATGGTCCTGCGCCCGGGCGGGACCGGCGAGGATCAGGAGACAGGCGACGAGGGCGGCGGCGAGGGCGGCAGACAGGGCTCGGACATGTCCGATCCCCTGGCCCCGCGCACCGGGAGGATGGGAGCAGGGGCGCAATGTCCCGGAGCCGATATCGAGACCGGATCGTGTTGACGCGTTCAAGCTCGGCCCTCGTTGCGAAGCAGTGCAGGGGAAGAAGGGGCGCGCCGCTGCCGGCGCGCCCCCTGTCGTCGGGCCGGGCTCAGCGCTGGGCGCCGCCGCAGCGTCCGGTGCGGACGTTGAAGTTGCCGCAGTTCATCGGCGGACGGTGGTCGGCGATGAGGTCGCGCGAGCCTTCCAGATGCGGCGACCATTCCTGGGCCACGACGGTGCCGGGAGTCTGCCAGACCGTCTGGATCTGGCCATTCTCCTGGATCTCGCCAATCAGCACCGGCTTGGTGATGTGATGGTTCGGCATCATGGTCGAGATGCCGCCGGTCAGGTTCGGCACGGCGATGCCGATCATGGCGCGGCGCACGGCGGTCGCGTCGGTGGTGCCGGCGGCTTCCACCGCCTTCACCCACATGGCGAAGCCGATGACATGGGCCTCCATCGGATCGTTGGTGACGGCCCGCTCGTTCTTCTTGAAGGCGCGCCAGCGGGCGATGAAGTCGCGGTTGGCCGGGGTGTCGACCGACTGGAAATAGTTCCAGGCGGCGAGGTGGCCGACCAGCGGCTTGGTGTCGATGCCGGCCAGTTCCTCTTCACCGACCGAGAACGCGACGACGGGAATGTCGGTCGCCTTGACCCCCTGGTTGCCGAGCTCCTTGTAGAAGGGGACGTTGGCGTCGCCGTTTACTGTGGAGACCACGGCGGTCTTCACGCCGGTCGAGCCGAAGCGCTTGATGGCCGCGACGCGCGTCTGCCAGTCGGAGTGGCCGAAGGGCGTGTAGTTGGTGGAAATGTCCTCGGCCTTGATGCCCTTGGAGAGAAGATAGGCCTCGAGGATGCGGTTGGTGGTGCGCGGATAGACGTAGTCGGTGCCTTCCAGCACGAAGCGCTTCACGCCCTCGGCGAGGAGATAGTCGATGGCCGGGATCGCCTGCTGGTTCGGGGCGGCGCCGGTGTAGAAGATGTTCGGCGAGGATTCCTCGCCCTCGTACTGCACGGGATAGAACAGGATCGAGTTCAGTTCCTCGAAGACCGGCAGGACCGACTTGCGGGACACGGAGGTCCAGCAGCCGAAGGTCACGGCGACCTTGTGCTGGGCGATCAATTCGCGGGCCTTCTCGGCGAAGAGCGGCCAGTTCGAGGCGGGATCGACGACGACGGGTTCAAGCTTCTTGCCGAGCACGCCGCCACGCTTGTTCTGCTCCTCGATGAGCATGAGCATGACGTCCTTCAGCGTGGTCTCGCTGATGGCCATCGTGCCCGACAGCGAATGCAGGATACCGATCTTGATGGTCTCCTGCGCCTTGGCCGGCGCGGCGAGGACACCGGCTGCCATAGCGGCGCCGGCGAAGAGGCCGAGCACTTTCGATTTGAGGTTCAACATGGAGGGTTCCCGTTACTGGTGTCTGCCCCGGACCTCGGCAGCCAGATCCTCGTCCGATGGCGAGCACTGCTTCGCAACGGCTGTGCCAGCACCGGTTTTTTCTCCCAATCCTTTGAATCTATGTTCGAATCATCCTTCGTACTGGCCTTGATCAAGAAAATGTCGGCGAGCGACGCTCCGTCCCGCAGAGCAATGCGCCAAAAAATGGGCAGGCAGTTCCGCTTAATTCGCAGGCAATGGACGGAACCTCCCCGCGGCACGGCTCGTGCTCATCCAGGGGCAAGCTCCGCCAACCGTCCCAGGATTGTGCAAGGATGATACAGCCGGCTCCCCTTCCGACCCGCTTTCGCGCCCTCGATGCCTGGCGCGGCATCTGCGCGGGGCTGGTCGTGCTGTTTCATGTGCCAGTGCTGCACATCGGCAAGGACTGGCCGGCCTTCGCCAACCTGCAGCTCGGCGTCGACTTCTTCTTCGTCCTGTCCGGTTTCGTCATCAGCCATGCCTATCAGGACCGGCTTGCTTCGTCGGCGGAGGCTCGCGGCTTCATCGTCGCGCGTTTCCGACGCCTCTGGCCGATGCATGTCATGGTGCTCGGGGCTTTCGTGGTCCTCGAACTGGCCAAGCTCGCCTATGCCAGCATCAATCCGTCCTTCGCCGTCGAGGCCGCCCCCTTCTCCACCGGCCGCGCGCCGCTGGAGATCCTCACCAACCTCGCCTTCCTGCAGTCCTTCGGCCTGCATCCGGGCCTGAGCTGGAACGGTCCGGCCTGGAGCATTGCGGTGGAGTTCTGGACCTCGTTGGTCTTCCTGGCCGTGATCCTGTGGTGGCCTCGGGCGCGGCGCGAGACCTTCCTCGCCCTGGCGCTGGGCAGCGCCCTGATCCTCGCTCTGGTGTCGCCCACGACGCTGTTCGTCAGTTCCGACTGGGGCTTCGTGCGCTGTCTGCTCGGCTTCGCTGTCGGCTGCCTCGTCTATGATCTGCGCTTGCGCTACAGCCTGCCGGCGCGTCTCCTCGGCTGGTACGAGGTGGGCATCGCCCTTGTGGCCTTCGCCTTCATGGCGCTGGTACCCGAGGGCCTGCTGCACCTCTTGGCGCCGCTGGTCTTCGGCGTCCTCGTCTTCGTCTTCTCCTTCGAGGGGGGGCCGGCCTCGGCGCTCCTCAGGACCCGCATTCCGCAGGCCCTCGGGCGCTGGTCCTTCGCCATCTATATGACCCATGCCTTCCTGTTCCAGATCCTCAGGACGGGCGGTTCGTTCCTCGATCAGAAGCTGGGCCTCGTCCGCATGGTCATGCACAATGGTGACAAGGTGGTCATCATCGGCGGGCCCTGGCAGGCGGCGGCCATGCTGGTGCTGATCCCGGCCGTCGTCATCGCGGTCGGTGCCTTTTTCCATCGCTATGTCGAGGTCCCCTTCAGCGGCAAGGCTCGGCCCGGTACGGTGAACCGCACCGCCGCCATGTCCGGCGCCGGACCCGCGCCGCAGCGGGCCTGACCGGTCCGGCGGGGCCGATTCAGCCTTCGTTAACCATGATCGCGTCACCTCATCCGATGGCAGGGATGCGGAGGACGACATGAGCACGGGTCAGGCCGCGGTCGAGCCGGAGGCCGCGGCGCGGCGCAGCTGGAGCGAGGCGGCGGCGGTCTATTTCCGGCGCGATGTGCTGGTTGTCCTCTTCCTCGGCTTCTCCGCCGGCCTGCCGCTG
Source organism: Phreatobacter sp. (assembly GCA_019749835.1). Taxonomy (GTDB): domain Bacteria; phylum Pseudomonadota; class Alphaproteobacteria; order Rhizobiales; family Phreatobacteraceae; genus Phreatobacter. The sequence goes on along the minus strand of JAIEPJ010000009.1, from coordinate 18,211 downwards.
GCCCTGTCCGGGTCCACCCTGCTGGTCTGGATGGCGGAAAGCTCGGTCAATCTCTCGACCATCGGCCTCTTCGCCCTGGTCGGAACCCCCTATACGATCAAGTTCCTGTGGGCGCCCATCGTCGATGCGCTCGACATTCCCGTCCTCTGCCGCCTGTTCGGACGCCGCCGCGGCTGGCTGATCTTCAGCCAGATCATGCTGATGGCGGCGATCGTCTTCCTCGGTTTCCAGAACCCCGACGTGTCGCCCTTCATGATTGCGCTGGGGGCTGTGCTGGTGGCGCTCGCCTCGGCGACGCAGGACATCGTCATTGATACCTACCGTGTCGAGAAGCTCGACGTGTCGGAACAGGCCGCCGGCGTCGGCGCCTATGTCGCCGCCTACCGCATCGGGATGCTCGTCTCCACCGCCGGCGCCCTCTTCATCGTCTCCTATTTCGAGAAGGTGCAGGGGTTCGACAAGGCGACGGCCTGGACCTTCGGCTATGTGGTGATGGCGGGTTTCGTCGCCGTCGGCATGGTGACGACGCTGCTGGCCCGCGAGCCCGGCCGTTCGGCGGAAGCGGCCAGTGGCCTTGCCGGCGAGAACCAGCTGGCGCGGGTCTGGAAGGCGGCGATCGGCGCCTTCTCCGAATTCCTGACCCGCGATGCGGCGCTCGCCGTCCTCGCCTTCGTCATCCTGTTCAAGCTCTGCGACGCCTTTGTGGGAGCGATGACCGGGCCCTTCGTCATCCGCGGCATGGGCTATTCGCGCGAGGAATACGCGGCCATCGTCAAGGGTCTCGGGCTGGCGGCGACGCTGGCCGGTGGCTTCGCCGGCGGCTTCATTGCCCGCGGCCTCGACCTGCGGACCTGCCTGTGGCTCGCCGCCTTCCTGCAGATGGGCTCCAACCTCGTCTTCGCCCTGCAGGCGGTGATGCCCGCCAGCTATGGCATGCTCGCCTTCGTCATCGTGGCGGAGAATTTCACCGGCGCCATCGGTACGGTGATCTTCGTCGCCTATCTCTCCTCGCTCTGCCAGTCGCCGCTGCACACGGCGACGCAATATGCGCTGCTGTCGGCGCTCTCGGCGGTCGGGCGGACCTATATCTCCGCGCCGGCCGGCTTCGTCGCCGCCCAGACCGGCTGGTTCTGGTTCTTCGTCCTGTCCTGCCTGACGGCGATCCCCAGCCTCGTCCTGCTGTGGTGGCTGCAGAGCCGCGGTCACTTCGCCTTCCTGACCCGGCCGACGGGCAGGCTTTCGGCCGACGACTGATGGGGCCGCAAGCCTTCCGCTCTTCCGGCGACCTTCTCGCCGACCGCCGCTTCGACTATGCCATGGCGGCCAAGGCCGATGGCGACCTGACAGCGGCCGCCGATCTCCTCGTCCAGGCGCTGGAGATCGCGCCGCACTGGGCCGCCGGATGGTTCACCCTCGGCGAGGTCGAGATGGCGCGGGGCGATCATGGCGCGGCCGCCACGGCGTTCCGCCAGGCGCTCGACCGGGATCCGACCGACATGTTCGGGGTGCAGCTGATGCTCGCCCGCCTCGGCGAAGTCGGCGCCGCCGAGGCGATGACGCCGGCCTATGTGACGGCTCTCTACGAGGACTATGCGCCGCGTTTCGAGCAGGCGCTGCGCGAGGGGCTGGCCTATCGCGGTCCGGAAATCCTCCTCGAGGCGGTGGCGCGCGCCCGCGCGGCTTTGGGGCGTCCCCTGAACTTCGACCGGATGCTCGATCTGGGCTGCGGCACCGGGCTGGCCGGCGAGGTCTTCGCGCCCATTGCCAGCACTATCGACGGCGTCGACCTCTCGGGGCGGATGGTCGAGATCGCCCGGCGCAAGGGGATCTATGGGCGCCTCGCCGTCGGCGATCTCGCGGCGCATCTGGCGGCCCTGCCCGATGCTTCCGCCGATCTGGTGGTGGCGGCCGATGTTTTCATCTACTGCGCCGCGCTCGCGCCGATCCTCGCCGAGGCCGGCCGCGTCCTGTCGCCTGGCGGTCTCTGCGCCTTCACCGTCGAGACCCATGACGGCGACGGCGTCATCCTCGGGGCCGGGCTCCGCTATGCCCATGCCGCACCGGTGCTGCGGGAGGCGCTGGCGGCCGGCGGCCTTCGTCCCCTCGTCTTCGAGCCGGCGACCACGCGCCGCGAGGCCGGGCAGCCGGTTCCCGGCTGGCTGGTCGTCGCCATCCGGGGATGAGACATTGACCGCGGCGGCAATGCCCGTCACAGCCTTCATCCATGAACTATCGCCACGCCTTCCACGCGGGAAACCCGGCCGACGTCGTCAAGCACGCCGTGCTCGCCTTCATCCTTGCCCATATGATGCAGAAGGAGCAGCCGATCCGCGTGGTGGATACCCATGCCGGCATTGGCCGCTATGACCTGACCTCCGACCCGGCCGAGCGGACGGGGGAATGGGTGGAGGGCATCGGCCGCCTGTGGGGCAAGGACCTGCCCGAACCGCTGGCGGCCTTTCTCGATCCCTATCTCGACGTTGTCGCGCGGCTCAATCCGGACGGGCGCCTGGCGCATTATCCCGGCAGTCCCGAGATCGCGCGTCTGATGACGCGCCCGGTCGACGGGCTCACCTTCTGCGAACTCCACCCGGAGGATTCCCGGACCCTTGCGGTCCTCTATGCGCGGGAGAAGCGGGCCAAGGTCATCGCCCTGGACGGCTGGCTGGCACCGAAGGCCTTCCTGCCGCCGAAGGAGACCCGCGGCCTCGTGCTGATCGATCCGCCCTTCGAGCGGCGCGGTGATTACGACCGTCTCGCCGAGGCGCTGGCCCATGGCGTGCGCCGCTTCGCGACCGGCGTCTTCGTGCTCTGGTACCCGGTGAAGGACCCGGTCGAGGTGAAGCGCTTCCACCGGATGATCGCCGAGCTCGCGATTCCGAAATGCCTCACCATCGAGGCGACCTGGCGCGTCGTGGACGGTCAGCGCCTGTCGGGAGCCGGTCTGGTGACCGTCAATGCCCCCTACACGCTCGCGCCTGCCATCCGTGCGGCCGGTCAGTTGCTTTGGAACGCCCTGAACGTTCCCGCGGGCCGGCTTCTCGTGTCCGGCGACGCGTCCTGAACGCTGATCTTACGGGTCGGTGCGCAGATTCATCTGCTTGGCGGTGTCGACGACGAAGAGCGCGAGAGCCGCGCCGACGCCGAGACCGATGAGAATGATGGCCAGGTCTGCAATGCCGATGTCGATCATCATGACATACCCCTGAAGGCTCGGGTGACGGTCGTCATCCGCGGCACCGGCCGTCGGGAAGGCGTGCGGCTGACGAACGAGGGGTATGGTTCCGTGATTTGTGCGTCGCAGCAATGCTGTCGCGGCTATGCTGCAATGCAATAACAAGATGACTCTGCGGAACTCCCTAGCGCCTGCCGTCGCCCCCGGCGGCCAATGCCCGGAGCGCCGCCTTGAAGTTTGGATGCAACAGCTTAACGAAGAGTTCACCCTTCAGCCTCATGTTGCTGACCCTTTTGCACTCGCCATAGAAGCTCCGCCCCATGGGCGAGAGGCCGCTGTCCTCGAAGGGGACCTCTGGCGGCGGCGGAACGCCCATCAGTTCCGCCGCGTAGGTGATGACGTCCTGGGGCGGCGAGGGCTCGTCGTCCGTGACATTGACGATGCCGTTGTAACGGCGGGCGAAGCTCGCCAGCACCGCCTGGGCGATGTCATCCACGTGAATGCGGTTGAAGACCTGGCCCGGCTTGATGATTCGCCGCGCCGTGCCGCGCGCCAGATTGACCAGGGCGTTCTGTCCCGGCCCGTAGATGCCGGAAAGGCGGAGGATGGCGACCGCTACACCGTGCGCCGCGCCATAGGCTGCCCAGGCGCGCTCTGCCGCCAGCCGCTCGAAGCTGCGCGGGCTCGCCGGTCGCGGTTCGGTGGTTTCGTCCACCCAGCCGCCGCCGTGGTCACCGTAGACGCCGACGGTGGAGAGATAGGCGATGGCCTTGGCCGGATGGGCTGCAAGCGCCGCGGCGCAGGCCCTGAGGACGGGATCGCCGGCTTCGTCCGGCGGAGCGGAGACCAGGATGTGGTCGGCCGCGCCGATGGCCGCGGCGAGGTCCGGCGACAGGGCCGTGCCGTCGAAAGGCAGCACGGTGACGGCGCGTCCCTCGACGGGCGCCGAGGACAGGGCGGCGGCCCGTTCGGCGGAGCGGACCGTCGCGGTGATCCGGCTGGTGGTCGCCGGCGCGGCGCGCAGCACCGCGCGGGACGAATAGCCGAGGCCGAAAACGAGGAGATGCGTCATGGGATGAGCTTGCGGTTGGCGATCGGGGAGGAGCTTAGGGGATGGGCGCCCACTCGGCGAGCACGTCGGGATCGTCCTCGCTGGCCGGCGGCCGCGCGGGCAGGCGGTCCGGCGCCAGTTGCCGCAGGGCCCAGACGGCCGCGCCGCGCACAGCCGGGGCGGGATCGGTGAGGAGGTCGAGGGCGGGCGGCACGAGGGTCGGGTCGTCGCTGTTGCCGATGGCGATCAGGACATTGCGGACGAAGCGGTCGCGGCCGATGCGTTTGACCGGGCTCTTGGCAAAGAGCGCGCGGAAGGCGGCGTCGTCGAGCCTGGCCAGATCGGCGAGGGCCGGCCGCCTGAGATGGTCGCGCGCCGCCAGTTTCAGGTTCCGCCCGGTCTCGGCGAACTTGTTCCAGGGGCAGGCGGCAAGGCAATCGTCGCAGCCATAGATGCGGTTGCCCATGGGCTTGCGGAATTCGTGCGGGATCGGGCCCTTGTGCTCGATGGTGAGGTAGCTGATGCAGCGCCGGGCATCGAGGGCATAGGGGCGCGGAAAGGCGTCGGTCGGGCAGACGGCGAGGCAGGCGCGGCACGAGCCGCAATGGTCGCGCTCCGGTGCATCGGGCGGGATGTCCAGTGTCGTCATGACGGCGCCGAGGAAGAGCCAGGAGCCGAAATCGCGGGAGACGAGATTGGTGTGCTTGCCCTGCCAACCGAGGCCGGCGGATGCCGCCAGGGGCTTCTCCATGAGGGGTGCAGTGTCGACGAAGACCTTGAGTTCGCAGCCGGTTTCCTCCACCAGCCAGCGGGCCAGCGCCTTCAGCCGCGCCTTGATGACCTCGTGATAATCGTCGCCGCGGGCATAGACGGAGATGAGGCCGCGGTCATGGTCTCTCAGGCCGTCGAGCGGGTTTTCGTCCGGCCCGTAATTGACGCCGAGCATGATGAGGGAACGACCCTCGGGCCACATGGCATTGGGGTGGGATCGCCGTTCCAGGGTCTCTGCCATCCAGTGCATCGACCCGTGGTGGCCGGCCTCGACGGCCTCGGCGAGGCGTTGGCCGGCCTCGGGAATGGCGTCCGGCCGGGTGAAGCCGATGGCGTCAAACCCTTCGGCGCGGGCCTGTGCCGCGATGGCGGCGCGCAGCGCGACCGGGTCGCTCAGAAGTCGAGATCGGCGTAGCTCGCGCTCGGCTGCATGCCGACCACGCGGTCGGTCAGCAGGGTGCGGAAGGACGGGCGCGATTTCACCCGCGCATACCAGTCCCTCGCTGCCGCGTCGTCGTTCCACGGAACCTCGCCCAGATAGTCCACCACTGACAGATGCGCGGCGGCCGCCAGATCGGCGTAGCTCATCTGGGGGCCGGCGAGCCAGTCGCTGCGCGCGGCCAGCCAGCCCACATAGGCCAGATGATAGCGGATATTGGCGCGTGCAGCGCGCAGCGCCGTCGTATTCGGCGCGCCGCCGCCATATTCCGCCGGGATGAAGCGCTTGTCGATCTTCTCTTCCACCAGAGGACCGGACACTTCCTCGAAGAACTTGCCGTGGAACCAGCGCATCAGGCGGCGCACCTCGATGCGGTGCAGGATGGCCTCGGGCATCAGGCGGCGATCGACGGGCAGGGTGTCGGTGTCGTCGAGCCAGCCGGCGACGCCCTCGGGACCGGGGACGGCGACGCCTTCCGACAGTTCCAGAACCGGGGTCGTGCCTTCGGGATTGATCCGCAGGAACTCGGTCCGGCGCTCCCAGGGCTTCTCCTCGACGAGATCCGCCTCAAGACCACGTTCGGCAAGCACGAGGCGCACAAAGCGGGAATGCGGGCAGAAAAATCGATGGTGGAGAGTGAGTCCCATGCGCCCCAGACCTGAACGACCCGCAATCGAGGGTCTCGATATGGTTTTTCGATGACAATGCGGGTGGAGGCGGGTGCATAGCGTCATGACGGCAGGGAAACAACCACAGGATTTGCCGATCGGCCTTCACGATCCGTCATGGTTGACCGATGGTGAACGGCACGTCGATGCGCGCCTCCGCATTGTCACGGAGGCGCATGCTTAACCAGACATGAAGACAGTCGTGACTAAGACAGGCTTGGCGCCGGCGTTCCGGCTGTTGCGACGTGACCGAGGTCAACATGGACATCGTCAATCTGGCCAAGGCGCTGGTTCTCGGCGTGGTGGAGGGGGCGACCGAGTTCATCCCGGTCTCGTCGACGGGGCATCTGATCCTGATCGGTCATTTCCTCGGCTTCAAATCGACGGGCAAGACCTTCGAGGTGCTGATCCAGCTCGGGGCGATCCTCGCCATCCTGCTGGTCTATTTCTCCCGCCTGCTCGGCGTCGTCCTCTGCCTGCCGACCGATGCCTGGGCGCGGCGCTTCGTCGTGTCCGTCGTCGTCGCCTTCCTGCCGGCGGCGGCGCTCGGCGCGCTGCTGCACGGCCAGATCAAGGCCCTGTTCGAACGTCCCGACCTGGTCTGCGTGGCGCTGATCCTCGGCGGCATCGTCCTGCTGGTCGTCGACCGGATGAAACTCGAGGTCCGCGAGGACAATGCCTTCCGCTTCTCGCCCTGGCTGGCGCTGAAGATCGGCCTGTGCCAGTGCGCCGCGCTGTTTCCCGGCGTGTCGCGGTCGGGCGCCACCATCGTCGGAGCCCTGCTGATGGGAACGTCGAAGCGGGCCGCCGCCGAGTTCTCGTTCTTCCTCGCCATGCCGACCATGGCGGGGGCCTTCGCCTATGACCTCTACAAGAACCACAAGATCCTGGACTTCTCCGACGTCACGACGATCGGCGTCGGCTTCGTCGCCGCCTTCATCTCCGGTCTCTTCGTGGTCCGCTTCCTGCTCGACTATGTCAGCCGCCACGGCTTCATGCTCTTCGCCGTGTGGCGGATCGTGGTCGGGTCCGCCGGGCTCCTGGGGCTCTACCTGATGCGCTGAAGGCGCTCAGCGCGTCGATTCGGTGAACTGGCCCTGCCGGCGGAAACGCCAGAGATAGGTGGGGACGACCGCCTCCACCGACTGGGGCTGGATGCCGAGGCCCTCGAGGGTCCGCCCCTCGGCTTTCGCTGCGGCGCTGACGACATTGTCGGTGCGCAACAGTTCCACCTGATCCTCGGTGAGCAACGGCTTGGGCAGCAGCTGCAGGACCTTGGCCTGCAGGCGAGCGAGGCCGAAGGGCAGAGACACCAGCAGGCGCTTGCGCTGGATGGTCGCCAGCACGAATTCCAGGAGATCGCGGAAACTCTTCACCGCGGGGCCGCCGAGCTCATAGACGGTGCCGGGCTTCGTCTGCCCGTCCACGGCGGCCATGACCGCCTGCGCCACGTCGCCGACGAAGACCGGCTGGAACTTCGTCTCGCCGCCGCCGACCAGCGGCAGGGCCGGCGCCATCTGCGCCATGCCGGCGAAACGGTTGAAGAAGTCGTCCTCAGGTCCGAAGACGATGGAGGGCCGCAGTATCACCGCGTCGGGGACTTCCTGCAGCACGGCCGCCTCGCCGGCCGCCTTGGTGCGCGCATAGAGCGCGGCGCTGTCCGCATCAGCGCCGATGGCCGAGAGGTGGATGAGGCGGGCGCCCGCCTCGGCCGCCGCCCTGGCGACGGTCGCGGCGCCGCGAGCCTGGACGGAATCGAATTTCTGCCGGCCGCTCTCGAACAGGATGCCGACGCAGTTGATGACGATTTCCGAGCCGACCACCGCCTGGCGGACCGAATCGGGATAGCGCAGATTGGCCTGCACGGCATGGATCTGCCCCACCGCGCCGAGCGGCTGCAGATGGCCGGCGAGATCAGGACGGCGGACGGCGACGCGGATGCGGAAACCGCGCTTGGCAAGGGCACGCACGACATGTCGCCCGACGAATCCCGAACCGCCGAAGACGGTGACGAGCCTGTCGTAGGTCTGCATCGCGATAGCCTCTCGCAGTCACGGGGAACGGGCCGTGATTAGTGCATTTCACCGGGGAGGTACAGGGGCGGCGGCGCGGATATGGCCCGCCCTGTCATGCCCACCACGCGATGACGCCGGCGGCGGCGGCCCAGACCGCGGCATAGCGCAGGGTGCGGGCGAGGCCGGTGATCATCGCCGTCGGCAGGGCGGGATAGCGCGCCATGCCGGCGACGAGGGTGATGGGGTCGCCAATGACCGGCAGCCAGCACAGCAGCAGGGTCGCCCAGCCATATCGTGTGAACAGCCGCGTCGCGCGGGCGAAGCTTTCGGGTGGCAGCCGGAACCGCCGCATCCAGGCATGGCCGCGCTCGCTGTCGGCGCCGCGGGCGATCTGCGTGCCGATCCACCAGCTCGTCATGCCGCCGGCCGTATTGGCAATGGCCGCGGCGAGGAACAGCGCCCAGGGGCTGGCGGTGCCGGCGGCGAGGAGTGCGACGAAGACCGCTTCCGATCCGCCCGGCAGGAGCGTCGCGGCGGTGAAGGCGGCCAGGGCCATGGTCGTCAGCGTGGCGAGGTCGGCGACCAAAGGGCGCTCCGGGTTAACTCTCGCCTCATGCCACGGCGCATGACGCTTGCACAGTGGACAGCCGGGCCTTTTAATACGGGTCCGAAACGAGTTGTCCCGAGCGTCTTCCGGTAGCGTACCCCATGGCCGTCGCGTTGCGCCCGTCCCAGGCGATGAAGCTGATGCACGACGTGTCGCTGGCCCTGGTGCGCGACGGCGAACCCGACCTCTCGTCGCGCCAGCTCGCCATCCTGCTCACCATCTATCTCGAGCCGCCGCCCCATCACGTCCGCGATCTCGCCCGCAAGCTCGGTGTCACCAAGCCGGTCATCACCCGCGCCCTCGACAGCATGGGCAAGCTTGAGCTCGTCTCGCGCCGTCGCGACGAGAACGACCGGCGGGATGTGGTCATCCAGCGGACGGTGAAGGGCGCCCTCGCGGTCGAAAGGCTCGGCGATCTCGTCTCCGAACATGCCGGCCTGCTGCCGCCCTGAGCCGTTAACCGCCCCCGTGCTAGCCTGATCGCCATGACCTTCATCCTGCCTCCCGGCCTTGACCGCCGTCTCACTCCGGCCCGCGCCGACCTCGCCGCTGCCCATCTGGAGGGTCGGGTCGCCAGCGCACGCTTCGTCGAGGGCCGCGCCGTCCGGGTCGAACTGCCGGTGGTGCCGCTTGCGCCCTCGCGCGTCGTCAATGCCGCCCGCGACAGCGAGTTGCTCTATGGCGAGGAGGCCGTGCTCTACGAGGACGAGGCCGGCCTCGCCTATGTGCAGTCGGCCCGCGACGGCTATGTCGGTTATGCCATCTCGCCGGCCTTCAAGCCGCGCCGGGCGCCGGCCACGCACCGGGTCGCCGTGGCCCGCACGCATCTCTATCCCGGCCCGAGCATCAAGCTGCCTCCGAACTGGCTGGTTCACCGCAACAGCCGCCTGACCATCGAACGGGAGACCAGCGAATTCGCGGTGACGGACACGGGGGCGCATGTCATCGCGGCCCATCTTGAACCGCTCGACCGTGTCGCGAGCGACTTCGTCGCGGTGGCGGAGAGCTATCTCGGCACGCCCTATCTGTGGGCCGGCCGCACCAGCCTCGGCATCGATTGCTCCGGCCTGGTGCAGACGGCGCTGGAGGCCTGCGGCATTGCCGCGCCGCGCGATACCGACATGCAGGAGAAGGCCGTCGGCGAGACCGTTGCCTTCGACGGCGATGTGACCGCCCTCAGGCGGGGTGATCTCGTCTTCTGGAAGGGGCATGTGGGCATTGTCGCCGGTCCCGATGCCCTGCTCCACGCCAACGGCCATCACATGATGGTGGTGACGGAGCCGCTCAGCGGCGCGATCGCCCGAATCCGCGACAAATCCTATGGCGAGGTCACCAGCGTCAGGCGGCTCCCCGCCTAGGTGCAGACCGGCTTGTCGCAATCGCGGATCGATCCGACGATGGCCTCCATCGTCGGGCGGCCGGGCCAGCCGATGACGGCGGTCCCGGCAATGAGCCAGGACGGGGTCGCGGCGAGGTTGCTGGCATTGGCGAGGCGCACGGCCTGGGCGACGACCCGGCCGGATTCGGGACGGTCGGCGAGGTCCTCGACGGCCTTGCGGTCGAGCCCGAGATCGGCGGCGAGATCAAGGGCGCGCAGCCCGTCGAAGAGGCCGCGCGCGCGCATCGAGGCCTCATGGAAGGCGCGGGCCTTGTCGACGCCGCCGAGGACCTTGACGGCATATTCCACGCGCGCCGCCAGAACCGACGGCAGGCCGAGGCTCGGCGCATTGATGATGGTGACGGCAAGCTCGCGGTCGCGCGCCATCATCTGCGTCACGTCGCGGGCGGCGACCCGGCAATAGGGACAGTTCGAATCGAAGACCTCGATGATCGTGACGTCGGCCAGCCGCGCGCCGAAGGTGACGGCGTTCTCGAGCGCCATGATCTCCGTCTGCAGCTCGATGGGCAGGCGGAAGTTCTGGATGGGCCGGCCTGCCGCGTCCTTCAGCGGATACCAGCCCTCCTGGGCCCGGAGGCCCCGGGGGACGGCGAGCCCGGCGACGGCGGCGAGGCTGGACAGGGCGGCGAGCCGGCGGGTCAGGCGCATGGCGGGGTCTCTCGAACGCGAACGGCCGCACCATCGCGGAGCGGCCGTCGCGTGGACAATCAAGCCTGCGTGACGGGCAGGGATCAGGCGGCCTTCACCGTCTCGATGAAACGCGCCACCTCCCGCTGCAGGACCTCGCTCTCGCGGGACAGGGACTGGGCGGAGCTCAGCACCTGGGTCGAAGCCGAGCCGGTCTCGGCGGCGCCGCTGTTGACGCTGGCGATATTGCTGGCGACCTCGGCGGTGCCCTGGGCGGCTTCCTGGACGTTGCGCGAGATCTCCTGGGTCGCCGCGCCCTGTTCCTCCACCGCGGCGGCGATGGCTGCGGCGATGCCGGCGAGATGGTCGATGGTCGCGCCGATCTCCTTGATCGCGGCGACGGAATCCTGCGTCGCCGCCTGCATCATGGCGATCTGGGCACCGATCTCCTCAGTGGCCTTGGCCGTCTGCGTGGCGAGTTGCTTGACCTCCGAGGCGACCACCGCGAAGCCCTTGCCGGCCTCACCGGCGCGGGCTGCCTCGATGGTGGCGTTGAGGGCGAGGAGGTTGGTCTGCTCAGCGATGGCGGTGATCAGCTTCACCACGTCGCCGATGCGTCCGGCCGCCTGCGACAGCGCGGCGATGCGCTGGTCGGCCTTCTCCGCCTGTTTGACGGCTTCGCCCGACATGCGGCTCGATTCCTCGACCTGACGGCCGATCTCGCTGACCGAGCTCGCCATTTCCTCGGCGGCGCCGGCGACGGACTGGACATTGGCGGAAGCCTCGTCCGAGGCCGAGGCGACGACGGTGGCAAGGCTCTGGGTATTCTCCGCCGTCTTCGACAGGCTGGTGGCGGCGGCCTCCAGTTCGGCGGAAGCGCGCGAGACCGTCTGGACGATGCCGCCCACCGTGCCCTGGAAGGCGTCGGCGAGCTGCAGCATGGCCTCCCGCCGTTCCGCGGCGCCGCGGGCGGCGACGGCGCCCTGTTCGGCGCGCAGGCGCTCGGCTTCCAGCATGTTGTCCTTGAAGGTCTGCATGGCACTGGCGAGGGCGCCGATCTCGTCCTTGCGGGAGGTGAACCGGCTTTCCACCGAGGTGTCGCCATTGGCGAGGCGCAGCATGGAGTCCTTGATCTCGGTCAGCGGGCCGATCACCCGCCGCGCCATCAGGACGAGCGCGGCGATGGCGAAGGCGAGAGCCAGGGTGAGGGCGGAGAGCTGAACCAAGAGGTTCCGGAAGGCGGTTGCGCGGGCGGCTTCCGAATGATCGCCGGCCACATTGAGTGCCGCATCAGCCGCAGCCAGGATCATCCCGAGCCTGGGCACGGCGACCTGCGTCCACTGGCTGGGGGTGAAGCCCGGCGGCTGCTTGGCGATCAGCGCGTTCAGGGTCGCCATGCGGACCTTCGCGAACTCCGGGTCGAAAAAGCCGCTGCGCGCCTTCTGCATGGCTTCCGCGAAGCTCGGGGGCAGGGACAGGCTCGCGGCGAGCTGCTCGACCGCCGCCCAGGACGTCTCCGTCCGGGTCATGAGGATCGTGTAGGCGACGAGGGGATTTTCCGGCAGCGGCATGCCGGCGAGCGGGTTGGAGATGAAGACCGACACGTCGCCGGCCGCCTGCCGGGCGTTCCAGGCGTGCAGCTTGATGGCCATCATCTGGTCGACGAAGGGATCGTCGAGGACGATCAGTCTCGTCAGTTCGCTGGTCAGACGGTCCAGCATGGTGATCGTCTGGTCTGTCAGGTTGAAATAGTCCTCCGCGATGCCGGCCCGGCGCTGGGCCCGCGGAACGGCTATGGCGCGTGCCGTTTCCGCCATCATCGCGTCCAGGCGGGTGATCGCTGATTCCAGTTGGCTTGCCGCCGCGGCGGCGCCCGGATAGTCGACCGTGCGCAGGTTGACCAGCGCTGCCCGCAAGGCCGGCATGGCGGCCTCACGATGCGGGGCGATCGAGCGGGGCAGTGTCGGATGGACCTCGTCGAGGATCAGCGCCCGGCGCGAGGACGCCCTGTCGACGCGCAGATTGTGCAGGGCCGTGAACATATGCGTCGTCGAATCAACGACGGCCGCGATCCGGTTAGACTTCTGATACTGAGTCCAGGAGGTCCATGCTCCCATCGCCAACTGGGCGACCGTCACCAGCGCGAGAACGGACACAACGGCCTTGACGAGGCCGCTGACGGTGAGGCGATTCAACACGGCTGATCTCCGGAACGTCTTCGCAGGTGCGAAACACCATCGTCGCCCTGCGTAAACGAACCGCTAAGTCAAACCCGTTCCGTCACGAAAAAAGTGTGACCGACAACTGTCCTATACTTACCCAGCGGAAGGTTCATTCAGTAGCCGTGCGCGGGATCGACGACGTTCTGCAGCGGCGCGCCAGCCATGTGGGCCCTGATCTGCCCGGCGACATAGGCGGCGATGGCCGGCGGCGAGGAGATCGCCGAATTGTGCGGCGTCACCGTCACACGCGGATGCGACCAGAGCGGGCTGTCCTCCGGGAGCGGTTCTGTCTGGAACACGTCGAGGATGGCGGTGCCGAGTTGGCCGGATGCGAGGGCGGCGAGAATGTCCGCCTCGTTCTGCAGCCCGCCGCGGCCGACATTGATCAGGACCGGGCCGCCGATGGCCTCGGCCTTGGGCAGCTTGGCGAAGAGGGTCGCATCGAGAATGCCGGCGGTATCCGGGGTCAGCGGCATCATCGCCACCAGAATGTCGGAGGTCGCGACAAGGGTATCGAGCCCGGCGGCACCGTGATGCATCGCGACGCCGTCGACCGCCTTGGGCCGGCGGCTCCAGCCGGCCACCTGGAAGCCCATGGCCTTCAGCTTGGCGGCAGAATCCTGGCCAAGGACGCCCATGCCGAGAATGCCGACGCGGATGTCGCTCGCCTGCGGCTGGTCGCGCAGGTCGATCCACTTTCGCTCGCGCTGGAAGCCGTCATAGACGCGCACCCGGCGCAGCGCCATGAGGCAGTGCATGACGACATATTCCGACATGCGGGTGGTGAGGTCCGGGTCGACGACACGGACCACGGGCACGTCCGAGGGCAGGCGCCGATCCTTGAACAGGTGGTCGACGCCGGCACCGAGCGAGAAGATCGCCTCGAGCAGCGGCAGGTCGGCGAAAGTGCCCTCGGGCTGTTTCCAGGCCGCCGCATAGCGCACGGCACGACGGTCGAAGATCTCGCCGGGAAGGACGACCTGCCAGCCGGGCAGGGCCGTCTGGAAACGGGTGCGCCATGGTTCCGGGTCCCAGGCGCCGATACCGAGAAGCAGGATGTTCACGTCGACGGTCTCTCTTGCGTTGAGGCCGCGAGATCGAAGGCGGCCGCGAAAAGTGCCTTGGTGTAATCGTTCTCCGGCGCCTTGAACACCCGCTCCGCCGCACCGCTCTCCACCACCTTGCCGCCCTTCATGACGATGATGTCGTCAGCCAGCGCCGAGACCACCTTCAGGTCGTGGGAGATGAAGAGATAGGTCAGGTTGCGCTTCGCCTGGAGGTCACGCAGCAGGTCGACGATCTGCGCCTGGACGATCCGGTCGAGGGCCGAGGTCGGCTCGTCGAGCAGGACGAAGGTCGGCTCCAGCACCATGGCGCGGGCGATGGCGATGCGCTGGCGCTGGCCGCCGGAGAATTCGTGCGGGTAGCGGTGACGGGTGTCCGGATCGATGCCGACATCGCGGAGGGCGGCGACGACCCGCGCGTCGCGCTGCCCCGCATCCAGTCCGTGATGATGGACAGCGAGACCTTCGGCGACGATCTCGGCCACCGACATGCGCGGCGACAGGGAGCCATAGGGATCCTGGAAGACCACCTGCATGAAGCGGCGATTGGGCCGCATGGCCTTGAAGCCGAGGCCCTGGATCGGTCGGCCCATGAAGACGATGGGCCCCTCGGAGGCGATGAGGCGCAGCAGGGCGAGGCCGAGCGTGGTCTTGCCCGAGCCGGATTCCCCGACGATGCCGAGCGTGTGGCCCTCGCGCACGGTGACGGAAATGCCGTCGACCGCCTTGATGTGGCCGACCGTACGGCGGAGCAGGCCGCGCTTGACCGGGAACCAGACCCTGAGGTCGTCGGCCTGCATGATCGTGCCGGCATCGGCGCGGGTCGTGCGCACCCGCCGCTGCGGCTCGGCCGCCATGAGGTCTATGGTGTAGGGGTCTTTGGGCCGTTCGAAGATCTCGGCGACCGGACCCTGCTCGACGATCCGGCCATTTTTCATCACGCAGACCCGGTCGGCGAGCCGCTTCACGATGCCGAGGTCATGGGTGATGAAGAGGATCGCCATGCCGAGCTCGCGCTGCAGATCCTTCAGGAGAGCGAGGATCTGTGCCTGGACCGTGACGTCGAGGGCGGTGGTCGGCTCGTCGGCGATGAGGAGGTCGGGTTCGTTGGCGAGCGCCATGGCGATCATGACGCGCTGACGCTGGCCACCGGACAATTGGTGAGGGTAGGCGTCGAGCCGGCCGGCGGGGTCGGGGATGCCGACCTTGCCAAGCAGTTCAATGGTGCGGGTGCGGGCGGCCTCCGTCGTCATCCCGCGATGGAGGATCAGCGTCTCGGCCACCTGCTGCCCGATCGTGTGCAGCGGATTGAGCGAGGTCATCGGCTCCTGGAAGATGATGGTGACGGCATTGCCGCGCACCCGCCGCATGGCGGCCTCGTCGGCAGGGATGAGGTCCTCGCCCTTGAAGAGAATGCGGCCCGAGGGGTGGGAAGCTGCCGGATAGGGCAGGAGCTTCATCACCGACAGCGCCGAGACCGACTTGCCGGAGCCGGATTCCCCGACGATGGCGACCGTCTCGCCGCGATGGACGTCGAAGGAGACGCGGTCGACGGCGAGCGAGGCCTTGCCGCCCTGGATGAAGGCGACGGAGAGGTCCTGGACGGACAGGAGCGGTGTGTCTGCGGTCATGGGATGGCCGTCAAGTATCGGTCGACGTCGACGTCGTTGTCCGGATCGATGACGAATGGCGCGTCGGCGATCCGCAACCGGCGGTCGCCCGACACGAAGACATCGCAGTCCGCCTTCTCCGCCGAGGCGAGATGCACCGCATCGGGAAGCTTCAGGGCCGGCCAAAGGGCGCGCAGCCGCGCGGCGGACGTCAGAACGTCGACGCTGACGTCGATCAGGGTGATGGGCACCATCTGGCCGGCGAAGAGGTCCTGGTAGGCCATGACCAGCCCGTCTTCCTGGTCGCGCATCGGTACGACAAGGACCTCGCTGAGCGTCAGCCAGCTTGTGACGACAGAGATCCGGCCAGCCCCGGCCATGTCCCACAGGCGCTCATGCCCCGACAGCGTGTGGCCGGGGCTTTCGACGATGCGGATGAGAAAGTTTGCGTCGAGATAGGCCAGGGTCACGTCAGATCGGCCCGCCGTCCCGAATGCGACGGACGCGCTCCACGGCTTCCTCGGTCGAACGGATGCGCTTGAATCCGAGCTTGTCCACCCGCTCCCGCAGACGCTGGGAGGCGGTCGTCGCGGCGGCGACTACCTGCACGATCTCGACCGGGCGTGCCGGATCGAGACCCGCCCGCAGATGCTCCGGCAGGTCGGCAACCGAGACGATCTTCCTGACGACCTCGTTCATGCCCGGACCCTATCACGATCTCACGCGAAGGTCTTCCGCGGGTCGAAGGCGTCGCGCACCGCCTCGCCGACGAAGATCAGCAGCGAGAGCATGACGGCGAGCGTGCAGAAGCCCGTCAGCGCCAGCCAGGGCGCCTGCAGGTTGGACTTGCCCTGCTGCAGGAGTTCTCCCAGCGAGGGCGATCCCACCGGCAGGCCGAAGCCGAGGAAGTCGAGGGCGGTGAGCGTCATGACGCTGCCCGACAGGACGAAGGGCATGAAGGTGATGGTCGCCACCATGGCATTGGGCAGGAGGTGGCGGACCATGATGGTGGAAGAGGCGATGCCGAGCGCCCGGGCGGCGTTGACATATTCGAAGTTGCGGGCGCGCAGGAATTCGGCACGCACGACGGCGACCAGGGTCACCCAGGAGAAGAGCAGGAGGATGCCGAGGAGCACGAAGAAGCTCGGGGCCAGCACCGAGGAGATGATGAGCAGGAGGTAGAGCGAGGGAATGGCGGTCCAGATCTCGATGAATCGCTGGAACAGCAGGTCCGTCCAGCCGCCGAAATAGCCCTGGACCGCGCCGGCGGCGATGCCGACCAGCGAGGAGATGATGGTCAGGGCGAGGCCGAAGAGCACGGAGATGCGGAAGCCGTAGATGACGCGGGCGAGCACGTCGCGGCCCTGGTCGTCGGTGCCGAGCCAGTTCCAGTTGCCGACCTCGCAATAGCTCGCGCCCTGGGGCCGCTCGCCCCGCGGCTTCGCCTGCGCGGCGGCGCAATCTGGAAGCCTCTCGCGCTGGGCCCAGGTCGGCGCCGACGGGAAGGGCGTCACCGGGTCCTTCACGGTGGAGGCGTAGTTGTGCCGGATCAGCGGCCAGACAAGGAAAGCCCCTTTGGCGTCGAAATGGTCGAGCAGGAAGGGGTCCTTGTAGTCGGCCGGCGTTTCGAACTCGCCGCCGAGCTGCTTCTCCGAATAGTTGACCAGGGCGGGGAAGAAATTCTGCCCTTCGAGGCGGACGAAGAGCGGCCGGTCATTGGCGATGAGCTCGGCGAAGAGCGTCACGACGAAGAGGACCATGAAGATCCTGAGGCTCCACAGACCGCGGCCATTGGCGCGGAAATTGGCGAGGCGGCGCCGGTTGAGCGGTGACAGGAAGGGGCGCGGCGGGGCGGCCTCGGCCTCACGCAGGACGGCGGTGCTCATGGCTCAGACCTCCCGCGCCTCGAAGTCGATGCGCGGATCGACCCAGGTGTACATGAGGTCGGAGATGAGGTTCACCACGAGGCCGACGAGCGAGAAGATGAAGAGCGTGGCGAAGACCACGGGATAGTCGCGGTTGAGCACGCTTTCGAAGCCGAGAAGGCCGAGACCGTCGAGGGAGAAGATGGTCTCGATCAGCAGCGACCCGGTGAAGAAGGCATGGACGAAGGCGCCGGGAAAGCCGGCGATGACGATGAGCATGGCGTTGCGGAAGACGTGGCCGTAGAGCACCTGGTGCTCGTCCAGGCCCTTGGCGCGGGCGGTCATGACATATTGCTTGCGGATCTCGTCGAGGAACGAGTTCTTGGTCAGCAGCGTCATGGTGGCGAAGGCGCCGAGCGCCATGGCGGTGAGCGGCAGGGCGAGGTGCCAGAGATAGTCGAGGATCTTCTGGCCGAGGCTGAGCTCCGCCCAGTTGTCCGACCACAGGCCGCGCAGCGGGAACCAGTCGAGGAAGGAGCCGCCGGCGAAGAGCACGATGAGCAGGATGGCGAAGAGGAAGCCGGGGATCGCATAGCCGATGATGATGACCGCCGAGGTCCAGACGTCGAAGCGCGAGCCGTCCTTCATCGCCTTGCGGATGCCGAGCGGGATGGAGACGAGATAGGTCAGCAGCGTCA
>JAIEPJ010000018.1 GCA_019749835.1 Phreatobacter sp. | reverse complement strand
GGCGGCGGGGGGCGCGATGGCAGGTTCGGGAGCCTTTTCCGCAGTCCGTGCCTCGGCGGGGGCCGCGGCCGCGGTTGCGGCGAGGCCGGCGGCGACACCCGCCGCGGCGAGAGGCGCCTTGGCAGCCAGGGGCGGCAGGCCGAAGCTCTGGCGCGACGGCGGCGTCGCAACAGCCGGGGCAGCGGCAGGAGGGGGCGGCGGCGGCGGCGCCATGAGCGCCTCCTCCAGGCGATCGAGGACAACGGGCGACACGGCAGGGGCGGGAGCCTCGGCCGGCGCCGGTGCCGGTACGGGCGGCGTGGAGGGCGGCGCAAGCACGACCGGCGGCTCGATCGCATCATTCACAGCCGTCCCGACGGGAAGACCGACGCGCAGGGCGTCGAGCTTGTCGGCGACGATCGCGAGTTGCCCCAGGACGGCAGCGAGGCCGAACAGGACGACGCCCGCGGCGGCGATGACAGTGCCGACGATCATCACGGTATTGCCGAGGCTGAGCAGGGCCGGATTGGTGCCCCAGTAGAGCGTCACCGCTCCGATCAGCGCCAGCGCTGCGGCCGCCACCTTCAGCACGAGGGCCATGGATCGTCCTTTCACCCACGCGGGACTTGCCGCCCGCTCCCGGCTACCGTTGAGCCGTCAAAAAACGACCTATCCAAGGCAAGTCGTCAGATTCTCGCAACTACATCAAGCGATGACCGCGCGGCAATTGCCGGGGCGGGTCCCACGGCTTATGTGAGGGGGGTTGTTTCGTGTGCGATCGCCCGCCGCACCGCCTGACCGTGGGCGCCCCCTTCTGGAGACGTGATCATGGCTTTCACCCTCGACGATCTTCCCTACGCCTACGATGCCCTGCAGCCCTACATGTCGAAGGAGACGCTGGAGTATCACCACGACAAGCACCATCAGGCCTATGTCACCAACGGCAACAACCTGATCAAGGGCACCGAATTCGAGGGCAAGAGCCTCGAGGAGATCGTCAAGGGCTCCTTCGGCAAGCATGCCGGCATCTTCAACAATGCCGGCCAGCACTACAACCACATCCATTTCTGGAAGTGGATGAAGCCGAATGGCGGCGGCAAGATCCCGGGCGGCCTGGAAAAGGCGCTGATCGATTCGTTCGGCTCGGTCGAGAAGGCCAAGGAGGACTTCATCCAGGGCGGCATCACCCAGTTCGGCTCGGGCTGGTCCTGGCTGACCGTGCAGGGCGGCAAGATCGTCGTCACCAAGACCCCGAACGGCGAGAGCCCGCTGGTCCATGGCGGCCTGCCGATCCTCGGCGTCGACGTCTGGGAGCACTCCTACTACATCGACTACCGCAACCGCCGTCCCGACTATCTCAAGGCCTTCGTCGAGCACATGGTCAACTGGGACTATGTGGACGAGATGTTCCAGAAGGCCACCGCCTGAGACAGTCGGACCTGCTGAATACGGAGCACCCCGGCCACGCGCCGGGGTTTTTCGTCTTTGGAGCAAGGGCCAACCTGCCAGCTGTTGGTTGCACGACGGAAGTGCGTCCTTCGAGGCTCGCTGTCGCTCGCACCTCAGGATGAGGAGGGTGGTGACTGGCAGCGGGGGTCGATCCGCCATCCATCCCCGGCCGTCGCTGACCATCCTGCAGGTCTCGGCCTTCCTCATCCTGAGGTGCGAGCGACAGCGAGCCTCGAAGGACGCACTTGCTCTGTGCCAGAACCATGCACTGAGCCATTCAATGGGAGCCGTAGTGGCGGCCGGTGGCTACGGGTGACCGCCCCCCCGACTTTGCTCTATCCGGGCTGAGCTACTGGCAATCTGATGATACTCGGTTGCCTGCCGAGAGCTTGCCATCGCCAGACGGGAGTTGAACCCGCGACCTAAGCAGAATGGCGAAGAAGGCCTTTATTCACAAGTCAAGCGATCTGTTCCGCCGCGCGGGGCGACAGGCGGTGCAGCCCCCCGCGCTCAGGCGATCTCCGTCACGATCTTGCGCCTGACCGCGTCCGCGAATGACCGATTCTCGTCTGCCACCTCAACGAAAGCGCCGGGGCCGCCGATCACCGCCTCGCGGTAATAGTCCGGCAGCGGTTGGCCGATGCGCGCCGGCACCGATCCGCCGGGCCGGAGGATCGCCAGGGCGTTGACGGTAATGCCCTTGGCCACCGCGTCGTCGCGGGCCGCCTCCACCGCCCGGCCGCCGATGTTCGGCCCGTCGCCGGAGACGTCGATGACCCGCTTCATCCCGCGATAGGGTCCGGTCTCGATGAGGTTGACCGAAAAGTCGATGGCCGCCGAAATCGAATTGTAGCCGCGCGCGGCGCGCGGGCGGGCGATCAGTTCGGCGGCGAAGGCCCTGGCGCTGGCCTCGTCACGGATCAGGGTCCAGTCGACGATGACATGTTGCGAATGGGGCCCGCCCCATTCGGCGTAGATCACGGCGATGGCGCCGTGGATGCCCCGGCCGATGACCGAGAGGACCTCGGGAGAGGCGAGCGCGAGGCCGTAGCCCTCGCGCTGCAGCCTGAGTTCGTCATTGTCGATGGAACCGGAGCCATCGGCGGCGAGCGCCAGGACGACATCGACCGGAACCGGGCGCTGGGCATGGCCGAAGCGGGGGGCGGCCGCGGCGGCCGCCAGACCGAGCGCCAGGCGCCGGGACAATCGGTTTGCTCGCGAATGGGCCATGCGTCTCCCCCGTCCCCCAAGCCGGACCGCGCCATGTTCCAGCGCGCCGTCGGCTATGACCATCCACATCATCGTGACCGGCGGGGGCTTCGTATAGGGTGCGGCTCCGCAAGCGCAGAGCCCAGAGCCCGATACCCCATGGCCCTTCTCGTTCTCCTGTCCGTCGGCATGCTGGTCGTCGGCTTCGGCGCCTTCGGCGTGATCGGGGTGATCACGCCGATCAGCCGCGACCTCGCCCTGACGCCGGTGGGCGCCGGCTGGATCGTCAGCGCCTATGCCCTGGCCTATGCGATTGGCTCGCCGATCGGCGCCTCGATCACCGGGCGGCTCGACCGGCGCTCGGTCCTGGTCATCGGCATGGGCCTGATCGCGGCAGGCGCCCTGCTCACCGCGACGGCGTCCATGCCGCCAGTGCTTTATGCCGGCCGCATCCTGCTCGCCTTCGGGGCCGGACTCTATTCGCCGGCCGCCGCCGGGGTCGCCATGATGGCGGTACCGCCGGCCCAGCGCGGCCGGGCGCTCGCCGCCGTCTATACCGGGCTGACCGTCTCGCAGGTGATCGGCATTCCCACGGCGGGCATGATCGGTTTCACCATCGGCTGGCCCTGGCTCTTCATCGGGATCGCTCTGGCGGCCGTGATCATGGCCGCGGCGCTGTGGCTGCGGGTGCCGGCGCGGATCGCCATCGCACCCGCGACCCTCGGTGATCTCGCCCGCGCCATGACCGATCCGCGGCTGGCGATCGCCGTGCTGGTGACGGTGACGGTGATGGGCGCGGCCTGGATCCCCTACACGTTCCTGTCGCCGATCATCGAGGAGAAGACGGGCGGCGGCGCCGGCATCGTCGCCGTCCTGCTGGTGGTCTACGGCGTCGGATCGGTCGCCGGCAACGCGCTCGGCGGCTTTCTGGTCGACCGAATCGGCGCCAACCGGACCCTGCTGATCGCGGCAACGGGACCGCTCCCCTTCATGGCGGCGCTGACCTTCATCGCCTGGGAGCCCTGGCTCGGCGGCATCATCCTGTTTCTGTGGGGCATGCTCGGCTGGACCATCGGCGTGTCGCAGCAGGCGCGGCTGGTGGCCCTCGACCCGGCGCGCATGCAGGTGCTGCTGTCGCTCAACGCCGCCTGCATCTATGGCGGCGCGGCGCTGGGCGCGAGCCTCGCCGGGCTCGCCAAGAGCCTCGGCGGCATCCCGGGACTCGGCCTTGCGGCGGTCGGGCTCGGCCTCGTCGGCGTCGCCCATCTCGTCCTGTCGCTGAAGCTCGGCGGGCGGCGCGACTACTGACGGGGCTCTGAGGGAGCGCCGGTCACCGCCACCGCGAAGGCATAGGAGCGCGCGACTTCCGCGAGCCGGTCGAAGCGGCCGGCGGCGCCGCCATGTCCCGCATCCATGTTGGTGACGAGGAGGACGGGGTTGGCGTCGGTCTTGGTGGCGCGCAGCCGCGCCACCCATTTCGCCGGTTCCCAGTAGGTGACGCGCGGGTCGGAAACGCCGGCCAGCGCCAGGATCGGCGGATAGGCCTGCGCCGCGACATTGTCGTAGGGCGAATAGGCCAGCATGCGCCGGAAGGCCTCCGGGTCGGCGATCGGATTGCCCCATTCGCGCCATTCCGGCGGGGTCAGCGGCAGGCTGTCGTCGAGCATGGTGTTGACGACGTCGACGAAGGGCACTTCGGCGAGGATGCCGGCGAAGAGGTCGGGGCGCATATTGGCCACCGCGCCCATCAGCATGCCGCCGGCCGAACCGCCCTGGGCGACGATGCGGCCGCCGGCGGTGAAGCCCGCGGCGATGAGGTGCTCGGCGCAGGCGATGAAGTCGGTGAAGGTGTTGGTCTTGAACTCGCGCTTGCCGGTCCGGTACCAGCGATAGCCCTTCTCCATGCCGCCGCGGACATGGGCGATGGCATAGACGAAGCCGCGATCGACCAGAGACAGCCGGGCGGTCGAGAAGGAGGCGGGCATGGAGGCGCCGTAGGAGCCGTAGCCGTAGAGCAGGACGGGGGCACTGCCGTCGAGCGGCGTGTCCTTCCGGTAGACCAGCGACACCGGCACGGTCTCGCCGTCGGCGGCGGGTGCCAGAAGGCGGCGCGTGACGTAATCCCCAGCGTCATGGCCGGAGGGCACCTCCTGGCGCTTGCGCAGAACGCGGGTGCGCGTGCGCATGTCGTAGTCCCAGGTCTCGTTCGGCGTCGTCATCGAGGAATAGACGAAGCGCAGCGTGTCGGTGTCGAATTCGTAGCCGGGCAGGACGCCGAGGGAATAGGCCTCCTCGTCGAAGGCGATGGCATGTTCCTCTGATGTCGTCAGGTTGCGGATGACGATCCGCGGCAGGGCGTTCTCACGCTCCAGCCGGATCAGCCAGTCCTGCAGCACATGCGCCGAGAGGACGAGGGTGCCGGGACGGTGCGGCACCACTTCGGTCCAGTTCTCCCGCGACGGCGCGGCCAGAGGTACGGCGACGATGCGATAATCCTCGGCGGCATCGTTGGTGCGGATGAACAGCATCTTCTCGCCGCGCCAGGACGGGTGGTAGTCCGGATAGGACTTCACCTCGTCCATGCGCGGCAGGATGCGCCAGGGCGCGGCGTCCGGCCGGGTGAGGTCGAGGGCGAAGGTCTCGGTCGAATCGCTCTGGGCGCAGGAGATCAGCGCGAGCCCGCCGGCTGTCGCCTCCCCCATGCCGACGAAGACGGTGGTGTCCGTCTCCTCGAAGACGAGACGGTCGGCGGCCTGGTCCTCGCCGAGGACGTGCCGGAAGATCCTGAGCGGGCGGTGATTGTCGTCGAGACGGATGTAATAGAGGGCCGAGGCGTCGGCGCTCCAGACGGCGTCGCCGCCGGTCTCCTCGATATGGTCGGCCTGATCCGCGCCGGTGGCGAGATCGCGGACCTTGAGGGTGAAGAATTCGGAGCCCTTGTCATCGTAGCTCCAGGCGAGGAGCCGGTGGTCAGAGCTGTGGGTGGCGCCGCCGAGGTCGAAGAAGGCCCGACCGGCGGCCAGGGCATCGCCGTCCAGCATGACCTGTTCACCGGCCTCCCCCCCGCGCGGACGCCGGCAGACGATCGGATGCTGCCCACCCTCGCGATAGCGGTCGTAATAGTCGAAGGGACCGTCCGGTGACGGAACGCCCGAATCGTCCTCCTTGATTCGGCCTCGCATCTCCCGGACCATGGCCTCGATCAGCGGCCGGACCGGAGCGAGCACCGCCTCGGCATAGCCGTTTTCGGCGATCAGATGCGCCTGGATGGGCGCCGGAAGCAGGGACGGATCGCGCAGCGCCTCCTGCCAGTTGGCGGCGCGCAACCAGCCGTAGTCATCGTGCAGCGTGACGCCGTGCACGGTGCGCAGGCTTGCCTCGCGGACGGCAGAGGGGGCGGGGGCGGCTTTGGCGTCGAGGGTCATCAGGTCACCGGTACAGGGCGGGATGGCGTGCAGCGCAGCGGAACCCCGCCGCGCTCGTGCAGTATTAACGACATGTTCACTTGTATGGCAGAGCTGACCTATCGGCACCACGATGTATCGAAGACCGGAACAGCCTCCGGCACAGAGCGTGATTCGTATATGCGGATGGGCTGCATGCTCGTCAAGATTGCGCTTTTTGGGACCCCAATTGGTCCAGTGAGATGATTCTGTTCAGCGTGGCTGCGCACTACATGCACTTTTTTACTTGAATCGCACTGGCAGGGCCTTGCAAGCCAAGCTCAGCGGCAGTATCTGCCAATGATGGACATGTGCTTGGGACGTCAGGGTCCTGCGCCACCGCTTCCGAACCGTGTCTAGCAAGCAACTGAGCGCAATGCTCCAGGCCGCGACGATGACCTTCAACGTCGCCTGTCAGAGGAATTCGTGACCATGGCCGACTCGTCGAGTGCCAACAATTACATCGAGCTCGCCGCCGATATCGTTTCGGCCTATGTGAGCAACAATTCGGTTTCCGCCGCCGACCTTCCGAGCCTGATCAACAACGTCCACAACGCTCTGGTGAACGTGACGACTGGCAAGGTCGAGGTTCCGGCCGAGCCGCTGAAGCCGGTGATCCCGATCAAGAAGTCGATCACGCCGGACTACATCATCTGCCTTGAGGACGGGAAGAAGTTCAAGTCGCTCAAGCGCCACCTGCGCACCCAGTACAACCTGTCGCCCGAGGATTATCGCGAGAAGTGGGGTCTGCCGGCCGACTACCCGATGGTGGCCCCGAACTATGCCGCCGCGCGCTCGCAGCTCGCCAAGCAGATGGGCCTCGGTCAGCAGCGCCGCCGCAAGGGCCGCTGAGCCCCGTTCCGGTTTCCAGTATCGCGCCGTCCGGACCTCCGGGCGGCGCTTTTTTGTGGCCGGCGCTCCCCTTGAGCAGCGCGATGGCGCGCATGAGTGCCGCGTGACGGCGCAGGTCGTAGCCCCTGCCGGTCGCCCCTCCCCGCGCCCGCTCGCGGCGCAACTGCCCCTCGAGCCGCTTCAGCCGGACGAAGTCCTGTCCTACCGCCGGGCCCCAGCCGGCGAGCATCCCGGCATGGCTGAGGGCCATGGCCTCGACGCGGTCGGGCTCGGCATGCCAGCTGCGGATGCGCCCGTGTTTCCTCATCGTTTCGGCCAACGGCACCTCCCCTTGCTGGGCGGGACAATGACCGGAGACCGAGAGATGGGGACAACTTTTCCGCGATTTTTCACAACAATGGGTTGCACTGTCCGCGCAAGGTGCTGATCCTGCTGCACTTTCATCGAAGCCGTCAGCCTGCTGACACGCGAAGGAATAAAAACTTATTACCCTGAGCATCGTGGCGTTTAAGGATTCCAGTCCTTTTCACGGAGGCTCGTCCATGATGCTGTCCCCTCACCCGTCGCCGCCTCAGGGGCTTGCGAGACCCCGGGACGCCGGGATCGACGTCGCCGCCGCCCTCGCGGCCTGGGTCGCCGGCGTCGACCGCGGCGGCGCCCAGGTCGCGGCGGCGCGCCAGCTCGCGATCTATCTCGCCCATGTCGTCCTCGGCCATGACCTGAGCCGGCTGTCCGCCGCTTTCGGCCGGGACCGCGCCACACTCCGCCACGCGCTGCGGCGGATCGAGGACGAGCGCGACGCCCCCGCCTTCGACCGGCAACTGATCGGCCTGGAGGCCATCCTGCTGCCGCTCCGGCGCGAAAGCGGGCCTTGCGGGACCACGCCGCGATGAGCCGCGCCCCGCCGACAACCGGCATGGACGACGACCGCTTCCGCCGGGCGCATCAGGTGCGACAGATCATCGAGACGCCCGAGGGAGCGGTGGAGGTCGACCTCGCCGAGAGCCCGCTGCGCTGGCTCGCCAGCCGCCGGGATGCGAGCGGCCGGCCCTTCCTGTCACCGGCCGAGATCGAGGCGGGCGAGCGCTTCCGCCTCGACTTCACGCTCGCCGGCCTGTCGCCGAAACTCGGCATCACCTGGGCCGCCCCGGTCAGCGGCGGGCGTGCGGCGGGCGCCGGACCTGACTATGCCGACGTCGTCATCGCGGCGAAGCAACGGCTCGACCGGGCCCGCGATGCGGTGGGTCCCGACTTCGCGGCGCTGCTGATGGATGTCTGCGGCTTCCTGAAAGGCGTCGAGGCGGTCGAGCGCGACCGCGGATGGCCACAGCGCACCGGCAAGGTCGTGCTCAAGCTGGCCCTCGGCGCACTGGCGCGTGCCTATGGCCTCGGTGACACGGCCAGGGGCCCGGCCATGTCCGGCGGCATCAGGGCCTGGAGGCCGCCGGCCGGGTGAAGGCTCAGGCGGCGAGCGCGTCGAGAATGCGGGCCCAGGACCGGATGCCCTTGTGGAACGAGGCCAGGTCATATTTCTCGTTCGGCGAATGGACCCGGTCATCCTCCAGGCCGAAGCCGACGAGCAGCGAATCGAGGCCGAGATCGTCCTTGAAGGCGCCGACGATGGGGATGGATCCGCCGGAGCCGATGGTGACCGCCTTGCGGCCCCATTCGGCGGTGAGCGCGGCGCGGGCCTTGCCGAGCACCGGCATGTCCCAGGGCAGCGCCAGAGCCGGGCTGCCGCGGGTCCCGAAGAATTCGGCGCGGCAATCGGCGGGGAGCCGGGCGCGGACATGGGCACGGAAGGCATCGCGCACCTTGACCGGGTCCTGCTTGCCGACGAGACGCATCGTCACCTTGGCCCAGGCCTCGGAGGGGATGACGGTCTTGGAGCCCTCGCCGGTATAGCCGCCCCAGATGCCGTTGATGTCGCAGGTCGGGCGCGACGAGATCATCTCGATGAGCAGGCGGTCGCGCTCGCCGATCGGCTGTTTGAGGCCGATGGGTCCGAGGAAGTCGTCCGCCGTCAGGCCGAGACCCTTCCAATCGGCGAGAATGTCGGCGGGAAGGTCCTCGACGCCGTCATAGAAGCCGGGGATGGCGATCCGGCCGTCGGCACCGTGGATGGAGGCGATGACCTTCGACAGCATGTGGATCGGATTGGCGGCGGCGCCGCCATAGACGCCCGAATGCAGGTCGCGATTGGCGGCGACGACCTTGAACTCCTCCGACACGATGCCGCGCAGCGACGTGGTGATGGCCGGCGTCTGCCGGTCCCACATGCCAGTGTCGCAGACGAGGGCGACATCGGCGGCGAGATCGGCCTTGTTGGCCCTGACGAAGTCGAAGAGATGCTTCGAGCCGCATTCCTCCTCGCCCTCGATCAGCATGGTGACGCCAACGGGCAAGGTGCCGGTGACCGCCTTCCAGGCGCGACAGGCCTCGACGAAGGTCATGACCTGGCCCTTGTCGTCGCTGGCCCCGCGGGCGACGATCCGCTTCGAGCCGTCGGGCGCGGTGGCGATGCGCGGCTCGAAGGGCGGCGTCTCCCACAGGTCGAGCGGATCGACCGGCTGGACGTCGTAATGGCCGTAGAAGAGCGCATGGGGACCAGCCCCGCCGGGGCTCTTCGCCACCACCGCCGGATGGCCTCCGGTCGCCCGCGCCGAAGCCACGAATCCGAGGCTGTTCAGATCCTGCACGAGCCAGTCGGCAGCAGCGGCGCAGTTCCCGGCAAAGGCGCTGTCGGTGGAGATCGACGGAATGCGCAACAGCGCGAACAGCCGCTCAACGCTCTGGTCGAGGCCGGAATCGACGGCGGCGAGCACCTGATCGAGGGGGCGGGAAGTCATGGTGGATGCGTCCGGTGTTCGAGCGAGGCCGGGACGCTAGCAATCCCGCCGCTGATTGCAAACGCGGCAGGCTGCGGGCCTGCCATCCGTGGCACAAGAGGTGGTCAGACGTGCTCGCTGGTGACGCTCCGCGCCCGCCCGCTGCGGCGGACGCGCTGCATCAGGGCGCCGACCCGTCGATAGACCAGCCGCGGGGCGGCGTCCGCCGACATGACCGCGGCATAGCCCAGGGCCATGGCCGCGCGGGCGGTGGCGCGGGAAAAGGACGGGGTCAGAAGCAGACAGGGGACGCCGAGATTCAGCGCCGCTTCCGGGGGACGCAGAAGGCCAAAGCCGGGGGCGACCTGTGGATCTTGAGCCGGCATCGGCGCCGCCACGGAGACGACGACGACATCGACCCTGCCGGCAGCGATTTGGACGGAGAGTTCCCGCGGATCAGCAAGCCCGACGGCATGGACCATGCCGAGACTCTTCAGATTGTCCACCGCCACCGCCGGGTCGACACCGTCGAGGCGCAGCACGACGACCCTGGCGTCGTGAATCTGTTTCGTTCCAGCCATCACACCATTCCCGATGCCGGCCGGACCGAGCGTGCCGCGGCGCCGCGCCCGATCGTCAGGCAGAGGCCGCGGGGGCTCGGTCAGCAGCCCCGGGGAATGGGATAATGTTACCGCCTTGCGGAGCCTCTACGAATTTACCTGCAATTGAGGCGATCTTGATCTTTGCGCGATCAGCGGCGCCCGAAGCCACCGAGAACGCCGCGCATGATGGCCCGGCCGATCTGCGTGCCGACGGTGCGGGCGAGCGAGCTGGAGGCGTTCTTGATGATCACCTCGGTGGTCGACATGGGCGCTCGGCCGCGGCCCTTGCCGGCCGGCGCGCCGCCTCCGCCGAGGATCGTTCCGAGGATGCCGCCGAGCCCGCCGCTGTCGGCCTGCTGGGACTGCTCGGCTTCATCGAGTTTCTGCCGGGCGCGCTTCTGCAGGATCTCGTAAGCCGATTCGCTGTCGATCGTTTCGTCATATTTCCCGCGGAACGGGCTCTTGGCGATGATCTGCCGGCGCTCCTGCTCGGAGACAGGGCCGATCCGGGCCAGCGGCGGCGAAACCAGCGTGCGCTCAACGATGGAGGGCACGCCATTGCCTTCGAGCGTGGAGACCAGGGCCTCGCCCTTGCCAAGCTGGGTGATGACCTCTTCGGTGTCCAGCTTCGGGTTCTGCCGGAAGGTGGTGGCCGCGGCCTTGACCGCCCGCTGGTCGCGCGGCGTGAAGGCGCGCAGCGCATGCTGGACGCGGTTGCCGAGCTGGGCGAGGACCGTTTCCGGCACGTCGAGCGGGTTCTGGGTGACGAAATAGACGCCGACGCCCTTGGAGCGGATGAGACGGACCACCTGTTCGATCTTCTCGACCAGGGCCTTGGGCGCGTCCTTGAACAGGAGATGCGCCTCGTCGAAGAAGAAGACGAGCTTCGGCTTGTCGACATCGCCGACCTCGGGCAATTCCTCGAACAGTTCCGACAGCAGCCACAGAAGGAAGGTGGCGTAGAGCTGGGGGCTGGCCATCAGCTTGTCGGCGGCGAGGAGATTGATGGTGCCGCGCCCGTCGCGGTCGGTGCGCATCAGGTCTTTCAGGGCGAGTGCCGGCTCGCCGAAGAACTTCGAGCCGCCCTGGTTCTCGAGCGTCAAAAGCTGGCGCTGGATGGCCCCGACGGAGGCGGCCGAGACATTGCCATAGGCGGCGCGCAGCTCGTTCTGCAGCTCCTTGTTCGACCCCAATTCCTGCAGCAGCGCGCGCAGGTCCTTCAGGTCAAGGAGGGCGAGGCCGTTATTGTCGGCATAGTGGAAGAGGATGTTGATGACGCCTTCCTGAGTCTCGTTGAGATCCATCAGGCGGGAGAGAAGCAATGGGCCCATCTCCGCGACGGTGGCGCGGATCGGGTGGCCCTGCTCGCCGAACAGGTCCCAGAAGACCACGGGGAACTGATCGGCATGCCAGTCCATGCCGACCTGCTTGGCGCGCTCGAGGATGAAGGGTTTCTCCTCGCCCATCGCGGCGACACCGGACAGGTCACCCTTGATGTCGGCGGCGAAGACCGGCACGCCGGCATTGGAGAAGCCCTCGGCGAGCACCTGCAGCGACACCGTCTTGCCGGTGCCCGTGGCGCCGGTGATGAGGCCGTGGCGGTTGCCGAACCTCAGCGCCAGCCATTCCTGTTTGGTGCTCTTGCCGAGGAGAAGGGCGTCGTCGGCCATGACCTGATCCTGAATCGATACCGCTGCGGTATGCCCGTTCTAGCAACGCTGCCCGGTCCACGCCAAGCGCGATCAGGAGTCGCGGGCATCGCCGCCGATCTTGACCTGGATCAAGGCCCGGAGAGCGCCGGCAACGCAATCTTCCATCGACGACGTGATCGGGAGGTTTCGATGACTGCAACCCTGTATCTCGGCCTGGTTCTGGCCGTCTTCTGCGGCTTTGGCGTCACGCTCGCCTGGCTGGACTATAGCGGCAGGGCCCCGAGCCCGCCGCTCCCCGGCCCCGGCGAGTAAGCGCCGGGCCGCGCCCGCAAGACCGCGCCAAGGCCGCCGCCGCGGCGCGCTCGTCGGCTCCGCGCGAGTCAGCCGCGCGCCCAGAGCTGCGCCACGAAGGTTCCGGTCTTCTTCTCGATCGCCGCCGCAGCGTCGAGGCAGACGTCCTCGCGGTAGCGCGAGGTGATGATCTGCGCGCCGACCGGCTTGCCGTCGATGAGACCGACCGGCACGACGGCGGCCGGCAGACCGAGCACGTTGATCGCCGACATAAAGCGCAGGTCGTTCCAGAACAGCGCCCGGCCGCGCTCGGCGCTTTCCAGATCGGCGTTGTAGGACGGCGTCTGATGCACCGACAGCGGCGACAGGATGACCGGATAGTCTTCGAGGAAGAGCATCCAGTTGCGCAACACGCGCGAGCGGCGGGCGATTGCCTTCATGTAGCCCTCGCGGTCGAGGATCGTGCTCGACCCCTTCATGGCCTCGATGGCAGCGATGAAGTCGGGGCTGCCATGCTGGCGCATGGTCGCCTCCTGCAGCACCGTCAGCTCGGTGAAAATCAGGTCGGACCAGAGTTTCCAGGTGCCGTCGAGGTCGGGCAGTTCCACCTCGTTCACGTCATAGCCGGAATCGGCGAGGTGGTCGGCAGCCTTGCGGACGAGCGAGACCACCTGCGTGTCGGTCTTCATGTCGCGCGGGATCTTGGCGAAGGCCACCTTGATCGGCCCCTTGAGTTTCGGTCCCTCGAGCGGCGCCGGAACCCACCAGGGGTCGCGGGGGTCACGCTGGGCCATCACCGCGAGACCGAGGCGCACATCGGCGACCGAACGGGCGATCGGCCCCTGGGACGACATGAACTGGGCCATGAGCGGTCGCTCGTCGCCGTTCATCTGGGTCGGGTTGAAGGCGGGGATGCGCCCCTGCGTCGGCTTGATGGTGGCGACGCCGTTGCAGAAGGCCGGCCAGCGCAGCGAACCGCCGATATCATTGCCATGGGCGATGGCGCCAATGCCGGCGGCGACCGCCGCGCCCGCCCCGCCCGACGAGCCGCCGCAGGTGATGGCCGGGTCCCAGGGATTGCGGGTGAGGCCGTGCAGCGGGTTGTCGGTGAAACCGCGCATCGAGAATTCGGGCGTGTTGGTGAGGCCGACGATCACCGCGCCGGCCTTGCGCAGGTTGGCGGTGACGGCGGAATCCTCGGGGGCGATATTGTCCTTGAAGGCGACGACGCCGTTGGAATTGGCCTGTCCCTTGACGTCGAGATTGATCTTGATGGTGATCGGCACGCCGTGAAGCGGGCCAACCGCATCGCCCCGGGCCAGCGCCTTGTCGGCGGCCCTGGCGGTCTTGAGCGCGTCCTTCGACAGGTCGACGACGACGGCGTTAAGGGCCGGGTTGACCGCCTTCATGCGGGCGATGGACGCCTTGACGACCTCCTCCGACGACACTTTGCGGGATTTGATCGCCCGGGCGGTCTCGACCGCCCCCCACTGCCAGATCGGTGCCTTGGCCACTGTCGCTGTTCCCCTCGTGATGTCGGGCCGATGGTGCGCAAGGATCTGCGCCGGGGGAAGCCCCCGCAAACGGGGGCGGGTCATGCGCGGGCCTGCCCCCTCACCCGGCCTGCGGCCGACCTCTCCCCGGCGGGGAGAGGCGAAGATGCGCCCTGCGTTGTTCGGACAGCCAGGGCGAGGCGGTGGCTCAGATCCCTAGCACCCCGGCAATCTCCTCGACCGCCACCATGGGGGCCAGCCGCCCTGCCGCAACCTCGGCCTCCAGCGCCGGCAGCCGCGCCTTCAGAACGGGATCGCGCTTCAGCCGCGCGGCGACGCGCTCGTGCAGCATGGTCCACATCCATTTGACGCCCTGGGCGCGGCGCTTGGCGGCGAAATCGCCGGAGGCCTCGGTCTTCGCGCGGAAGGTGCCGATCTGCTCCCAGAGCGCGTCGAGCCCCTGATTGGCGAGGCCGGAGATCAGCAGGACGGGCGGCGACCAGACGCGCGACTTCGGCGCCATGATGTGCAGGGCCGCCCGGTATTCCGCCGCCGCCGCCTTGGCGCGCAGCGCTCCGTCGCCATCAGCCTTGTTGACGGCGATGATGTCGGCGAGTTCGAGGATGCCCTTCTTGATGCCCTGCAATTCATCGCCGGCGCCGGGCAGCATCAGCACGAGGAAGAGATCGGTCATGTCGGCGACAGCCGTCTCGGACTGGCCGACGCCGACCGTCTCCACCAGGATCACGTCGAAGCCGGCGGCCTCGCACAGAAGCATGGTCTCACGGGTCTTGGCGGCGACACCGCCGAGCGTCCCGGAGGAGGGCGAGGGCCGGACATAGGCGTTCTCGTCGTTGACGAGGCGGGCCATCCTCGTCTTGTCGCCGAGGATCGAGCCGCCAGTGCGCGAGGACGAGGGGTCGACCGCCAGAACCGCGACACGGTGGCCGGCGGCGGTCAGGTTGGCGCCGAACGTGTCGATCGTGGTCGACTTGCCGGCTCCGGGCACGCCGGTAATGCCGATGCGGATCGCCCGGCCCGTCTCCGGCAGCAGTAGCTGGACCAGGTGCCGCGCCACGGCCTGATGCTCGGGCTTGGTCGATTCGACCAGCGTGATGGCGCGGGCGAGCACGGCGCGGTCGCCGGCACGGATGGCCGCGGCAAGCTCGGCGGGATCGGGAAGGGCACGCATGGCGGCGTGGTATCAAAGCCACGCCCGGGAGGCGAGCGATTCGGCGGCGGCCGGTGCCTTCCTCCCGCCCCATTGCGGCCATCTGCACTGGCTAGGCGACGGGCTGCGCAGGTCCCTGCCCCCGCTCGTCACCCTTTCGTCCCTTCCCGGCGCTGCCCGCCGCCCCATCCCCGAGCCCCGATCCGCATGCCCAAGCCGTCGACCACCCCCGTCGCCGCCCCGTCCCCCGCCTTTCGCGTCGCAGCCATCGCTCTCGCGGCGTTCGCCCTCGGCGGCTGCTTCGGCACCGGGCTGACCGGCGTCACCGGCTCCCTCGGCGCGCTGTCGGCGCCGGCCGCGCCACCGACCAGCACCGCCGTCTTCGTCACGTCGACCCGCCCCGCCTTCGCCGGCGACACGCTCGGCGCGCCCTCCGCCGAGCGCGCACGGTTCTACCGGCAGGTGGTGAGCATGCCGCCGGGCCGGGCCACGGGAACCATTCCGCGCCCCCGGATCACGCCGGAAAGCCCGCGCCGCCACGCCATGCTCACCGATCGTCAGGCACTGGGCCAGGAGGCGTTCCGCCGGCAGGTGGCGGAAGCGGTGAACGGCAAGGCTCCGGACCAGCGCGATGTCCTGGTCTATGTCCACGGCTTCAACACCGATTATGACGAGGCGGCCTTCCGGATCGTGCAGGTCGCAGCCGATGGCGGCTTCCGCGGGACGCAGGTGCTGTTCACCTGGCCGAGCTATCGCCGCGTCCTCGCCTATGGCGGCGACCGGGAGGTGGCGACCGCCTCACGCGATGCGCTCGACCGGCTGCTGACCGATATCGGCCGCACGCCCGGGGTCGCCCGCATCCACATCCTCGCCCATTCGATGGGTGCCTTCCTGACCATGGAAGCGCTGCGGCAGGCCTCCATTGCCGGCAATGGCGACCTCGGCGGACGGCTCGGCGAGGTGATCCTGGCGGCGCCCGACCTCGACGTCGAGGTCTTCCGCCAGCAGATGGCCCGCATCTCGCGGCCCTCGCGCATCTCGCTCTTCGTGCAGTCCGACGACCGGGCCCTTGCGGTCTCGTCGACGGTCGCCTGGGATCGCCAGCGCGTCGGCGCGCTGGACGTGCGCAATGCCGAGCACCGCCGCGTGATTTCGGGGCTCGGCGTCCGCGTCTTCACCATGAGCGCGACGGGCTGGACCGACCTCGTCCGCCACGGCACCTTCGCCGAGGCGCCGGAGATCGTCCGATTGATCGGCGGCAAGATCAGCCAGCAGCCCGTGGTCGAGGATTCGCTGCCGCAGGTCGCCGAGGCTCCGCCCCTTCCCGCCGAACTCAGGCCGCCGCAGGAGCAGAGGCCGATGGCCGACCAGCCCGAGGCGGCGCGGGCGGTGACCACAGAACCCCTGCCGGTCGCGGGCAGCGGAGCGCCGGCGCCCGTCGACTGAAGCCGACAGCCCCGTCAGGGTGCGCGTCAGACGCGCGTCCCGCGCAGGAAGGGCCGGGCCGCCTGCAGCGCCGTGTCGCAGGTGGGCGCGACCCGGATCAGGACCGATTCGGCGTTCTCACTGCCCACCCACAAGCCAAAGGCGGTCGTCACGGCCCAGACCGGATCCGAGGTGACACGGTCGACCGCAGCCGGTGCGGCCTCGCGCGTGCAGGTGACGACCTGCTGGACGATAGCCGGGGGTGCCTGGGCCCGCGCGAGCTGGGCGGTGATCGCCTGCTCGACCGGCTGGAGGAGGAAGAACGAGACGAGGGACATGAGGAAACTGGTCATGGCAATGGGCTCCGGGTGCCGGGATGGCCGGCGTGGAAAAGGGATCAGTCGGTGCAATGGGTCTGGACGAGCGCCTGGCGATGGAAGGCGGCGAGCGTCTGCCGCACCATTCCTTCGGTCATCACAATCCCAGCGCCGTCGAAGTCGCGCAGCAGCGCCGCGACGATGTCGGCGTCGCCCGGCACCTCGAAATCCGCGCGGTGCATGCCGGCAGCGTAGCGCGCGAGATCCGCACCGGTCAGGCCGATCAGCCGGCCCGCCCAGAGCCCGGTCAACACGTTGCGGCGGGCGATGACATGGTCGCGGGTATCGGCGTCCGGGCACCAGTCCATCAGCAGGCCGGCCTCGCCGCGCCACTGTCGGCTCGGGCTGGTCGCCATGGGCGTCCATGCGGCATTCGCCGTGATTCCCGCGGGACGGGAGGAGGACCGTTCGGCCCCCGCGGAGGCGGCGTCGACGGCCGTGGCCAGGTGGTCGGCGGCAGAGCCATGCAGGTTAAACGCGGCTTGGCCACGCATCGGGCAGTCCTCCTGGCCGGCATACGATGTCGATGAACGGTCCGACATCGCGAGAGCGCCGGCCGGGCGCTCGCCAGAGGGGCCCGGACCACGGGACCGGTCGGAAATAGGGATTTGCCGTGCCTGGACAAGGGCGCGCGACAAGCTGGCGCAGGCGGCCGATGGCGCGGCCAGCGGCTAGAACAGCGCGCCGATGACGATCCGGAAGGCGGCGATCAGGGCGGCGAGCGCGGTGAACAGTGCCGCGCGGGAATTGAGAATCTGCGTCCGGTTCAGGGTCGTGACGATGCGGTTCATGTCGGCCGCGTCGAGTTCCTCGTTGCGGCTGATGCGGCGGACGCGCTGGCGGCTGGCGATCCACCAGAACCAGGCCGACAGGCAGGCGGCGGCAGCGATGAGGAGGTCAAGGACGACGTTGAGCGTGGGCAGCATGGCGATGTCGGGGCCGATCGGACGGTAGTTTGTCGCCGATCATCGACCGCCGGGCAAGCCTGCGGACTCCGACCGGCGGACCAGCCACCTTTCGCCGCAGCGGCGGGCGTCACACCGCCGCGGGCCTGGCCTTCGACCAGGGCCCCATGCGCCAGAGCATGATCAGCCAGATGGCGATGGTCGCCACACCGAGCATGCCGGCGATGGGGCGGGCGAAGAAGGCGAGGAACGAGCCGTCGGACTTGATCATCGAGGTGATGAAGTTCTGCTCGAACATCTCGCCGAGAACCAGGCCGAGGATGATCGGCGCGATGGGAAAGCCGTTCTCCTCCAGCATGAAGGCGAAGATGCCGAGGACGAGCATGATGATGATGCCGTAGACCGAATTGGTCATCGCATAGGAGCCGACGACGCAGAAGATCAGGATCATCGGCAGCAGGATGTTCTTCGGCACGCGCAGCACCTGTTTCGCCGACTTGATGATGGCCCAGCCGAGCGGGAGCATCAGGAGGTTGGCGAGGACGAAGATCATGAACACCGCGTAGATGAGCTGCGGGTTCTGCAGGAACACGGTGGGACCCGGATTCATGCCCTTCATGTAGAGGACGCCGATGACGATGGCGGTGATGGAATCGCCGGGAATGCCGAAGACCAGGGCGGGAATCCAGGCGGCGGCGAGGGCCGAATTGTTGGCGGCGCCGGCATCGACGATGCCCTCGACATGGCCGGTGCCGAATTTCTCGGGCTCCTTCGAGAAGCGCTTGGAGACGGCGTAGGAGATCCAGGCGGCGATGTCGGCCCCCGCCCCCGGCAGCGCGCCGATGACGACTCCGATCCCCGAGCCGCGCAGGAAATTGACCCAGTAGCGGCGCAGCACCCCGCCGACGCCCTTGAAGACGTTGCCGACCTGCTGGAGCACCACCTCGCCGGAGCCCTGCATGCTGGTGACGCCGCGCAGCAGTTCGGAAATGGCGAACATGCCGATCATCGCCGGGATGAAGCTGACGCCCTGCATCAGTTCCACCGAGCCGAAGGTGAAGCGGGGAAAGCCAGCCGCCGGGTCGATGCCGATGGTGCCGAGGCCGAGGCCGAGG
Source organism: Phreatobacter sp. (assembly GCA_019749835.1). Classification (GTDB taxonomy): domain Bacteria; phylum Pseudomonadota; class Alphaproteobacteria; order Rhizobiales; family Phreatobacteraceae; genus Phreatobacter. Next base: position 34,410 of record JAIEPJ010000018.1, on the reverse strand, counting down.
AAGAGCGAGGCGAAGCCTTTCAGCGGATCGTTGGTGGCGAGGAACACCGCGCAGGTGAGCCCGAGGGCAGCGAGCCAGAAATATTCGAAGCTCGAGAAGGCGAGCGCGAATTCGGCGAGGGCGGGCGCGGCGAGGACCAGAATGGCGACGCCGATGAGACCGCCGAGAACCGACGTGACGAGATTGGTGCCGAGGTTGAGGTCGAGCTGCCCCTTCCGGCCCATCAGGTAGCTCTCGTCCGTATAGGCGGCGGATGCGGGAGTCCCGGGCATGCGCAGCATGGCGGCGGGAATGTCGCCGGCGAAGATCGCCATGGCGGTGGCGGTGACGATGGCGCCCAGCGCCGGCACTGGGTCCATGAAGAAGGTGACCGGGATCAGCAGGGCCGTCGCCATGGTAGCGGTGAGGCCCGGCATGGCTCCGACGAACATGCCGAACAAGCCGGAGGCCAGGATGATGAGAATGACATCCCAGCGGAAGACGAGGGCGAAGGCCTGAAAGAGGATATCGACGGTCATCGGGCGCTCCTCACAGGATCCAGTCCATCAGGCCGCGCGGCAGAGGCACGCGCATCAAGCTTGCAAAGAACCAGTTGATGCCGAAGGCCGCGACCAGCGCGGTGACGACGGCGACCGGCACGCGGACCTTGAACCAGAGGAAGAGGACGAGAAGGACGACGAGGGTCAGCGGCACGAAGCCGACCGCGTCGAGAACAAAGATATAGGCGAGAGCCGCGGCGAGGACGAGCAGGGCGGAGACGATATTGGCGGGATCACGTGCCCAGGACGGCACTTCGGCCAGCGGCTCGCCGGCCCGCCAGGCGGCGAAGCCGCGGATCCCCATCACCAGGCCGCAGAGCATGAGGAGCCCTGCCAGCAGGCGCGGAAAGACGGCCGGTCCATAGTTCTGGCCGGGAAAAGCCGGGAAGTTCAGCGTCAGGACGATGACGATGAGAGCGACGGCGATGAGGATCGCCCCGCTGACGAGATCGTTGAACCGCACGGGGATACCCTCGCCGCAGAAATGGTCGGAGCAGCCCCGGCAGGGACCGCTCCGCAGGACGAATCAGGCCGACCGGGCGAGACCGGCAGCCTTCATGGCGACGCCCATGGAGGCATTGCCTTCAGCCATGAACTTGGCGAAGCCGGCGCCGTCAGCCCATTTCACGCCGAATCCGCGAGCCGCCATGAAGTCGGTGAACTCCTTGGACTCGTTGATCTTCTTCAGCACGCTCGTGTAGCGCTCGGCGATCGGAGCCGGGAGGCCCTTGGGCGCGGCGATTCCACGCCAGGCGCCGACCGTGTAGTCCACGCCCATGGCCTCTTTCAGCGTCGGCACATTCGGGAACTGCGGGTTGCGCGCTGAGGCCATGATGGCGAGCGACTTGGCGCGGCCGGCGTCGAGCATGGCCTTGGCCTCGGGGACCGAGCAGGTGACGATGTCGATGCCACCAGCGGCGAGATCCTGCATGGCCGGTGCGGCGCCGTTCGAGGGCACCCACGGCACGGCGCTCGGCGGCAGGCCCATGGCGCCGAGCCAGCCGACAAGGGCCAGATGCCAGATGCCGCCCTGGCCGGTGCCGGAGGCCTTGAGCTTGCCAGGGTTCGCCCGGATCGCGTCGGCAAGGGCTTTGAGGTCGGCATAGGGGCTGGAGGCGGAGACCTGCACGCCCGGCGGGTCCTCGTTCATCAGGGCCAGGGGCGTGTAGCTGTCGGGGTTGAGCTGGGTCAGGCCCTGCCAGTGCATCATGGTGATTTCCACCGTGATCATGCCGATCGTGTAGCCGTCGGCAGCACCGGTCGCGATGGCCGAATGGCCAACGACGCCCGAACCGCCTGTGCGGTTGACGACGTTCACCGGCTGGCCGAATTCCTTCTCCATCAGCGAGCCGACGATGCGGGCCGTGGCGTCGGTGCCGCCACCGGCGCCCCAGGGCACGACGAGCGTGATGGGACGGACCGGAAAGGTCTGGGCGATGGCCGGCGCGGCGAGCTGAGATGCGAGGCCAACGCCAGCGGCGGTGACCATGAGGTGGCGGCGCGTCAAATCAGTCATGGTGATCCTCCCGAGATCGGATGAGGCCGGTTGATCCGGACCTTTTCTGTGATCAGGGAAAGCTGCACTGGAACGGCTGCCAGTTCAACCGTTTCGATTGACCGAATTTGCGGCGGCAAGGGAGGGTTGCGGCCGCGGCCCTTTTGACGGCCCGGCCTACTCCGCCGCCTGGACGTAGCCAAGCTTGGCGTTGAGCTTGTCCATCAGGTCGATGGCCGCATCGGCGATGGGCGTTCCCGGCGGGAAGATGGAGGAGGCGCCGGCGGCGTAGAGCGCGTCGAAGTCCTGCGGCGGGATGACGCCGCCGACGACGATCATGATGTCGTCGCGGCCTTGCTTCTCGAGTTCTGCCCGCAGCTCCGGCACCAGGGTCAGGTGGCCGGCGGCGAGCGAGGAGACACCGACGCAGTGGACGTCGTTCTCGATGGCCTGCTTGGCGGCTTCCGCCGGGGTGGCGAAGAGCGGTCCGATGTCGACGTCGAAGCCGAGATCGGCGAAGGCGGAGGCGATGACCTTCTGGCCGCGGTCATGGCCGTCCTGGCCGACCTTGGCGACGAGGATGCGGGGCCGGCGGCCCTCGTTCTCGGCGAAGGCCTCGACCAGCGCCTGGACCTTCGACACGTTCTCGTTCATGGCGCCGACCTCGCGCTTGTAGACGCCGGAAATGGCCTTGATCTCGGCCTTGTGGCGGCCGAACACCTTCTCCATCGCGTCCGACATCTCGCCGACCGTCGCCTTGGCCCGGGCGGCATTGATGGCGAGGGCCAGGAGATTGCCGTTGCTCGCGGCGCCGGCGGTCAGCGCATCGAGCGCCGCCTGGACCTCGGCGGGGTTGCGCTCGGCGCGCAGGCGCTTGAGCTTGTCGATCTGCGAGGCGCGCACGGCGGAGTTGTCGACCTTCAGCACGTCGATGGGCTTCTCGCCGTCGGGGCGGAACTTGTTGACGCCGATGACCGACTGCACGCCGGAATCGATGCGGGCCTGGGTCTTGGCGGCGGCCTCCTCGATGCGCAGCTTGGGGATGCCGGCATCGATGGCTTTCGCCATGCCGCCGAGGGCCTCGACCTCCTGGATATGCTCCCACGCCTTGGCGGCGAGGTCGGCGGTCAGGCGCTCGACATAGAGCGAGCCGCCCCAGGGATCGATGATGCGCGTCGTGCCACTCTCCTGCTGCAGGAAGAGCTGGGTGTTGCGGGCGATGCGGGCGGAGAAGTCGGTCGGCAGGGCCAGCGCCTCGTCGAGCGCGTTGGTGTGCAGCGACTGGGTATGGCCCTGCGTCGCCGCCATGGCCTCGATCTGGGTGCGCACGACGTTGTTGAACACGTCCTGCGCGGTCAGCGACCAGCCGGAGGTCTGGCTGTGGGTGCGCAGGGCCAGCGACTTGTCGCTCTGCGGGTCGAACTGCCTGACGAGCTTGGCCCAGAGGAGGCGGGCGGCGCGCAGCTTCGCCACCTCCATGAAGAAGTTCATGCCGATGGCCCAGAAGAAGGACAGGCGCGGCGCGAACTGGTCCACCGTCATGCCGGCGGCGATGCCGGCGCGGATATACTCGACGCCGTCGGCCAGGGTGTAGGCGAGCTCGAGGTCCTGCGTCGCCCCGGCCTCCTGCATATGATAGCCGGAGATCGAGATGGAATTGTATTTCGGCATCTCCTTCGCCGTGTGGGCGAAGATGTCGGAGATGATCCGCATCGATGGCTTCGGCGGATAGATATAGGTGTTGCGGACCATGAACTCCTTGAGGATGTCGTTCTGGATGGTCCCGGAGAGCTTGGACGGCGGCACGCCCTGCTCTTCCGCAGCGGCGATGTAGAGCGCCAGGATCGGCAGCACGGCGCCGTTCATGGTCATGGAGACGCTCATCTGGTCCAGCGGGATGCCGGAGAACAGCGTGCGCATGTCGTAGATGGAATCGATGGCGACGCCCGCCATGCCGACATCGCCGGAGACGCGGGGATGATCCGAGTCATAGCCGCGATGGGTGGCGAGGTCGAAGGCGACCGACAGGCCCTTCTGGCCGGCGGCGAGATTGCGACGGTAGAAGGCGTTGGAATCCTCGGCCGTGGAGAAGCCGGCATATTGCCGGATGGTCCAGGGCTGGTTGACATACATGGTGGGATAGGGGCCACGAAGGAACGGCTTAATGCCCGGCCAGGTGTCGAGGAAGTCGATGCCGGCGAGGTCGGCCTCGGTATGGACCGGGCGCACCGCGATCTCCTCCGGCGTCAGCCAGATGGCGCCGCCGCTCGCGACGGGCGCGTCCTCGGCAAAGCCGATGGTGGTGAAGTCGGGGATGCGGGTCATGGCCGTCTCCTCACGCATCCAGCGCCGCATGGGCGCGGTTCAGGAAGTCTAGCACATCGCCTCCGGCGAAGATGAAACCGTCAACGCCCGACGCCTTGAGCGTGTCCTCAAGGTCGCCAGGACGGCCAGCCAGCCAGAGCTGCTGCGCGCCCGCGGCCTTCAGCGCCTCGGCGACGTGGGCCGCCTGGCTCGCATAGAGCTCGTCGGTCGAGCACAGGCAGGCGATCACTGCGCCGCTCGCCCGGAAGGCGGCGACGAGCGCGGCATGGTCGGCGAAAGGCTCGGGGATCGGCGCGTCGAAGCCGCCGGCCTCGAAGAGGTTGCGGGCGAAGGCGGCGCGGGCCGTGAAGGCGGCGACGGGCCCGATGACCGCGAGGAAGACCTTCGGCCGCATGCCGGTTTCCGCGGCGATGGCATCGAGGTGGGCGCGCAGGACCTCGAAGGGCGCTGCGAGGCGGATCGGCGCCATAGGGTCGACGAAGACCGTGTCACTCTTCGCCCGCGACAGCGCCGCGCGGATGGCCCCGCCGGCGAAGGCCCTGACCTGCGCCGCGAAGCGCTCGCCGCGGCCGGCCTCGGGAAGGTCGATAGGGGCGGCACCGCGCCGCGTCTCGCGCGCCGGCGGGCTCAGGACCTCCGGCACGGCTTCGTTCACGTTCGGGAATTCGGACGCGCCGGTGAGCGGCTCGCGCCTTTTCGCGATCGCAGCGGCCCGCGCGGTCCGAACTTCTCCGACCGCCGCCTGGATGCGGCCCGCAGAGAGCGCCGCGACGGTGCCGCCGGCCTTCTCCCAGTCCTGGAACAGGGCCCAGGCGCGCTGGCAGAGTTCGTCCGTCAGCGCCTCGATCCCGCCGGCGCCGGCCGCGGCGTCGGCAACGCGATGCAGATTGGACTCCTCGATGAGGATGAGCTGGGTGTTGCGGGCGATGCGGCGGGCGAAACCGTCCGGCAGGCCGATGGCGGCCGTCCAGGGTTCGACCATGACATGATCGGCACCGCCGATGCCCGCGGCAAAGACCGCCGTTGTCGTGCGTAGCCAGTTCACCGCCGGATCGACCTTGGTCACCATGCGCCAGGCCGTTTCGGCATGGAGGTCGAGATGGGAGGGGGCCAGCCCGGAGGCCGTCTCCAGCCGCGCCCAGAGCTTGCGCATGGCGCGCATCTTGGCGGTGGAGAGGAACTGGTCGGCATCGGCGGACAGAACGACGGAGATGGCCTGCAGGGCTTCGGCGGGCGGCAGTCCGGCCGCCTCCAGCATGCGCCAGTACTGGACGGCGGTGCCGAGGACATAGGCGAGTTCCTGGGCCTCAGCCCCCCCGGCATCGTGGATGACGCGGCCGTCGGCCACCAGTTGCGTGCCGGCAAAGCCGCGGGCGCGCAGGCCGAGGACGGCATCGCTCGCCTTGGCGGCGGCGCCCTCCCAGCTCTCCAGCGTGCCGCGGCGGGCGAAGGCGCCGATCGGATCGATGCCGAAGGCAATGGACAGGGTCTTCGGGTCGCGCCCGTCGCGCTCCACCTTCGCAGCGATCATCGCCGCGACATGGCCCGCCGAGGTTCCCGCATCGATCCTGAGGGGAATGAGGTCGATCATCACGCCGGCGAGCAGTGCATCCAGATCGGCGAGGCCGTCGATCACCATGGCATCGCCGCGCCTGTCGCCGATGGCGCCACGCGTCACCACGACGAGGCCGGAGGCGCCGCCCGCGAGGTCTTCCAGCGCCTGCCCGTTGGCAACGGCGGGATCGGGATGGTCGGCACGCTGGGCAATGGTCCAGGGGATGCCCGGCGCGCGTCCGGCGAGGGGCGCCGCGCCGGCCTTGCGCGGATAGAGCGGCTGAACGTCGATGCCGTCGGCGGTGCGGCCGACCAGGACCTTGTCGAAGGGCTTGCCCTTGAGCACCGCGTCGACGGCAGCGCGCCACTGCGCCTCGGTGGCGAGCGGAAATTCGGCGGCGAGCGCGAGCGGGGCGGCGGGCGGGGTCGGTGCTGTCGTCATGGTGCTTCGATGCCACGAAGGCGCGCCGGCTGGAAGGCGTCCTTTGGGCGGAGCGACCCGCAAGCCTGACCGCAAAGCCCGTTCCGGCGCGGCGCCTTTACCCGGCTTTAACCATGATCGCCGCAGAACTGCAGGCGAACCAACAGGCGCGAGCGGGGTTTGCATGAAGGTCGTGATCCTGGCCGGTGGCGGCGGCACGCGCATGTCGGCCGACGGGGACCTGGCGCCGAAGCCGATGCTCGACATCGGCGGCCGCCCGATCCTCTGGCACATCATGCGGTCCTTCTGCCTGCAGGGCTTCGACGATTTCGTCGTCGCGGCGGGACAGCAGGGCGAGAAGATCAAGCGCTTCTTCCTCGACGAGGTGGACACGGCCGGCGACATCGCCATCGATGCTGGTCGCCGCGAGATCGCCCGCACCGGAGGCGCGGACGATCACTGGCGGGTGCGCATCGTCGATACCGGCCTGCACACGGAGACGGGTGAGCGCGTGATGCGCCTGCGTGACCTGCTCGGTCGCGAGCCGTTCATCGTGACCTATGGCGACAGCGTCTCCGACGTCGACGTCCATGCTGTGGTGGACCAGCATCGGCGCCGCGGCCATCTGGTCACCGTCACCGCCGTCCGGCCACCCTCCCGCTTCGGCGGCATCCGCTTCGACGGGGACAAGGTCGCAGGCTTCGTCGAAAAGCCGCAGATCGGCGAGGGATGGATCAATGGCGGCTTTGCCGTCTTCGATCCCGCCGTCTTCGATCATCCGGCCCTCGCCGCCCGCGGCGCGACGCTCAACGGCCTGTTCGAGACCCTGGCCAACGAGCGCCGCCTGGGCGCCTACCGGCACGAGGGCTTCTGGCTCGCCGCTGACACGCTGCGGGCGCTGAAGCTGCTCGAGGGCCTGTGGGACAGCGGCGAGGCGCCCTGGATTCGTCCGGCCACGGCCCATGCCGCCGCGGCGCAGGGGAGCGCATGATGAAGGTCGTCGACTGCCCCCGCGCCCGCCTCTACGACGTCGTCGCCGGGGCCTTCGCAACGCTTGGCCGCCGGCCGGCCATGATCGAACTCGGCGTCCACAAGGGCGACAATGCCACGCGGCTCATGGAGGTGCTCGGCACGCGCCACGCCGTGCTGGTCGACGCCTGGAGCGCCGAGGCGCTGGCGACCTATTCGCACTTCGACAAACTGCCGCCCTGGCTTCTTCCGCTGACCGCCTTCGAGCGCTATTTCGGCGGCAGCCTCTCGGACCAGGCGACCTTCGCCCGCACCTATGAGGTCGCCTGCCAGCGCTTCGAGGGTCGCGGGGACGTCGAGATCATCCGCGATGACACGGTCTCGGCCTTCGCACGCATCCGCGACCGGCACGGCGACGGCGCCTTCGACTTCATCTATGTCGACGCCAATCACCAGTATGAATATGTGCTGCGCGACCTCCTCTACTACCAGCACCTCTTGGCCGCGGACGGCGTCATGATGCTGAACGACTGCTGCCACAGCCAGAAGGGCATGAACCAGAATCTCGGCGTGCTCGAAGCGGTCGGCAATTTCATGAAGCGTGCGGACTTCGTGCCCGTCGCGCTGACCAGCACCGACATGAGCGACCTCCTCATCGCCCGCCGTGGATCTGCCATGGTGAGGGCGCTCGATGCGGCGCTCGACGCCACCGACATCTCCTTCGTCGAGGTCATGCCGCAGATGCTGGCAGCGGCGCATATCCGGGTCAGCCCCCAGGGGCGCGCGCGTGTGAGCTTCGCCTAGACGCGGTCCGGCAGGCGGCTGACGCCCGCGCTGTCGATACGGGCGGCGCGCGCGGCGACGCTGAGGCCGCCGACGACCCAGCCCGGCGCGATTTCGGCCAGCGGCACGAGGACGAAGGCGCGGTCCGCCATGCGCGGATGCGGCAGATGCAGGTCCGGTTCGTCGAGGACCACATCGTCATATGCGAGGATGTCGATATCGACCGGGCGCGGGCCCCAGCGCCGCCCGGAAGCGCGGTCGCGGCCGAGGGAGGCCTCCACCGCCAGCGCCCGCTCCAGGAGAGCCCGCGGCGACAATTCCGTCGCGACCTTGAGGCAGAGATTGACGAAGGCCGGCTGGTCCGTGACGCCCCAGGGCGGCGTCTCGTAATCGGCAGAGCGGGCGAGGAGTCGCACGTCAGCGCCGTCGCAGAAGGCCGCGACTGCGCGATCGAGCGTGGCGCGGACATCGCCGACATTGCCGCCGAGGCCGATCAGCGCCTCTGCCATCAGGCGGCGCGCCGGCGCGTCATCACCACGCCGACATCATCGAAGATGGCGGCGATCGGCGCATGCGGCTTGTGGACGGTAACGGTCACCGCCGTGATCGGCGGGAAGGCGGACAGGATCGCATCGGCGACCGCCCCGGCTGCGGCCTCGAGCAGCTTGAAATTGCGCGCCTTGAAGGTGCGGACGGTGACGGCGGCGACGTCGGCATAGGAGACGGTGTCGGCGAGATGGTCGCTCGCCGCCGCGGCCGACAGGTCGAGCGCCAGGTCGAGATCGATGACGAAGCGCTGGCCGACCTCGCTCTCGTGCGACAGGAGCCCGTGATGGGCGTGCACCAGCAGGCCCGTGAGAAAGATGCGGTCGCTCATGCGGCGTTCCTGATGGCGGCCGCCACTTTCATCGCCTGCACCGTCTCGCGGACGTCATGGGCACGGATGATGGCGGCTCCCGCCTGCATGGCGAGAAGATGGGCGGCAAGGGACCCGCCGATGCGTTCGTCGACGCTGGAGGGGTCGATGAGGTCGATGAAGCGCTTGCGCGAGGCGCCGACCAGCATGGGCAGGCCGAGGGCATCGAGACGGTCGAGCTTGGCCAGGGTCTCGATGCTCTGTTGCGGCGTCTTGCCGAAACCGATGCCGGGATCGACGGCGATGCGGTCGCGGGCGATGCCGGCGGCCTCGGCGATGGCGACCGAGCGGGCAAGGAAGGCGAGGACATCCGCCATGATATCGAGGTCGGGCTCGGCCGCGTCGCGGTTGTGCATGACGATGACGGGGACGCCGCGCGCGGCCACAAGCGGCGCCATGGCCGGGTCGCGCTGCAGACCCCAGACGTCATTGACGATGACGGCGCCCTGATCGAGCGCCCAGCGGGCGACATCGGCCTTGATCGTGTCGATGGACACCGGCAGGCCGAGCCTGACGACCTCGGGCAGGACCGGGGCGAGCCGGGCGATCTCGGCATCGCGGTCGACGGGCTCGGCGCCGCCATAGGGCCGGGTGGATTCGGCGCCGATGTCGAGGATGTCGGCGCCCGCGGCCGCCATGCGCTCGGCATGGCGGATGGCGACCAGCGGGTCGAAGAACCGTCCGGCGTCGGAGAAGGAATCGGGCGTGACATTGAGGACGCCCATCACCGCAGGACGGTCTTCTCTCAGGAAGCGGCCGAGCGGGCCGCCGTGCGGGAGGAGGTCTGGGGGGTGCGATGGCGCCATGGCGCCTGCCTTGGACGCCAAGCCCCCGGCCCTGTCAATACCGGGCGGGGTAGGGCGGTACGCTGTTCACCTCTCCCCGGCGGGGAGAGGTCGCCGAGCGAAAGCGAGGCGGGTGAGGGGGAGCGTGCCGAAAGATGGGATCAGGCCCCCTCACCCGGCCTTTGGCCGACCTCTCCCCGCCGGGAAGAGGTGAAGAGGAAGCGGCGACCCCCGCGGGTACCGCCCGATCCCTCAGACGAACTGCGACAGGCCGGGCGTGCCGGCGACGATCTGGCCCATCACGTCCTCGCCGGCCTGCTCGCGGCCGAAGGCCATGAGCTCCTTGCCGACGGTCGAGATCTGGCCCATGTCGAGGCCGGCGCCCATCAGATTGGCGCCGAGGCCCATGATGCCGCCGCCCATCAGGCCGCCGACCATGCCCATCAGGCCGCCGCCGCCCTCGCCCTCGCCCTGGGCGATCAGCGCCTCGGCACCCGGCAGCGCGGCCAGCATCTGCTGGACCTGGGCCTGCGGCCCTTCCTTCTGGAGGAAGCCGAGGATCATGCCGACGGCCTTGGTGGCGAGCCCTTCGTCGATGCCGGCGGCGGCCGCGACGCGGTTGATGAGCTCCTGAATCATGATGATCTCCCGGCTTCGACGGCTTTGGCTGGCATGCCCCGTCGATCGCGGCGCACTATGGCCAAGCGGTGCGCGTGGGGCAAGCGCCGGTCATGGTTTCGCCGGCCCGCCGCCTGTGCTTTGCTGTGGCCAGACACCAGCCCGAGGAGATGCCCCATGACCGCGGTTCAAGCCCTGAAGCCGGCCGCCGCCCATGACCGTTCCAGCGTCGAAGCGGTGATCCAGCTCTATTTCGACGGGCTCTACGAGAGCGATGTCGGCAAGCTCAGCGCCGCCTTCCATCCGACCGCCGACCTGCGCTGGCAGGACAAGGGCGAGTTGCAGGTGCTGACCGTGCCGGACTGGATGGAGCGGGTCGCCAAGCGCGCTTCAGCCAAGTCGCAGGGCCATGCGCGCCACGACTTCATCGTGACGATGGACCGCGCCGACGAGGCCACCGCCTTCGTGAAGGTGCATTGCGCCCTGCCGCCGCGCTTCTTCACCGACTATCTGGTGCTGCTGAAGCTCACCGACGGCTGGCGGATCGTGTCGAAGTCCTACCGCCATGACGTGCGGGAGTGAGGCGCGCCCGTTCCCTGCCCGCCCGGGGCTGAACGACCAAGGGGACCCGCGGGTCCCCTTTTTCGTGAACAGGTCAGACGGGGTGCCCTGCATCGGGCACGTGCGTCCTTCGCAGCGCGGCGCCCGACCAGCGCCTCGCCCCATCAGCACATGTTCGGCTGGCCGGCGCAGGCCACGCGGGCGCGGGCGAGGTTCTCGCGCAGCTTTTCCAGACCGACGGCGCCGACGACGACCTCGTCGCCCACCACATAGGTCGGCGTGCCGTTGATGCGCAGCGTTTCCGCAAGGCGCATGTTCTCGGCCAGCGTGTCGCGCACCTGCGGCGACTGCATGTCGCGCTGCAGGCGGGCCATGTCGGCGCCGACCTCGCGGGCGACCTCGAGGGCGCGGGCGCCGTTGGCCTGGCCGCGACCACCGAGCAGCTTCTGGTGGAATTCGAGATATTTCGGCGCGGAGATCTGCAGCTTCAGGGCGACGGCGACCTGGGCGGCCTCCATCGACCCCTGGCCGAGCACGGGGAAGTCCTTCAGGACGATGCGCAGGCGGGGATCGGAGCGCAGCAGTTCCAGGGTCTCCGGCAGCGCCCTTTTGCAGAAGCCGCAATTGTAGTCGAAGAACTCGACCAGGGTGACGTCGCCCTGGGGATTACCAAGCACGACCTGGTTCGGCGCGCGGTAGAGCGCCTGGCGGTTGGCGGAGAAGGCGGCCGCACGGGCGCGGTCCTCGGCCTGGGCCTGACGCTTCTCCAGCTCCACCAGCGCTTCCTGCAGCACCTCGGGGTTCTTCAGCAGGTAGTCGCGGATGATCGATTCGATACGGGCGCGCTCCTCGGTGGTCGGTGGTGCCGACTGGGCGAGGACCGGAGCGGACACCGCGAGAAGGGCCACAAAGGCCGGCGCGATCAGGCGCTTGAACATGGAAAGGTCCTCAGTTGCGCACGGGGCGCTGATTGTAGATGTCCTCGGCGATCAGCCAGCCGGGCGAACCGGTCGGGAGCGACCCCTGGGCGCGGCGGGCGAGGCCCCGCGCCGTCTGGAGATCACCGGAATAGTAGGAGGCCTGCGCCGCCGCCAGGTCGGCCTGGCCGCGGTCGTTCTTGCGGCCATAGGCGATGGCGAGCTGGCGGTAGCCGTCGCCGGCCTCCGGCTCGCGCTGGAGGGCAAGCCGCAGCTCGCGGATGGCCTCGTCAAGCACGGCATTGTTGCCGGAGGCGACGAGGGCATGGCCGAGCATGATGCGGATGAGGCCGGCATTGGGCGCCAGCGACACGGCGCGGCGCAGCGGCCCCATGGCGGCGGCGGGCTGGCCGGTCTCCAGCAGGATCTGCCCCTTGATCTCGTGGAAATAGGGGTTGTTGGGCTGGGCACGGATCAGCTCGTCCGCCATGGCGACGGCGCGGGTGCGGTCGCCGAAGCGGAACATCTGGATGGTGCGGGCATAGCGGGCCGGCAGCGACGTATCCGAGGGCGGATAGCGCCGGGTGATGGCGTCGGAACGGTCGAGGAAGCCGGCGAGTTTGGCCCGCGCCAGCTGGTGGCGGGCGTTCAGTGCCGGCGGATCGGGCTTGTCATAATGGGGGCTCGCCCGCGCCAGCGGCTCGATGATCGCGATGCGGTCGGCCGGCATAGGATGGCTGATCGTGTAGGGATCGACATGCCGGGCGATGAACATCGTGTCGTTGTGCAGGCGGCGGAACGTCTCGACCATGCCCTTGGCCGACTGTCCGGTGGCGTTGAGATAGGTGATGGCGGCGCGGTCGGCGGCCGCTTCCTCGCCGCGCTGGTAGGACAGCAGCGAGCGCATGCCGATCTGCGTGCCGGCGGTGAGAACGCCCGGCGCCGCCTCGCCGACGCCGGAGCGGCCGCTGGCGGCTCCGGCCGCGGCACCCGCGACGCCGACGATCATGCCGAGGGCAGCGATGATCTGGGCACGCTCCACCGCCTCGCGCAGGCGGGCGAGATGGCCGCCGGCAATATGGCCGGTCTCGTGGGCGATGACGCCGATCAGCTCGTTCGGGGTGCGCGAATCGAGGATGGCGCCGGCATTGATGAAGATGCGCCGGCCATTGGCGACGAAGGCGTTGAAGCCGCGGTTGTTGACGATGATGACATTGGTCTGGCTGCCGCCGACGCCGGCGGCGCGGAACAGCGGCCGCGCATAGTCGCGGAGCAGGTTCTCGATCTCCGTGTCGCGGATGATCGGCAGCCCGCCGGGCATCTGGGCGTGGGCTGCCGGCATCGCCGCCATCAGGCCGGCGAGGGCGATAGCCGCAGCACGGATCGGAAACTTGAACGACATCATCGCTCGGAACCCTAAGGAGCAGGCCGTTGGGGGTCAATTCAGGGGCCGGTCACAACAGGGAGAGAGCGGTGACCCGGCCCGCCCCGTGTGATAGGCGCTTGATGACCCTCTTGCATGGCCAAGGGGGCGAAACCATGACGCAGAAGCCGGCCGGGACGACATGACCATGACGCGCGAGGGCCTTGCCCGCCAGATCCTCACCCCCACCCGGCGCGGCTCCGTCGCGCCCTTCCTGGTCATGGACGTGATGACGGCGGCGGCCAAGGCGGAAGCCGCTGGCCAGAGCGTCATCCATATGGAGGTCGGCCAGCCGGCGGCACCGACGCCGCTGAGCATCCGCCAGGCCGCCGCCCAGGCGCTGACGGACGGCCAGATCGGCTACACCCTCGCCCTCGGCATTCCCGAACTGCGGCAGCGCATCGCCCGCCACTATGCCGAGACCCATGGCATCGAGGTTCCGATCGGCCGGATCGCCGTGACGATGGGCTCCTCCTCGGCCTTCATCCTGACCTTCCTGGCGCTGTTCGAGACTGGCGCGCGGGTCGCCATCGCCAGCCCCGGCTACCCCGCCTACAAGAACATCCTCGAGGCGCTGGGTTGCGAGGTGGTGTTCATCGAGACGACCGCGGCGACACGCTATGCCGTGACGCCGGACATGCTGGCCGCCGAACATGCGAAGAAGAGGCTCGACGGCATCCTCATCGCCAGCCCCGCCAATCCGACGGGAACGATGATGACGCCGGAGGCGCTGAAGGCGCTGGTGGAAGCCGCGCAGGCGATGGGCATCCGCTTCATCTCCGACGAAATCTATCACGGGCTGTCCTACGAGATGCCCTGCCACACGGCACTGGAGACCAGCGAGGACGTCGTCGTCATCAACTCCTTCTCGAAATACTACTGCATGACCGGCTGGCGCATCGGCTGGATGATCGTGCCGGAGAGCCTCGCCCGCTCGGTGGAATGCCTGGCGCAGAACCTGTTCATCTCGGCGCCGCAGCTCAGCCAGGTGGCCGCCCTCGCCGCCTTCGAGGCGACGGCGGAACTGGAGGTGATCAAGGCCGGCTATGCCGCCAACCGCCAGGTTCTGCTCGACGGCTTCCCGAAGGTCGGGCTCGACCGGCTCCTGCCGGTGGACGGTGCCTTCTACGTCTACGCGGACGTCTCGCGCTACACCAATGACAGCCTCGATTTCGCCCGGCGGATGCTCGCCGAGACCGGCATCGCCGCGACGCCGGGGCCGGATTTCGACCCCTATGGCGGCCTGCAGGCGATCCGCTTCTCCTTCGCCGGCTCGACGGCGGAGATGGAGGAGGCGGTGAGGCGGCTGGGGGCGTGGTTGAAGTGACGATCCTCCTGGTCACCGGCTTTGGCCCTTTCCCCGGCTGGGAGCGCAATCCCACTCCTGCCATGGTGAAGGCGGTGGCGGCCCTGCGGCTGCCGGGCGTCCGCATCGTCGGCCACGTCTTCAACACGGTCTATGCAGAGGTCGAGCGCGACCTTCCGGCTCTCATCGCCTGCCACAAGCCGGATGCGGTGCTGCTCTTCGGCCTCGCCGGGCGCACCGGTCATGTGCGCATCGAGAAGCACGCCCACAATGTCACGACCCGCCGGGTTCCGGACGCCTCCGGCGCCTTCCACCTTTCCGCCGATGTTCGGACCGACGCGCCCTGGCGGGTGCCGACGGGCTTCGCCTGCGGGCCGCTGGCGGCGCGGCTGCGCCGGATCGGCCTCGATGCCCGCCCCTCGCCCTCGGCCGGCGAATATCTCTGCAACTTCTCCTACTGGCTGGCCCTGGAGGCCGTCGCGCAGGGCGGGACGAAGCGCGCGCTCTTCGTCCATGTGCCGCTGCCGCTGAAGGCCGGCCCCTCGGCCCGCGGCGCCTTTTCCCGCAGGATGACGGCCGCTGACCTTGCCGCCGTGGCGCGCATGGCGGCGCTGACGATCACCGGCCGTCCTGCCTATTTGGCAAAGCCTGTGCGCAGGCCCTTCGCCCAGTCGGCGCGGCCATAGCTCTCGGCCCTGCGGGCGGCAGCCTCCCAGTCATAGGCGACGGCGACCAAGTCGACGGCCTGCACCGCTCCCGCCTCCAGCGTCACGACCGCATAGCGCGCATGGGGCGAGCCGACCTCCGACACATGGGCATCCGGCGGGGTCGGATCGGCATAGGCAGGCTGGCCGACACTGCCAGGATTGAGCAGCGTCACGCCGCCGAGCGTGAGAAGCCGCGGCAGGTGGCTGTGGCCGCAGAGAACAAGGCGGGCCTCCCCTGCCGGACCAAGGCGTGCGCTGATCGCGGCAGGGTCAGATTGGACAAGGCGGCCGTCCTGCTTGTCCTCCATGAGGTAGGTGTTGTCGTCGGCCGGCGAGGCGTGGAACAGGCGCACGATGACGCCGCTGCAGTCGAGGTTGAGCCCCATCGGCAAACCCGCAAGCCAGCGGTGCTGGGCGTCATCCAACTGGTCGCGGGCGAGCCTGTCCGAAAAATACGGCACCTCGCCCTCGGACACCCAGCGGTCGTGGTTGCCGCGAACGGTCGGCAGGTCCAGCGCCATGAGGCGAGCGGCGGTCTCGGCTGGCCAGAGAGGGCCGGAGACACAGTCGCCGAGGTTGACCGTCAGATCGGCATTGCGGGCGGCGATGTCGGAGAGCACCGCCTCGAGCGCGGGGAGGTTGCCGTGGATGTCGGCAATGATGGCGAGGCGCATGGCGTACCGGATGCTGGACGTGGACAGCCACCATGTCGTCCTCGGCGGAGGCGAACAACCGCCATTACCGCATCCCATTCCGGCACAACCGGGTGCGGCACGCGGCTTGCGCTGGTTTCCGCAACACCGGAGTCGCCCATGCTCGCCCGCCGTTCCTTCCTTCTCGCCGCAGCCGCCACCCTGGCACTGCCGGCTTCCGCCCGCGCTTCCGTCCTCGACGGATCAGCCTTCGGCCTGAAGCCCGGCGCGCCGGAGGATCAGACCCGAGCGCTGCAGCGCGCGGTCGAGACGGCAGCGGGCTCGCGGATGCCGCTGCGCCTCGCCCCCGGGGCCTACAAGGTCAGCGAGATCCGGCTTCCCGCCAACACCCAGATCATCGGCGTGCGCGGCGCCACCCGCCTGGTGTTCCAGGGCGGGACGGCGTGTCTCTCGGCCCAGCGCGCCGACATGGTGACGCTGTCCGGCCTCGTCATCGAGGGCAATGGCAAGCCCCTGCCGGAGAAGCGCGGGCTGATCGTGCTGGAGCACGGCCGCGGTGTCCGCGTCGAGGATTGCGAGATCGCCGGTTCGAGCCACCATGGCATCGTCCTCGAGGGGATCGACGGGCTGGTGCGCGGCAACACCGTCTCCGGCGTCGCCAAGGCCGCCATCGTGGCGCTCGACAGCCGCGGCCTGACCCTGGCGCAGAACACCATCCGCTCGGCCGCCAATAACGGCATCCTCGTCTGGCGTACCATCGCCGGCGACGACGGCACCATCGTTGAGGGCAACCGCATCGAGGAGATCGGTGCGCGCGACGGGGGATCGGGCCAGAACGGCAATGCCATCAACGTCTTCCGCGCCGGCAATGTGACCGTCACCGGCAACCGCATCCGCGGCGCTGCCTTCTCGGCCGTGCGGGCCAACGGCGCGGCGAATGTCGCCGTCACCGGCAATAACTGCGCCGCCCTTGGCGAGGTCGCCGTCTATATCGAGTTCGGCTTCGAGGGCGCGGTGGTCGCCAACAACATCATCGATGGCGCAGCCCTCGGCATCGTCGCCACCAATTTCAACCATGGCGGCCGGCTCGCCAATATCCACGGCAACATCATCCGCAACCTTGTCAACCGGCGCCCCGCCGGAACCGATCCGCACGACCCCGCCGGTATCGGCATCTCGGCCGAGGCCGATGCCGCCATCTCCGCCAATGTCATCGAGGGCGCGCCGACCGCCGGCATCCAGCTCGGCTGGGGCCAGTACATGCGCGACCTGTCGGTCACCGCCAATGTCATCAAGGGCGCCCCCGTCGGCATCGCCGTCTCGGTCGTGCCCGGCGCGGGCCAGGCGCTGATCGCCGACAATCTGGTGCAGGGCGCCCGGATCGGCGCCGTGGTCGGCATGGAATGGAAGCGGCCGGTGACCGGCGACATGGCCCGCGAGGGCGTCGGCCGCTATGCGCAGCTCAGCGTCTCGGGCAACCGGGTGCGCTGAGCCAAACGCCGCGTTAACACCCCGTTAACCGGATCAGTCCACGGTTCCCGGCCAAGGTCAGCCCTTGTCCGGAGGCGCCCATGCGCGCGCTAGCAAAGGTCTTCGCGGCTTCCGCCGCTCTGATGGTCCTCGCCGCGTCCGCCGCGGCGCAGGAGGCCTGCGCGCCCGCCGACCTCACCCGATTCACGGCGGAGGCCATGGTGAGCGACGCGGACCTGCGTGCCGAGTCCGATGCCGCCCTCCAGGCCTGCGCCAGCTTCGCGCTCGACCAGTATCGCAATGTCGGCGAGATCGAGGAGCGCATCCTCGTCCATATCGCCGCGCTCGCCGGCCGCACCTCCTACGCGACCTATGCCGCCGACGAGATTCCCCATGCCTCGCCGGCCCTGATCGCCCTGCTCGGCGTGGCATTCCGTCCGCTTTATCCGCACCTGCGCTCGCTCTCCGAGGAGGAGAATACGGCGGCCATGCGGACCATCGTCTTTCATCTGCTGGCACAGACGGGCCCGCTCGCGACCGGATCGGTCGCCAGGCCCGCGCCGGCGACCGGAGCACGGCCATGACGCCCGAGGAGACCGCGCTGCCCCGCCTGGTCGCACCGCCCCTGTCGCCGGCCGGCAGCTTCGACGCCGATGTGGCCGACCTGCATGAGGTCGAATGGCTCCGGCCTGAGCCCATCGTCCGAAAGGACTGATCCCTCCGTCTTGCCCGCAGGCGCCCGGCCCGGGCATCGTCCGGCCGCGACCGCCGTGGCGGCGGAGAGGGAAACAGTCCGATGATCAGAGGTTCCGCCGTTCCGCGCACTGGACCGCTGGTCACCATCGATCCGTCCGCCCATGTCCATCCGTCGGCGCAGATCTATGGAAAGGTGACCCTCGCCGCCGAAGCCTCCATCTGGCCCAATGCCGTCATCCGCGCCGAGATGTACGCGGTGGTGATCGGCGAGCGCACGAACATCCAGGATTTCGCGATGGTACATGTCGGCAGCGGCACCGGCACCTTCGTCGGGCGCGACTGCTCCATCACCCACCATGTCACGCTGCACGGCTGCACCATCGGCGACAATGTGCTGGTCGGGATCGGCGCCACCATCATGGACGGCTGCGTGATCGGCGCCAATTCGATCATCGCCGGCGGCTCCTTCCTGAAGGAAAACACGGTGATCCCGCCCAACTCCATCGTTGCCGGCGTGCCGGCGGTGCTCAAGGCGAGCCGCGACTGCGGTGCCGCCAACCGCTTCAACGCCTGGCTCTACACGCAGAACGCCGAAGCCTATGCCCGCGGCGACCATCGCTGCTGGGACGAGGTCGATCTCGACGCCGCCGCCGCGCGTTTCGGCATCACCCGCAGGGCCTAGCGCACGATCCGCCGCTCGATGCGGAACCGCATCTCGATGCCAGGGCTCGTGCCCTGGCGACGGTCCGGCGTGAGCCAGTGGCTGTAGCGGGCGGTGGCGGGCGGGTCACCGGGCAGGTCGAGGCTGAAGCGGGCGATTTCCCGGCCTTCGCGCGCGAGGATGATGGCGCGCATGCCGGAGGGCTCCAGCAGCGGCAGGACGGCATCGGCAGTGGTGACGTCATAGGCGTCGACCCGCCATTCCAGGCCCTCGGCTGAGACATCGCTCCGGCCGGCCTCGCCGGTGAGGGCGAGGTCGCGCCAGCCGAGGCCGTCGAGGCGCAACTGGACGATGAGGTAGGGCTGGACCGGCGGCGGCGGGGTGGTCACCGCGAAGGCAACATAGCCGAGGGCGACGGAAAAGAAGGCGAGGATCGCGACGGCCGCCGCGGCGAGGCGGAGCATGGCACCCGACCGCGCGAGGCGCGACAGCATCAGCCAGAGGCCGAGGGCACCGCCGGCGGCTCCGCCGATCCCGGCCATGGTCGCGGCGAAGGCCGACCGGTCCGCCGAGCGGCCGAGATCGAGCCAGTCGGCGAAGGCGAGCGCGGCCGTCCGGCTGGCGAAACCCGACAGCAGGGCACCGGCCAGGGCGGCGCCGATGACGGCGGCGAGGCCGACGGCGAGGCCTCGCCCGGCGGAAGCCGTGGACGTGACTGGAGGGGGAAGTGGACTGTGCTCGGACATGGCTCGACTGACGCGCCGCGAAGGCGGCTTGCGTGTCAGTCGCGCCGGACAGGCGAAAGGTTCAGCCGGCCGCGCGCCGGCGGCCCGGCCTCACTTCTCGACGAAGGCCTTCTCGATGACGAAATGGCCGGGGCCGGAAATGGCGCCCTCGTCGAAGCCGCGGGCGACCAGCATGTCGACCATGTCCTTGAGGAAGGCGGGCGAGCCGCAGATCATGACCCGGTCATTGGTCTTGTCGAGCGGCGGCAAGCCGAACTCCGCCTGCAGCTTGCCGCTGTCGAGGAGCTCGGTGATGCGGCCGTTGTGGATATAGGGCTCGCGCGTCACCGTGGGATAGTATTTCAGCTTCGCGCGGACCAGTTCGCCGATCAGTTCGTCGTTCGGCAGTTCCCTCGACACGTAGTCGCCATAGGCCTGTTCGGCGATGAAGCGGGTGCCGTGGATCAGCACGACATTCTCGAAGCGGTCGTAGACCTCGGGGTCCTTGACGACGCTGATGAAGGGCGCGAGCCCTGTCCCGGTTCCGCAGAGGTAGAGGGTCTTGCCCGGCAGCAGCGCGTCCTGGACCAGCGTGCCGACCGGCTTGCGCCCGACCAGGATCTGGTCGCCGACCTTGATGTTCTGCAGGTGCGACGTCAGCGGACCGTCAGGGACCTTGATCGAGAAGAATTCCAGATTGTCCTCATAGTTGGAGGACACGATGGAATAGGCGCGCAGCAGGGGCCGGCCATTGATTTCCAGGCCGATCATCGTGAACTGGCCATTGACGAAGCGAAATGCCGGGTCGCGCGTCGTCTTGAAGGAGAAGAGGCGATCCGTGTAGTGGCGCACGTCGATGACGCGCTCGGAGTTCAGGTTCGACATGGCATAGCCCGGGGTGACTGGCGCCAGAGACAGTTTCGTTCGTACACGAATGATACCGCATTGCACCAACTAGGCAAGAGCATGCACCGCGACAAAAGCGAAATCGCTGGCCTGGATCAAACGCGCCATGTGACGCCCTGACGCCGGAGAAAGTTCCGGGGCCTTGCCCGCCGTCCGGCGATGCCTATGCTGGCGGCCCCTGACAACCGGACCCGTCATGCCCCCCGATATCCTCTGTTTTGGCGAAGCCCTCGGTGAGTTCAACCAGACCATCCCGCGCGAGCCAACCTATCTGTTCGGCTTCGGTGGCGACACGTCCAATTGCGCCATCGCCGCGGCGCGGTCGGGGGCGAGCGTCGGCGTGATCGGCGCCGTCGGCGACGACACATTCGGGCAGGCCTTCCTCGACCTGTGGCGGGCCGAGGGCATCGACACCAGCGCGATGCGGATGCCGCCGCAAAGCGAGACGGGGATCTATTTCATCACCCACGGGCCGAATGGCCATGAATTCGCCTATCGCCGCGCCGGCTCAGCGGCTGCGCGCTTCACGTCTGCCGACCTGCCGGTCCCGGCGATCCGTGCGGCGAAGATCCTGCATGTCTCCGGGATCTCGCAGGCCATCTCGCCCTCGGCCAGCGCCGCCGTGCGCCTCGCCATCGCCGAGGCGCGCGCCGCCGGCGTGACGGTGTCCTATGACACCAATCTGCGGCTGCGGCTCTGGCCGCTGGAACGGGCCCGCGAGGTGACCAACGAGGCCATGCGGCTCGCCGACATCGCCCTGCCCGGCCTCGACGACGCGCGCCAGCTCACCGGCCGCGACACGCCCGACGCCATCGCCGACTTCTATCTCGAGGGGGGCTCGAAGATCGTGACGCTGACCCTCGGGCGGGACGGTGCGCTGATCGCCACGGCCGGCGAGCGCCGCATCATTCCCTCGATCAGCGTCGGGGCGGTCGACGCGACCGGAGCCGGTGATTGTTTCGACGGCGCGTTTCTCGCGGAATGGCTGGCGACAGGCGACCCCTTCCAGGCCGGCCGCTATGCCTGCGCCGCGGCGGCACTGTCCACCACCGGCTATGGCGCGGTTGCGCCCCTGCCGCGCCGCGCGGCGGTGGTGGCGGCGCTGGGCTGAGGCGCGGCGATCAGGACGGCAGGGCTGCATAGGCCGCGTGCGTCCTTCGAGGCTGGCTCCCCGACGATGCTCACGCATCGCAGGGGCTCGCACCTCAGGATGGGGATTGCTGGAGACCTGCATCAGCGACGGACGACGTGCGGCGGCTGCACTCCAGGCCACCCGGTGCAGGTCTCTGCCCTCCTCATCCTGAGGAGCGAGGGCAAAGCCCGAGCCTCGAAGGACGCAATACTTTCGAGCAACGCGTTCAACCCAAGGCAAGGGCGCACTCTTGCTCCCCCAAACGACAACACCCGGCGGAAGGCCCGCCGGGTGTCGTGATCCTCAGAGTGCGTTGCGCTTACTGGCTGACGCCGCTGGCGCGGATCGGGCCAGCCCACTTCTCGATTTCGCTCCGCACGAGCTGGCCGAGATAGGCCGGGCCGCGACGCTCAGGCGTTGCCATGATGGCGCCGAGACCCTCGAGACGCTCCTTCACCGCCGGCGTGTCCATGGCCTCGACGGTCACGGCGCGCAGGCGCTCGACGATGGCGGGCGGCGTGTCCTTGTGGAAGAACAGGGCATTCCACGTGTAGGCCTCGAAGCCCTGAAGGCCCTGCTGCTGGGCCGTCGCCAGGTCGGGGAAGACCGTCGAGCGGTTGGCGGTGAGCGTCGCCAGCGCCTTCACCGAGCCGCCCTGGATATGCGGCATGGCGGTGGAAGAGATCTCGCACATGTAGTCGACGCGGCCGCCGACCAGGTCCTGGATGGCGGGAGCCGAGCCGCGATAGGGCACGTGGGTGACGTCGTTGGCGCCGATGACGGAGTTCAGGTAGAGGCAGCCGAGATGCACGGCCGAGCCGGCGCCGGCGGATGCGAACTGCATCTTTGCCTGGTTGGCCTTCACGTGGGCGATGAACTCCTGAAGGTTGTTGGCCGGGAAATCCTTGCGCGTGATGAGGATCAGCGGCACCTCGGCGATCAGGGTGACCGGCGCGAAATCGGTGGCCGCGTTGTAGAGCGGCTGCTTGTAGAGCGTCTGGTTCACCGCATGGGTGCCGACCGTGCCGAGCACGAAGCTGTAGCCGTCGGGCGAGCCGCGCGAGACGCGGGCTGCACCGGTCATGCCGCCGGCGCCGCCGACATTCTCCACCACCACCTGCTGGCCGAGGATCTGCGACATGCGCTCGGCCATGATGCGGCCGAGGACGTCGGTCGGGCCACCCGCGGCGAAGGGGATGATCATCGTCACCGGGCGCGCCGGCCAGGTCTGGGCCTGGGCCGCGGGCGCGGCAGCGAGCAGCGGGGCTGCGGCGGCAAGGGCAAGCAGGGCGCGTCGGGAGGTCGTTTTCATGCACATACTCCTCTGGAAGCGGCGGATCATGGCCAAAAGGTGCGGGTTGTCCAGCCTAGAATGTGGGCAGCGGCACACGGCCGCAAGCAGCGCGGGCGCTCCCGGATCACCAGAGCCGGAACATGGGCGCCATGACGGGAGGGACTGGCAATTGCCCTCCCAGGCTCTATGGTCCGCCTCCTTTTCGACCGGAGAGACCCATGACCACCACCCGCATCGCCATTGCCGGCCTCGGCGCCATCGGACGCACGCTCGCTGCGCGGATCGCGGGCGGAACGATCCCGGGCACGACGCTCGCCTGCGTCGCTGCGCGGGATGAGGCCAAGGCCAAGGCCTGGCTCGCCGAGCAGGGCATCGACGTTCCCATCGTGCCGCTCGCCGACTTCCCCGCCCATGCCGATCTGGCGGTGGAATGCGCTCCTTCTTCGGTGATCGAGGAGATCTGCACGCCGATGCTGAAGGCGGGCAAGAAGGTGATGGTCCTGTCCTGCGGCGCGCTGCTGCCGCGCCCGCACCTGATGGACCTGGCAAAGACCCACGGCGGCCAGATCATCGTGCCCACGGGCGCACTGCTCGGCCTCGACGCCGTGACCGCCGCCGCCGAGGGCACGATCCACTCGGTGCGGATGATCACCCGCAAGCCGCCGAAGGGCCTGGTCGGCGCGCCCTATCTCGTCGAGAAGGGCCTCGACATGGACGCGGTCAAGGTGCCGACGCTGATCTTCTCGGGGACCGCCCGCGAGGCGGCCAAGGGATTCCCAGCCAACGTCAATGTCGCCGTGGCGCTGTCGCTGGCCGGCATCGGTCCGGACCGCACGACGATCGACATCTGGGCCGACCCGACCGTCACCCGCAACTGCCACGCCATCGAGGTCGATTCGGATTCGGCGAAGCTGACGCTCGCCATCGAGAACATCCCGTCCGACAACCCGAAGACCGGCCGGATCACGGCGCTGTCCGTTATCGCCGCCCTGCGCAAGCTGAACGCGCCGGTGCGCGTCGGCACCTGATGGCGGCATTCGGCCGCCCCCCATGGGATGGCGGCCGAGCCCGCTTGCAACCCTCCGCTCAGGCGCTAGTCTCTGTCATAACCGGCAGACAAAGCTGGACGAGTGGCCCGTCAGCAAGGGCCGCCAGAGGAAACCGTTCCGAGGGAACCCCATGCGCAAAACCATACTCGCCGGCCTGGCCGTGCTCTCCGTCATCAGCTTCGGCGCGCCGGCCGGCGCCCAGACCTGGCCGACGCGACCGATCACCTTCATGGTGCCCTTCCCGGCTGGCGGCGGCACCGACGCCTTCGCCCGTCCGCTCGCCGCCCAGCTTGAGAGGCAGCTCGGCCAGGGCGTCATCATCGAGAACCGCGCCGGTGCCGGCGGAACGGCAGGCGCGCTGGTCGCCTCGCGGGCCGCGCCCGACGGCTACTCGTTCTTCGTCGGCGCCGCCCACCACTCCATCGCCCCGTCGCTTTATCCCCGCCTCGAGTACAATATCGAGACCGATTTCATTCCGATTGCCGTCATCGCCCAGCCGCCGCAGATCATCGTGGTCAATCCGCGGCGCGTGCAGGCGACGACCCTCGCCGAACTGATCGCGCTGGCGCGGTCGAAACCGGACGACCTGATCTACGGCTCGGCCGGCATCGGCACGACGCACCATCTGGCCGGCGAGCTCTTCAAGATCCTCACGCAGACCAAGATCAGGCACGTGCCCTATCGCGGCGCGGGACCGGCCATGGCCGACCTCGTCGCCGGCCAGATCGACATGATCTTCGATGGTCTCGGCACCTCGGCGCCGCAGGTGCTGGGCGGATCCATCCGCGGCATCGCGGTGGCGGCCCCGACGCGCAACCCGGCGATCCCGAACGTTCCGACGGCCGGCGAAAGCGGCCTGCAGAATTTCGACGTGTCGACCTGGTATGCGATCTTCGCACCGAAGAACACGCCGGCCCCGATCGTCGAGCGCATGCGCACGGAGATCCGTGCCGCGCTGCAGGTGCAGTCCATCAAGGACGCCTGGGCGCGCAACGGGTCGGACATCCCGACGCTCGAGGGCGAGGCCTTCGGCCGGTTCGTCTCCTCCGAGGTGCAGCGCTGGCGCAAGGTCGTCACCGACGCCGGCGTGAAGCTGGAGTGATCAGAAGCGGGCTCGCCGACCACGCAACCACCCATGAAGGCCCGCTCCGGCGGGCCTTTTCTTTTGAGACCTTGCCCCCTCACCCGGCCTGCGGCCGACCTCTCCCCGCCGGGGAGAGGTGAAGGGAGCCCCTTCCTCGGGCCGCCAAGAAGGCAGATGGGCGACCACGCAATGCATTGGGCTTGAGCGGGCCACTGCTTCACCTCTCCCCCGCGGGGAGAGGTCGACGAGCGAAGCGAGGCGGGTGAGGGGGAGAGCGGCAGACGAAGAGCGATAGCCCCTCACCCGGCCTGCGGCCGACCTCTCCCCGCCGGGGAGAGGTGAAGGGAGCCTCACCGGACCACGTCCTCAGCCGCTCGTCGATGCCTCGTCCACCTTCCGCTCCAGGCTCATCGCCAGGACCCGCGCCACATGCACGGCTTCGCGACCGGCACCGTCGGCGATCTGGTGGCGGCAGGAGGTGCCGTCGGCGATGATGATGGCGTCGTCCGGCGCCTTGCGGATGGCTGGCAGGAGCGACAGTTCCGCCATGGCGAGCGAGGCGTCGATGGTCTCGGCGTGATAGCCAAAGGCCCCCGCCATGCCGCAACAGGAGCTCTCAACCGTCTGGACCTCGAGCCCGGGGATGAGACGCAGCGTGCCCTCCACCGCGCCCATCGCGCCGAAGGCCTTCTGGTGGCAATGGCCGTGCAGCACGGCCTTGGCCTTGAGTTCGCCGAGCGGCAAGGACAGGCGTCCGGCCTTGGCCTCGGCGGCGAGAAACTCTTCGAAGAGGACAGCGACCTTCGCCACGCCAGCCGCTTCCTCCGACTTCAGCAGCGCCGGGATCTCGTCGCGCAGCGAGAAGAGGCAGGAGGGTTCGAGCCCGACGACCGGCACGCCGCGCGCCGCGAAGGGCGTCAGCGCCGCCACCAGCCGGTCGGCCTCCTCGCGGGCACGGTCGACCATGCCGGTGGCGAGATAGGTGCGCCCGCAGCACAGCGCCCGGCCACCGCCGACGGGCCTCGCGTGAAGGACGCGGTAGCCAGCGGCGACGAGCACCGAAACCGCCGCATCAAGGTTCTCGCGCTCGAAGGCGCGGTTGAACGTGTCGGCGAAGAGCACCACCTCGCGGCCGGCCTGCGGGCCTTCCGCGGCCGCCTTCGGCGCGAAGATGTCGGAGCGCCAGCGCGGCAGGGTGCGGCGCGCCGAGAATTGGGCGAGCTTCTCCGACAGGGCTTTCAGAGCCGGCACGCGGTCGCGCAGGTTGAAGAGCCAGGGGGCCTTCGCAGCGAGCGGGGCGAAGCGCGGCAGATGGGCCACAAGCCGGTCGTGCAGCTTCGCGCCATAGAGGGCGTAACGCTGGGCCTTCACCTCGATCTTCATACGCGCCATGTCGACCCCGGTCGGGCATTCGCGCTTGCAAGCCTTGCAGGAGACGCAAAGGGACAGGCTCGCCTCCATTTCCGGGGCCACCAGCGCGCCGGGGCCGAGCTGGCCGGTCATGGCGAGGCGCAGCGTGTTGGCGCGGCCGCGCGTCACATGCTGCTCGTCGCGGGTGACGCGGTAGCTCGGGCACATGGCGCCGCCGTCGAGCTTCCGGCAGGTGCCGTTGTTGTTGCACATCTCGATGGCGCCGAGGAAACCCTGGCTGGCGCCGGGATAGTCCGACCAGTCGAGGGCCGGATTGATCTCGATGCCCTCATAGCCCGGCGGGTAGCGGAACAGTGTCCGGTCATCCATTGATGGCGCACGGGTGATCTTGCCGGGATTGAACAGGCCACCGGGATCGAAACGGTCCTTCACCTCCTCGAATGCGCGGACGAGCCGGGTGCCGAACATCTGTTCGTGGAACTCGGAGCGGACGATGCCGTCGCCATGCTCGCCGGAATGCGAGCCCTTGTAGTGACGGACGAGCTCGAAGGCCTGTTCGGCCATGGAGCGCATGCGCTTGGCATCGACGTCCAGCTTCATGTTGAGGACGGGACGCACGTGCAGGCAGCCGACGGATGCATGGGCATACCAGGTGCCCTCGGTGCCATGGGCGCGGAAGATTTCCGTGAGGCCCGCCGTATAGGCGGCGAGGTCGGGCAGCGGCACCGCGCAGTCCTCGACGAAGGAAACGGGCTTTCCCGCCTCCTTCATCGACATCATGATGTTGAGGCCGGAGGAGCGCATCTCGGTGACGGCGGCCTGCCAGGCCGGCTCGGTGACCGGCACGACACCGCCGAAGCGGGCGCCCTCACCCTGCCAGGTGAAGCCGAGGTCGCCCATCATCGCCTCGAGATCCCGGAGTTTCTGCAGGTTCTGGGCTTCCGTCTCCTCGGCGAATTCCACCACCAGCAGCGCGTCCGGATCGCCGCGCACGACACGCTCCACCGTCGGACGGAACATGGCGATGTCGCGGGCAAGGCCGATCATCGTGCGGTCGACCAGTTCCACCGCGATGGGCTTCAGGGTGACGAGATGCTGGGCGGCGTCCATCGCCTCGTGGAACGAACCGAAATGGCAGATGCCGAAGACCTTCGGTCCGAGCAGCGGCCAGAGCTTGAGGTCGACCGCCGTGGTGAAGGCAAGCGTGCCCTCGGAGCCCACCAGGATATGCGCCATGTTGTTGGCGGCTCCCTTCGGCACCAGGGCGTCGAGGTTGTAGCCGCCGACCCGGCGCTGCACCTTCGGATAGCGGGCCTCGACCTCCGCCGCCTCGCGCGTGCCGAGGCTCAGGAGGTCGCGGGTGAGCAGGTCGGCATCGTTACGCAGGGCCTCGTCGCGGGAGACCTCGCCGAACCAGCGGCGGGTGCCGTCAGCGAGCGCCGCCTCCACCTGGATGACATTGTCGCGCATGGTGCCGTAGCGCAGCGAGCGGCCGCCGCAGGAATTGTTGGCGGTCATGCCGCCGATCGTGGCGCGCGAGGCGGTGGAGACGTCGACGGGATACCAGAGCCCGTGCTTCTTGAGCTGGCGGTTGAGATCATCAAGGACGATGCCCGGCTCGACGCGAACGGTGCGGCCGGCGACATCAAGGTCGAGGATGCGGTTGAGGCGCTTCGAGCAGTCGACGACGAGCGACGAATTGACCGTCTGGCCGCACTGCGAGGTGCCGCCGCCGCGGGGGAGGACGGTGACGCCCGCCTCGCGCGCCAGGGCCACTGCGCGGATGGCGTCGTCCACCGTCTCCGGCACGACCGCACCGACCGGCATGATCTGGTAGATCGAGGCGTCGGTGGCGTAGCGCCCGCGCGAGAAGACGTCGAAGAGGACGTCGCCCTTCACCTCGGACGCGAGGCGGCGCTGCAGCGGCGTGTCGGGCGTGTTGCTCATGTCGTTCATCGGTTCATGCCTGCATCAGCCAAGTGCGTCCTTCGAGGCTCGCCGCCGGACGATGCAGACGCATCGCCCGGGCGAGCACCTCAGGATGAGGAGGGTTGATGACTGGCATCACCGGCATCCGGTCCGACACCGGTCTTGCCAGACACAATAACCCTCATCCTGAGGTGCGAGCGACAGCGAGCCTCGAAGGACGCAATGCCCGCGGTGCAGCCTCCCGCTTCGAACGAAGAGCCTGCGCTCCCCTTGACTTGAATTTTGCATTCATTATTCATTCTGGCAAGAGGCCGCGTCGCAGCGGTTCAACGATCACGCCGAGGAGATCCCCGATGGCCACCAATGCACCGCGCGTCGCCGGGCGGCATTTCCTGCAGATCCCCGGCCCCTCGCCGGTTCCGGAGCGCATCCTCAGCGCCATCGCGCGGCAGACGATCGACCATCGCGGCCCGGATTTCGGCAAGCTCGGCCTGCGCGTCCTCGACGGCATGCGTTCGATCTTCAAGACCCGCGGCGCCGTGGTGATCTATCCCGCCTCGGGCACCGGCGCCTGGGAGGCGGCACTCGCCAACACGCTGTCGCCCGGCGACAAGGTGCTGATGGTCGAGACCGGCCATTTCGCGACGCTGTGGAAGACCATGGCGGGCAAGCTCGGCGTCGAGGCGGTGTTCATCCCCTCCGACTGGCGCGCGGGCGCCGATGTCGCGGCCATCGAGGCGGCGCTGCGCGAGGACAAGGGCCACACGTTCAAGGCGGTCTGCGTCGTCCACAATGAGACCTCCACCGGTGCGACGTCGCGCATCGACGAGGTCCGCAAGGCCATCGATGCCGCCGGCCACCCAGCGCTGCTGATGGTCGACACGATCTCATCGCTGGCCTCGGTCGACTACCGCCATGACGAATGGGGCGTCGACGTCACCGTCGCCGGCTCGCAGAAGGGCCTGATGCTGCCTCCGGGCCTGTCCTTCAACGCCGTCTCCGAGAAGGCGCTGGCGGCCTCGAAGGCCTCGCGCCTGCCGAAGAGCTTCTGGGGCTGGGAGGAGATGATCGCCTCCGGCAAGTCCGGCTACTTCCCCTATACGCCGGCGACGAACCTGCTCTACGGCCTCGACGAGGCCATCCAGATGCTTCACGAGGAGGGTCTCGACGCCGTCTTTGCGCGCCACCTGCGCCACGGCGAGGCGACGCGCCGCGCGGTTGCGGCCTGGGGCCTGGAGAATCTCTGCACCAATCCCAAGCACTTCTCTCCTGTTCTCACCGCCGTCGTCATGCCGGAGGGCCATGATGCAGACCGGCTGCGCTCGGTGATCCTCGATGCCTTCGACATGTCGCTCGGCACCGGCCTGTCGAAGGTCGCCAAGAAGGTGTTCCGCATCGGCCATCTCGGCGACATCAACGACCTGACGCTGATCGGCACACTCGGCGGCGTCGAGATGGGGCTGGGCCTCGCCGGCGTGCCGCACAAGGCGGGCGGCGTGACGGCCGCCATGGCCTATCTGGCCGACACCAAGCGCGAGGGCAGCGCCAAGGCGGCGTGATGGTGCGACAGGCGAGAGGAGGATCGGCATGAACGAGCATCCGCTGATCGCCCGCCGCTCGCTGGCGACCGAACTCACGGGCCGCCTGCGCGACATGATCGTCGAAGGCACGCTCAAGGCCGGCGACAAGATCTCCGAGCCCGACCTCTGCGACCTCTTCGGCGTCTCGCGCACGCCGCTGCGCGAAGCGCTGAAGGTGCTGGCGGCCGAGGGCCTCGTCGATCTCACCCCGAACCGTGGCGGCAGGGTCGCCCGCATCGCACCGGAAGCGGTGGAGGAGCTCTTCCCGATCATGGGCGTACTGGAGGCGCTGGCCGGGGAGCTTGCCTGCGCCCGTCTCGACGCCGACGACCTCGCCCGGCTGGAGGCGATGCATGCCGAGATGGTCGGCCACTGGCGACGCGGCGAATGGGTGCCCTATTCCGGACTCAACCGACGCATCCATGAGGAGATCTTCCGCATCGCCGGCAATGCGACACTGGCCGGTCTCTATCAGAACCTGATGGTGCGCATCCATGCGGTGCGCTTCGTCGCCCGCAAGACGCCGGAGCGCTGGACCGAGGCGATCGAGGACCACGAGCGGATGATGGCGGCGCTGCGCGCCCGCGACGGGGCGGCGCTGTCCGGCCTGATGCGGGAGCATCTCCGGCACAAGGCCGACGTGGTCCACGAGGCGCTGCGCCAGCTCGGAGCGCCCGAGCAGGGCTGATCCGCTGCCACCTGCCCTCGCCATCCCGCCGCAAATGCCTATCTTGAGCGACACTGAACCCGGCCCTTGAACCCGGATGATCCGATGACGCTGTTCTCCATCCTCGACCTCGCACCCGTCCCGGAAGGCTCGACGCCCGGGGACGCGCTGCGCAACACGATCGATCTCGCCGGCCATGCCGACCGGCTCGGCTACAACCGCTACTGGCTCGCCGAGCATCACAACATGACCGGCATCGCCAGCGCCGCGACTGCCGTCGTGATCGGCCAGGTGGCGGCGGCGACGCGCCGGATCCGGGTCGGCGCCGGCGGAATCATGCTGCCGAACCATGCGCCCATGGTGATCGCCGAACAGTTCGGCACGCTGGAGAGCCTGTTTCCCGGCCGCATCGATCTCGGCCTCGGCCGCGCCCCCGGCACCGACCAGCGCACCATGCGGGCGCTGCGCGTCGATCCGATGGAATCGGACAATTTCCCGCAGGACGTGCTGGAACTGCAGGCTTTCCTCGCCCCGGCGCAACCCGGCCAGGCAATCCAGGCGGTGCCGGGCGCCGGCACCGAGGTGCCGCTGTGGATCCTGGGGTCCTCGACCTTCGGCGCGCAGCTCGCGGCCATGCTCGGCCTGCCCTATGCCTTCGCCTCGCATTTCGCCCCCGATGCGCTGATGCAGGCGATGGCCCTCTACCGGGCGAAGTTCACGCCCTCTGCGCAGCAGGCCAGCGCCTATGCCATGGCGGGCTGCAATGTCTTCCTCGCCCCCACCGACGAGGAGGCGCGCCACCTCTTCACCTCGGCCCAGCAGCGCGCCGCCGGCATCTTCCGGGGCGTGCGCGGCCTGCTGCCGCCACCGATCGACGATATCGAGAGCTTCTGGAGCCCGATGGAAAAGGCACAGGCCTCGCGCATGCTGCACTTCTCCTTCGTCGGCTCGCCGGAGACCGTGCGGCGCGGGCTGGAGCGCTTCATCGCCGAGACGGGTGTGGACGAGGTCATGGTGGCCTCGGCCATCCACGACCACGGCAAGCGCGTGCGCTCCTACGAGATGCTGGCCGAGGTGGTGACATCGATGCGGGGCAAGGCAGCCGCAGCCTGATCCGCCATAGCTCCGCCATGACCTACCGTCCCTCCACCGCCCATGCCGATCTCGGCCCCGCCTTCTCCGACGTGGTGGCGCCGGCCCGCTTCCCGCAGCATGTGCTGCGCTTCCGTAACCAGCGATGGGCGGAGGCGGTGGGTCTCGGCGGGCTGACCGACGACCAGTGGATCGCCCATTTCGGCCGGTTCGAGCCCCTGCCGGACAACCTGCCGGCGCCGCTGGCCCTGCGCTATCACGGCCACCAGTTCCGCTCCTACAATCCCGATATCGGCGACGGGCGCGGCTTCCTCGCCGGCCAGCTGATCGACGGCGAGGGGCGCCTCCTCGACCTCGGCACCAAGGGGTCGGGACGGACGCCCTATTCGCGCTCCGGCGACGGCCGCCTGACCCTGAAGGGCGGCGTGCGCGAGGTTCTGGCCTCCTCGCTCCTGGAGGCCTATGGCGTCTATACATCGAAGACCTTCTCGCTGATCGAGACGGGCGAGGAACTGATGCGCGGCGACGAGCCCTCGCCGACCCGGTCCGCGGTCATGGTGCGGCTGTCGCACAGCCATGTCCGCTTCGGCACATTCCAGCGCTGCCTCGCCTACAACGACGCGGCCGGCATCGCCGCCCTGGTCAGCCATTCCATCCGGCACTACCACCCGCAGGCGGCCCGTGGCGGCGTCATGGCCGAGGAGGCCCCGGCCCTGCTCGCAGCCGTCGCCGCGGCCTCCGGCGCACTCGTCGGCGAATGGATGGCGGCGGGCTTCGTCCACGGCGTGCTCAACACCGACAACATGGTCGTCACCGGGGAGAGTTTCGACTACGGCCCCTGGCGGTTCCTGCCGCGCTACGAGCCTGGATTCACTGCCGCCTATTTCGACCAGACCGGCCTCTATGCCTTCGGCCGCCAGCCCGGGGCCGTCGCCTGGAACCTCGAGCGCTTCGCCGAATGCCTGACGCTGGTGGCACCGGTGGCGGCGCTGGAGGATGCGCTGCGCGGCTATGCCGGGGCCTTCCATGCCGGCCTCCGGCGGGCGCTCTGCGCGCGGCTCGGCCTCAAGGCGGTCGACGCCGAGGCCGACGACGAACTCGCGGCCGCCTTCTTTCAGTTCCTGCTGAAGTCGCAGGCGCCCTTCGAACGCACGGTGTTCGACTGGCATGGCGGGCTGGCGCGGCGCGCCTTCGCCATGGCCGGGCCGCAGGCCGCATTCTACGTGGGCGCGGATTTCGCCCGGCTTGAGGCGGCGCTGGGAGCCCATGAACCTGTGGCCGCCTCGGCGGCGGCCCGCACCTATTTCGAAGGCGAGGGGCCGGCGACGCTGCTGATCGAGGAGGTCGAGGCCCTCTGGGCGCCGATCGCCGAGCGCGACGACTGGAGCCTCTTCACCGCCAAGCTTGACCAGATCGACCGGGCACGCGAGGCTCACGCCATCGCACCACGGCGCTAGTCACAGACGCCGCCATCACAGGGAGACGGCCTTGAGCGAGACGGACGCGAGGGCCTTTCTCTCCTATGCCCAGAACCGCGAGGACTACCACCTCGCCCTGCTGCTCGCCGACGTCGCGGAGGGCTTCTACGTGGATGTCGGCGGCGGCCACGCCATCGCCGACAATGTGTCCTTCTGGTTCTACGAGCGTGGCTGGCGCGGCATTGTGGTGGAGCCACAGGCGGAGATCGCACGTGCCTATGGGCGGGTCCGCCCGCGCGACGTCGTCGCCGAGGCGCTCTGCGGCCGGACCGAAGGCGAGGCCGACTTCTTCCAGGCCGACCGCTTCCACGGGCTGTCGACGACACTCGCCCAGCACGCCGAGACCGCCGCGGCGGCGGGCGTCACATCGTCGCGCCTGCGCCGCCCGATGACGACGCTGGCGGCGCTCTGCGCGGCCCATGCGCCGGAGCGCATCGATTTCCTCAAGGTGGATGTCGAGGGCGCGGAGGCCGAGGTGCTCGCCGGCAACGACTGGCAGCGCTTTCGCCCCCGCGTCGTGGTGATGGAGGCCGTGGCGCCGTGGACCATGGCCGACCGCTCGGAGGACTTCGCGCCGATCCTCGCTGCGGCCGGCTACCGCGACGTCTTCTTCGACGGCCTCAACCGCTTCTACCTGCGCGAGGAGGATGCCGGCCTCGCCGCGCGGCTGCCCCGCGAGGCGGCGCCCTGGGACGCCATGCGCCACCTCGGCGAGTATGGGCCGGCCCATATCGACCCGGCCCATCCCGATCACGGGCTGGCGATCCGCCTCGATCCCGCGATCTTCGCCCGGCTGAACGCCCTCGAACCGGAAGCGCTCACCGCGCTGCTGCCGGCGGGCGTGCCGCACGATTGCCCGACGACGCGGTTCGCGCTCGGCCGCATCGCCACCCTGTTCGACGGCGGCTATGTCGTCGAGGAGGTCAGCCCCTGAGCCGCGACACCAGGGACCAAGCCAGCGGCATGAGGGCGGCGCCAAGCGCCGTCTTGACGAGCGTGCCGAGGGCGAAGGGCCAGAGGCCGGCGGCCAGCAGCTTCTCGCCATAGCCGGTGAAGGTGCCGAGCCAGAGCAGGCCGGGCACGAAGACGATCACATTGGCGATCGCCATGGCGGCGAGGATCTTCGGCCAGGCCTTGTCCCAGCCGCGGTCGGCGGCAGCGCCGATGATCGCAGCCATGACCAGGAAGCCCGCGAGGAAGCCGCCGGTCGGGCCGAGGAAGGGCGCGACGCCGGTGCTCATGCCGGCGAAGACCGGGGCACCGAGCAGGCCGGCGGCGAGATAGGCGCCGACCGTCGCCACACC